>NZ_JBWKFM010000029.1:0-87632 GCF_056434285.1 Streptomyces sp. NPDC044063
GACATCTACGACCCGGTCGCCAACATCACCGCGTCCTGCAACTACGCCGCCGACAAGTACGGCTCCATGGACAACGTCAACTCCGCGTACTGACCCGCACCGGGCAGACCGTGACGCCGCAGGGCGGCCGCACCTCGTACGACGAGGAGCGGCCGCCCTGCGGCGTTCAGCGGCGGCTCTCCACCCGCATCGGCAGGGCACGCGGCGCCAGGACGCTGCGCGCCGCCGGGCGGACGACCGTGCCCGGCAGCGGCCTGAGCCGCCAGCGGGCGGCGAGGGAGGCCAGGGCGAGCGACGCCTCCGTGAGGGCGAAGGCCTCGCCGAGGCACCTGGTGGCGCCGCTGCCGAAGGGGAGGAAGTCGGCGGGGGAGACGGCGCACCGGCCGGAGACCGGGTCCGGGCGCCAGCGCTCGGGGCGGAAGCGGTCCGGTTCCGGGTAGGTGTCCGCCCGGCGGTGGAGGACGTACGGGCTGAAGAGGACCAGGCCGCCGGCGGGCAGCCGGTACCCGGCGAGTTCCGTGTCCCGCGTGATCTCGCGGGGGACGGCCCAGGCCGGCGGGTAGAGGCGCAGCGCCTCCTGGATCACGTGCCGGGTGTGTTCCAGACGGGGGAGGTCCTGCCGGTCCGCGCCGCCACCGCCCAGGACGGCGTCGGTCTCGGCGTGGAGGCCGGCCTCGGCCTCGGGGTGCGCGGCCAGCAGGTGCCAGGTCCAGGCCAGAGCCGCGGACGTGGTCTCCGCGCCGGCCAGGACGAGCACCGCGATCTGGTCGGACAGCTCCTCCTCCGTCATTCCCGTCCGCTCGTCGTCCCGGGCGTCGAGCAGCGCGGACAGCAGGTCCCGGTGGCCGTCCCGCCGCGCCCTGCCCTCCGCGACGACCTCCCGTACGAACGCGCGCCACTGTGCGAGGGCCGTCGTGTAGCGCCGGTTGGCGGGGGTGGGGAGCAGGGCCGTGACCGGCAGCAGGGTGCGGGTGTAGGTGCCCCGGAGGAAGACGTCGAGGCAGTGCCGGAGCCGGGCGCCGGTGGGTTCGTCGACGCGCGAGGAGAACAGCGTGCGCACCGCCACCGACGTCGTGAGGGTGAACATGGCGTCCACGACGTCGACGACCTGCCCCTGCCGCCAGCGGTCCGCCAGGGCGTTGATCTCCGCCCGCATGATCTCCGCGTAGTGGCCGAGCCGGTCGCGGTGGAAGGCGGGCCGCATCAGCAGGCGCTGCCGCCGGTGGCCGGCGTGCGGGCAGGTGGCCAGGCCGTTGCCCATGTCGGCCCGGAGCCGTTCGAAGACGGGGCCCGTACGGTCGAAGGCGCGCCCGTCGGCCAGTGCGCGGCGGGCGGCGTCCGGATGGCACAGGACGAACACGCGGCGGCCGGCGAGGCGGACCTCCACCACGTCGCCGTGCGCGGGCAGCGACTCCAGGAACCGCAGCGGGTCCCGGGCGAACCGGAACAGATGGCCGACCAGCGGCCGGGCCGCCGGTGCCGGTGCGGGCGCCCTGGGCGCGGGGTGACAGGCAGTCATGAGGGAAGCCTCTTCCCCGCCCGGGCACCGGGCAAGCGCCGCACGGCCGACTCGTGTCCTTCACCCGGTCGGCGCAGTTGGAAGGGGTGTACGCGAGGGGAGAGGGGAGGGGCCTGCCGTGACGGGCGAATGGCTTCCGCTGGAACGGTACGTGGCGACGCTGCCGAAGGCGACCATGTACGGCTGTCTGTTCTTCACCGACACCGGGGGCAGGCCGCTGCAACTGCGGGCGTCCTACGGGCCGGGGCTGTGGCAGCTGCCCGGTGGCAACACCGATCCGGGCGAGACCCCGTGGCAGACGGCCGTCCGGGAGGCGAGGGAGGAGACGGGCATCGCGTTCACCGGCCCGCCCCGGCTCCTCGCCACGCACTTCCTCCCGCCGGGCGGCGACTGGACGGTGTGCAAGCTGGGTCTCGTCTTCGACGGCGGCACCCTCACGGACGACGAGCTGGCGGGCATCGTGCTGGACCCGGGCGAGCACACCGAATGGCAGGTGCGGTCCATGGCGGGCTGGGCGCAGGTGCTCGACACGGCGACGTGGCGGCGGCTGGCGGCGGTGAACGTGGCGAGGGCGACCGGCGTACCGGCCTATCTGGAGACGTCGTTCCGCGGCTGCGAGTGAGGACGCGCGGCGCGACCGTCCCCGCCTGGGCCGTTCGTACCGCTCCGACCGCTCCGACCGCTCCGACCAGCGGGAACGGCCGGCGGCGAGCATGATCGGAACGGGTACAGTCGCCCTGTCGGAGGGCGGGCACCGGGCCGCGCCCCGGCGGTGACAGCGGTGACGGGGGAACGGGGATGGCGGTCGGCCGGATATCCGGGCGTGAGGACGAACTCGGCGCGCTGGAGCGGTTCCTGGAGGACGTACGCTCCGGCGCCGGCCGATCCCTGGTGGTGCGCGGCGAGCCCGGCGCCGGAAAGTCCACGCTCCTGCGGCACGCCGCCGAGCGGGCGGCCCCCGCGCGTGTCCTGACGGCGACCGGCGCCGAACCGGAGTCGGGGATGGCCTTCGCCGCCCTCCACCAGCTGCTGCGCCCCGTCGCCGGCCTGACCGACGCGCTGCCCGGCGCCCAGCGGGACGCCGTACGCGCCGCGCTGGGGCTGGCCGAACCGACGGCGGCCCAGGACGGGTTCCTCGTCTCGGCGGGTGTCCTGTCCCTCCTCGCGGAGGCGGCGACCGCCGGCGGCCTGGTGTGCGTCGTCGACGACTTCCAGTGGGTGGACCAGGCCTCCGCCGACGCCCTGCTGTTCGCCGCCCGCCGGCTCGGCGGGGGCGACGGCGTGGGGCTGCTGATCGGTACCCGTGACGACGCCGGGGTCCGGCGGTCGCTCGGCGCGCTGCCCTCGCTGGAGCTGGCCGGACTGGACGCCGCGACCGCGCGGGACGTGCTCGCGGAGCGTGCCGCCGCCGACCCGTCGCCCGCTGTCGTCGAGATCGTCACGGCCGCCACCGGCGGCAACCCCCTCGCCCTCCGCGAGACCGCCGCCCTGCTGACCCCCGATCAGCTGGCGGGCCGGGCGCCGCTGCCCGACCCGCTGCCGGTGGGGGAGGGCGTCACCGCCGTCTACGGCGACCGGATCGCGCGACTGCCCGAGGACACCCGGCTCGTCCTGCTCGCCGCCGCGCTGGAGGGGCGGGGCGACGCCCGGCTGATCCGCGCCGCCGCCGCGCGGCTGGGCGCGGACCCCGGCGCGCTGGACGCGGCCGAGGCGGCCGGCATCGTGGAGATCCGGCCGCCCGAGGTCCGCTTCCGGCATCCGCTGATCCGCGCCGCCGCCCACGCGGGCGCGCCCCCGGCGGCCCGCCGCGCGGTCCACCGCGGGCTCGCCGGACTCCTGGCGGAGGACGGCGACCACGACCGCGCGGCCCGGCACCGCGCCGAGGCCGCGACCGGCCCCGACGAGGACGTCGCGGCCGCGCTGGCCGCCGCCGGCGGACGCGCCGGGGCCCGGGGCGGTTACGCCGACGCCGCGGGCCTCCTCGCCCGGGCCGCCGCCCTGACCCCCGACCCGGCGGTCCGCGCCCGCCGGCTGACGGACACGGCCGCCGCCGCGTGGCTCGGCGGTCGCCCGGGCCGGGCCCACTCGGCCCTCGCCGCGGCCCGCGACCTCGCCCGTGATCCCCTGCTGCGTGCCGGGATCGCCCGGCTCGACGGCAGGTTCGAACTGTCCTCGGGCAACGCGGCCGAGGCGCTGCGGACGCTGCTCACGGCCGCGGAGTCGGCCGCGGAGTCGTTCGCGGAGTCGGCCGGGGCCGCGACCGAAGAGGCGGCCGGGGCCGGCGGTACGGAGGAGCGCGCCCGCGCGACCCGGCGCGTCGTGCTCGCCCTGCTCGCCGACGCCGCCGAGGCCGCCTCCGCCGTCGGCGACACCGGGGCGGCCGTGCGCGTCGGCCGCCGGGCGGCCGCGGTGACGGCCCCGCCCGGGGAGCCGGAGGACGCCGGCGACGCCTTCCTGCGCGACATCCTGACCGGCATGGGCGCGCTGTACGAGGGCGACGCCGACCACGGCACGCGTGTGCTGCGCAGGGCCCTGGCCGCACTCCCGGACGACGACACCGCCGCGTGCGACGCCCCGGCTCACGACGCCCCCGCCCCCGCCGGGCCCGGTTCCGCCGCCGAGAGCCCCGCCGCGCGGTTGCTGTGGGCGGCGGCCGCCGCCAGCCTGCTCGGGGAGAGCGACGCCGCCGCCCGGTACGGCGCCCGCGCCGGCCGTGTCGCCCGCGTCTCCGGCATGGTGGGCACGCTGCCCGTCGTCCTCGAGAACGCCGCCACGGCCGAGCGCATGGACAGCGGCTTCGCGCTCAGCGCCGCGCTGTCCGAGGAGGGGCTGGCCCTCGCCCGGGAGACCGGCCTCGACAACTCCGTGGCCGCCCACCTCGCCAACCTCGCCGTCTGCGCGGCCGTGCGCGGCCAGGAGGACGAGTGCCGGGCCCGCGCCCAGGAGGCGCTGGCCATCGCCATCCCCCACCGCCTGGGCCTGCGCGCCGGCGTGGCCTCGTACGCGCTCGGCCTGCTGGAGCTGGGCCTCGGTCGCTTCGACCGGGCCCACGAACGCCTCACGGCCCTCGCGTCCGCCGGGCCCGGCGCCGGGCACCACCTGGTGGTGTGGGGGTCGGCCGCGGACCGGGTGGAGGCGGCCGTCGCCGTCGGGGACCGCGCGGCGGCCGGCGCCGCAGCGGAGTTCCTCGGTCAGTGGTCCGCCGAGGCGGCCTCGCCCCGCGCGCGGGCGCTGGTGGCCCGCTGCCGGGCCCTGGTCGCCGACGACGCCGAGGCGCCCGCGCTGCTCAGGCGGGCGCTCGAACTCCTCGACTCCGACGGCGACCAGGACGCCACCGCGTACGACCGGGCCCGTACGGAGCTGCTCCTTGGCGAGCGGCTGCGCCGGGACCGCCGCGTCGGCGAGGCACGGCCCCATCTGCGCCACGCGGCGGAGGCCTTCCACCGCATGGGCGCGCTGCCGTGGGAGCGCCGCGCGCGCGGGGAGCTGCGCGCGGCCGGGGAGACGGCCGGCCCGGACGGTCCCGCGGCCCTGGACCGGCTCACCGCGCAGGAGTTGCGCATCGCCCGGCTCGTCGCCGAGGGCGTGAGCAACCGGGACGTCGCGGCCCGGCTGTTCCTCAGCCCGCGCACGGTCGAGTACCACCTGTACAAGGTGTATCCGAAGCTCGGCATCGGCTCGCGGACCGAGCTGGCCCGCCTGCTGCGATGACGGCACCGGTGCCGCCCCAGTGGACGACCAGTGGTCCTACGGATGGCACCGGTGATCCCGCCCGGCAGAGTTGTCCTTGTTCGCGGCACGAGCGGACGGGAAGCGAACGGACCGGAGAACGGGGACGGTATGTCGGCTGTATCGAAGATGTCGGAGACGGTTGTGGCGGGACGCATGGTCGAGGCCAACGGCGTGGAGCTGTGGACGGAGGAGTTCGGTGACCCCGCGCACCCGCCGGTGCTGCTCATCGCCGGCTCGATGGCCCAGGGGCTGCTGTGGCCCGACGAGTTCGTGGGGCGGATCGCGGCGGCCGGGTACCGGGTCGTGCGCTACGACCACCGGGACGTGGGCCGTTCGACCGCCCGCGACTTCGAGGAGCACCCGTACACCTGGGTCGATCTGAAGGACGACGCGCTCGCGCTCATGGACGCCCTGGGGCTCGCCCGGGCCCATGTCGTGGGGCACTCGGCGGGCGGGCTGATCGCGCAGTGGATCGCGGCCGACCACCCGGGCCGGGTCGCCAGCCTCACGGTGATCGGTTCCTCGCCCCTGGGTGCCCGTGAGGGCCAGGTGATCGTACGGGCCCTGATGGGCGAACCGCAGCCGGAGGGCGCTCTGCCCGAGCCGGAGCCGGAGTTCGTCGCCTTCTTCCGGAACGCGGCCGCCGGCCCGCCGCCCGCCACCCGGGCGGAGGCCGTCGACTTCCAGGTCGGGTTGGCGCGCGTCCTCCACGGCCGGGAGGGCGCGGCCGACTTCGACGAGGACGCCCAGCGACGCCTGGAGGAGCGGCTCCACGACCGCATGCGTGACCCCCGGACCGCGGCCAACCACCGCCTCGCCGGGATGGCCGGCCTGGAGTTCGAGCCGGTGGGCGCCCTGGCCCGGGTGACAGCCCCGACGCTCGTCGTCGAGGGGAGCGCGGAGCCGGTCAAGCCCGGCCACGGCCGGATCATCGCAGGGGAGATCGCCGGGGCCCGGCTGCTGATGGTCCCCGGAATGGGCCACAACCTCACGCCGGGCCCGGCGGGGGTGGTGGCGGACGCGCTCGTCACCCACCTGGCGGGGGCGCCGGGCGCCATGTGAGTGCGGCGGGGCGGCCGGTGCGGGTGCGCTGCGAGGGCATGTACGGGGGCCGCGTGGGTACGATGAAATGCCGTCCGCGCGGCGGTTGCCACCGGAACCCGACCGGAAGGGGCAGCGCATGACGGTGTACACCGGGAACAGCCACGGCTGGGGCAAGAGCGGTTTCGACGACATCTACGACCGGCCCGATCCACGCGCCTACTTCACCCGGCTGCGGCCGCTGGACTACCGGATCCCGCACCACGCCCAGCCGGTGTTCCGGACCCTGGTCGCCGAGCGGGCCCGCCGGGCCCCCGCGCGGCCGCGCCCCGTCGTGGACCTGTGCTGCTCCTACGGCATCAACGCCGCGCTGCTCAACCACGACCTGACCCTGGCCGACCTCTACGCGCACTACACCGGCCCCGAGGCGGCCCCGCTCTCCACGGCCGAGCTCGTCCAGCGGGACAAGGACTTCTACGCGGCCCGGCGGCGGGACGACGCGGTGCCGGTCATCGGCATCGACGTCTCGGAGCGGGCCGTGGCCTACGCCCGCGAGGTGGGTCTGCTGGACGCCGGCTTCGCCGTCAACCTCGAGACGGCGGACCCGGGAAGTCCTGGGACCGCCGAGCCCGGGCCGGAGTTCGACCGGGCCCTGGGCGACGCCTGGCTGGTCACGGTCACCGGCGGTCTCAGCTACATCGGTCCGCGCACCTTCGACCGGGTCCTGGCCCGTATGCCCCGCGACGCCGAGGTCGCGGCGTTCGCCCTGCGCACCGTGGACTACGAGCCCATCGCCCGGGTGCTCCGCGCCCACGGCCTGACCACCCGGACCGGGCCCGGCCTCCATCCGCAGCGGCGCTTCACCGACGAGGCCGAGCGGCGGCGGACGGTGGACCGGGTGAAGGAGCTCGGCCTGGACCCGGCCGGATACGAGGCCGACGGCTACTACTACGCGAGCCTCCACCACTCCCGGCCCGCCACCGCCGCGTGACGCACGCGAAGGAGCCCGGCGCGACGCGCCGGGCTCCTTCGGTGGGTGCGGGGTCGCGTCAGACGCGTGCCGCCGCGGCGCGCTGGCGGACGTAGCCGGTGATCGCGAGGGCCAGGGCGAGGCCGCCGGTGAAGTACAGCTGCACCCGGGTGTCGGTGTCGAGGGTCATGAGGGCCAGGACCCCGACGACGCCGGCGAGGGTGACCCAGGTGAGGTACGGGAAGCCCCACATGCGCACGACGAGCTTCTCGGGGGCCTCGCGCTCCAGGCGGCGGCGCAGCAGCAGCTGGGAGGCGGCGATGAAGGCCCAGACGACCAGGACGACGGCGCCGACCATGTTGAGGAGCCAGGCGAAGACGGTGGTGGGCCACCAGTAGGAGAGCAGCACGGCGACGAAGCCGAAGGCGCAGGAGGCGAGGACCGCGCGGCGCGGAACGCCGCCGGAGACCTTCGCGAGGGCCTTGGGGCCCTGGCCGCGGGTGATGAGGGAGTGGGCCATCCGGGAGGAGCCGTAGATGTTGGCGTTCATGGCCGACAGCAGGGCGACGAGGACGACGACGTTCATGATCTGGCCGCCGGCGGGGACGCCGAGGCGGTCGAGCACGGCGGCGTAGGGGCCCTCCTCGGTGACGGTCTTGTCGTGCCAGGGGATCAGCGTGACGATCACCAGCATGGAGCCGACGTAGACGACGCCGATGCGCCACATGGTGGTCTTCACGGCCTTGGCCACGCCGCGGGCGGGGTCCTCGGACTCGGCGGCGGCGATGGTGACGGTCTCCAGGCCGCCGTAGGCGACGACGGAGGCCAGCAGGCCGGTCAGCAGACCGTCGGCGCCGTTGGGCAGGAAGCCGCCCTCGTGCAGGAGGTGGCTGGTGCCGGGGGCGTGGCTGCCGGGCAGCAGGCCCAGGACGGCCAGGACGCCCAGGCCCAGGAAGAGGGCGATGGCGCCGATCTTCAGGGCGGCGAACCAGAACTCGAACTCGCCGAAGCGGGAGACCGCGCCCAGGTTGGTGCCGCAGAAGAGGGCCATGAAGACCAGCACCCACAGCCAGGACGGGGTGCCGGGGAACCAGCCCTGCACGATGTGCGCCGCGCCGATCGCCTCGACGGCGACGCCGACCACGAGGAGGATCCAGAACATCCAGCCGGCGGTGAAGCCGGCCCAGGGGCCGATCGCGCGGTCGGCGTGGACGGAGAAGGAGCCGGAGGCGGGGTTGGCGGCCGACATCTCGCCGAGCATCCGCATCACGAACATCACGAGCAGGCCGGACACGGCGTAGGCGAGGACGATCGAGGGACCGGCGGCGGCGATGCCGGCGCCGGAGCCCACGAAGAGGCCGGCGCCGATGACGCCACCGAGGGCGATCATCGACAGGTGGCGCTGCTTGAGCCCGTGCGACAGTGCGGAGCCCTGCTGAGCGGGGCTCTCCACCGGCGGGCGAGGAGAGGAAAGTGTCCGGGTCATGGTACGTGCCTGTCCATAATGCGAGACTGGGAACGCCATGAGTATGGACAACCGCGACGGCCTTCGCTGTCGCGTCCGATATGCGGACGCTCGGCTCACGCTGTGTGATCGCCCCGGCCGGTGGAGCGTGCGGGGTCGGCACTCCCCGGTCAGCGCCGCAGATGGCAGCGCGTCGTGGTCCGCCCGGGAAGCGTGTGGGTGCGGACGAGGTCGCTGAGGCAGTGCACCAGCAGCAGACCGCGTCCGCCCGGGCGGTCCGGCGGCGGGGGACGTCGGCCCGCCAGCGGGTCGTCGAGGTGGCCGCGGTCCTCCACCTCCCACACGATGTGCCCCGCCTCGGCCCAGATCCGCACGGTGCCCGAGCCGCCGCCGTACAGCACGCTGTTGGTGGTGAGCTCGGCGACGGCCAGCGCGAGGTCGTCGCGGCGCGCGGGCGGCAGGCCCAGGGCGACGGCCCGCTCGACGACGAGCCGCCGGACGGCGGCGAGCGTGCCGCCGTCGAAGGCGAGCGCGAGGACGGAGCGGCCGGGCGGCCGCGTCAGCGGCTGGTTGTACGCGGCGATCACACGGTCGGGCGCGTACGAGCCGCTGGGCCGTTCCGCGCCGCCGCTGATGACCACGGGGTGGGTGGCGTGGGCGTCCGCGAGCACCCGGGGTGCCAGGGCCGAGGCGTCGTACGGGCACAGGACGGTGACCGCCCGCCCGGCGAAGGCGTGGTTGATCAGCGCCTCGTGCTGGACGCAGGCCGGGTACTCGGCCGGGGAACGGCCGGCCCAGATCGGCTCGCCGACGATACGGACGCGGACCCCGGGGTGGGCGTCGGCGAAGGCCAGCAGCACACCGGGGATGATCCGGCCCGGATTGCGCCCGGCCTCCTCCATGTCGACGAACCGCACCGCCGCCGCGGCGTCGCCCAGCTCCGCGCGCAACCACTTGAGATTGCCGGCCGGCACCGCCACGGCCACCGGCTCCCCGGCCGCCAGCCCGGCCCGTATGAACGACACGTTGGCGGTCAGGTACTCGTACCGGTCACGGTAGAACAACGCCGGATGGGTGAAGGCCCGTCCCCCGGCCGCCCCGTCCCTCACCCGCCACCCCCGATCGCCGCCGCACGACGGCCTCTCCACGATAGGGGGAGGGACGCCGAGCGGAAGTGGGCCCGACGCGCTTCGGCCGCGCGGCGGAGCGGTCACGGCCCGAACGCACGGCACGGTCCCCAGGCCGGCGGATCACCCGTTAGGGTGCCGCCATGAAGATCATCGATCTTGCTCCTGGGGACGCGCGTCTCGTGTCCGACCTGCTGCCCGTGCTGCGGCAGCTCCGCCCGCACCTGACGGAGGACCTGTTCGGGGAGATCTACGCCGAGGGCCACGGCCAGGGCCTGCGCTTCAGTGCCGCGTACAACGACGACGGGATATGCGTGGGCGCCGCCGGATGGCGTGTGATCGTCAATACCAGCACCGTGCGGTCCCTCTACGTCGACGACCTCGTGACCGACTCGGAGGCGCGGTCCACCGGTGTCGGCGCTGGGCTGCTCGCCCATCTCCAGGACCATGCCCGGGAGGCCGGCTGCCACCTCTTCACCCTGGACTCCGGCACCCACCGCACCGACGCCCACCGCTTCTACCTGCGGGAGCGGATGTCCATCGTCGCCTTCCACTTCCAGAAGGAGCTCGACCGATCCCACTGAGCCCGTCCGGCCGAACGCGGCCGAGCGGCGTACGCCCGTATCGCGCATGCTGGTCCCGGGGGCCATGCCTGTCGCGGGGGTGAACCGCACCGAGGGGCTGAGCACAGTGACGATCAAGACCTTCCCCGGGTCCGAAGCGGACCGCCCCGAGGAGCTGGCCGCCGTCAAGCGCACCTGTACGGCGGCCGGCGGCGGCCCCCTCAGGGTCTCGGTCGTCATCCCGGCCCGCGACTGCGCCCGTACGATCACCGGCGTGGTCGCGCCGCTCGTCGACGACCTCCTGGCGACCGGGGCCGTCGACGAGGTCCTGGTCGTCAACCACGACTCCAAGGACGACACCGCCGCGCTCGCGGCCCGCGCCGGTGCCCGCGTGATCGACTTCTCCTCGGCCGGGCCGGTCACCGAGATCCCGGACTCCGGCAAGGGCTCCGTCATGTGGAAGGGCATCTGGGCCAGCCGGGGCGACGTCGTCGCCTTCATCGACGGCGATCACCTGCGCTTCGACTCCTCCAAGGTCACCCGGCTCGTCGGGCCCCTGCTGCGCGACCCCTCACTCCACCACGTGCGGGGCTTCTACGACAGCTACGAGGGCGGCCGCACCACCGAGGCCATGGCCCGGCCCATGCTCTCCCTGCTCCACCCCGAGCTGGCCGGCATGCGCCAGCCGCTCAGCGGCGAGCACGCCAGCCGCCGCTCGACCCTGGCCGAGCTGGTGTTCCCCGTCGGCTGGGGTACGGAGTTCGGCATCCTCGACCAGATCTGCCGCCGCCACGGCGCCGAGTCCATCGGTCAGGTGGACCTGCGCTACAAGGAGCATGTGAAGGGGGACTGGGCGCACATCTCCCTCCAGGCCTTCGAGCTCCTCTACGTGGCCCTGCGCACGGAGTTCCGGGCCCAGGGGGTGCCCCTCCCCGAGCACTGGGGCAAGGTCGTCATGACGCCCGGCGCCCGGGCCGGCGAGGTCGTCCGGCGCCCGGCCCGCACGGCCGAGCTGCCGCCGCTGGCGAGCCTGCCGGGCTGGCCGGAGCGGGAGCGGGAGCGTCTCGCCTCCTGAGCCGACGGCCGTCCGGCCGGGTCAGGCGTGGTCGGTCAGCTCGGTGTAGCCCTTCGCGCGGGCGCAGTGGGCGCAGCAGAAGAACATGCCGTCGGTCTCCAGGCCGTGGCCCAGGATGCGGCATCCGCAGTTGTCGCAGATGGGCGCGAGCTTGTGGGCCGCGCATTCGAAGCTGTCGAAAACGTGCACGGCTCCCGCGGCGCGCACCTCGAAGGCCAGTTCGTAGTCGTTGCCGCAGACCTCGCAGACCGTCATGTCGCTCATTCCTCGCCGCTTCCTGGAGCCGTTTCCCCGGGTGGGGCGTTCGCCGTCCGGCGCCCGGTCGTCAGGATGCAACACAGAGGGTGCCCGGGGTCGGCGGCGCCCCGGTGACGCGGCCGGGGCGGGCGCGGGCGTCGCCCGTCCGGCCCCGTCAGCCGAGGTGGTGCGCGGGTCCCGGCTCCCGTACGAGGGAGCGCCGTTCGATGGCCAGGATGGCCACGTCGTCGCTCACCGACCCCCCGGCGTACGCGAGCACGTCGCGGTGGACGCGCTGGACGAGCCGGTGCGGATCGGTCTCGTGCCAGGAGGCCACCCGTTCGGCGAGCGGGTAGAAGCGCCCGGCGGCGTCCCGGGTCTCGACGACCCCGTCGGTGTACAGCAGCAGGACGTCGCCCACCCCGAAGGGGAAGCGCTCCGCCTCGTAGTCGTCCTCCGTCAGGGCGCCGCTCACGCCGAGCGGCAGGGCGGGGTCGCTCACGGTCAGCGCGGTGACCTCGCCCCCGCTCAGCAGCAGCGGCGGCGGGTGACCGCAGTTGATCAGTTCGAGCTCGGGGCGCTCGTCGGGGATGTCCAGGACGGCGGCGGTGACGAACCGTTCCCCGGTCGTGGGGCTGTCGTCAGGGTCCGTCATCTCCCAGTAGGAGGCGTTCTGCAGGTGGGCGACCAGCCGGGGCAGGGGCGGGTTGCGGTGCGCGGCGGCGCGGAACGCGCCGAGCAGCAGGGCGGCGTCGCCGATCGCCGAGAGGCCCTTCCCCCGTACGTCGCCGATCACGACACGGGTGCCGGTGCCGGTGCGCGCGGCCGAGTAGAGGTCGCCGCCCATGCGGGTCTCCTCCTCCGCGGCGCCGTACACCGAGGCGCAGCGCAGGGGGCCGATGTGGGTGGGGATCGGCCGCAGGAACACGCGCTGGGTCACCTCGGCCACCAGGCGCGCCTGGTCGAGCTGCCGCTCGTGGCGCTCCTGGGCGTGGCGGAAGATCACCAGGAGGACGGCGATGAGGAGCAGCGCGGCGATCTGGGCCTGGTGGTTGGGGGTGGTCAGGCCGCCGTGGAAGATCCCGATGACCACCTGGGCGATCACGGCGAGTGCCCCGATGACGGCGGTGAGCACCGTGCCCCCGATGGCGGCCGTGATCGCCGGCGCGGCGACCAGGAGCGGCCCCAGGTGGATGTCCGGGGGCGTCAGGAGGTCGACCACCACGACCAGCGCGATGAGCCCGAGCGGCACCAGGACCAGCGGGTGGCCGAAGGGCCACCACCGCCGCCCGGCTCCGGACGGTCTCCGTTGAAGGGGCATGGGTCCTGCTTACCTCCTCGGTGCACTCTCCGCTCATGCGCCACGTCCGTGAACCCTCACCTCACCAGTGTGGGCCGCGAAGCCGCGGCACCGCGGGTGGCGCTACGCCGGGACGAGCGGGCGCGCCGCCGCGTGGGCCGCCAGGGCCGGGTGCGCGGAGTACGCGGGGTCCGCCGCGAGGCGTTCGCCCTGTCGTGCGACGCGCCGTTCCAGCAGCTCGCGCACCCGGGGCCACTCCTCGTCGAGGACGGAGTAGAACGCCGTGCCCCGGACGACGCCGTCGAGACCGCGGGTGTGGGCGCGGCGCACGCCCTCGAAGGTGGCGCCGAGGCGTTCGATGGCGGTGCACGAGCGCGTGTTGCGGGCGTCGGCGCGCAGGGAGACGCGCCGGACGCCCCACGTCTCGAAGGCGTGGCGGAACAGGAGGAGCTTGGTCTCGGCGTTGACGCCGGTGCCCTGCGCGCTCGCCGAGAGCCAGGTGCCCCCGATCTCCGCGGCGTCGGGCAGCGCGGCGAGCGGGTCGCCCAGGGGGCCGCGCGGGGCGGGCGGCCAGACGACGGGCCCCTGCCAGTAGTCCAGCTCGTGGAGCCGCGTCGAGCCCACGACCAGGCCGTCCGCGACGCGCACGGTGGCGAAGGCCAGCGCCCGGCCGGCCTCCTGCGCGGCCAGCGCCTGGTGGACGTAGTGCGCCATGGCCTCGGCCCCGCAGGGCACGGGCGTGAAGGCGTAGCTGCCGCGGTCCTCGGCCGCCGCGGCGGTCAGGCCCGCGATGTGATGCTCGCCGAGGGGCTCCAGCCGCACGGCACGACCGTGAAGGAAGACAGGTATGGGCATGGCCGGATCCTTCGGCGAGGAAGAAAGAGGAGGGGGGTACGCCCCGGCGCTCCTGCACGCGAGCCTGACCGGCATTCGTGGGACACGTGGGGCGGGTGGGGTCAGTATGGGGTCCCGAACACGCCGAAGGGAAGGCCCGGAGGTGAAGCGCTCCGGACGTCCCGGTGAAGCCGGGGTGCGCGGGCCCGGTCGCCTCCCGTGAGACCCCGGTGAACCTCCGCGCACCCCCGCTGATCAGGGGCGGGGCGAGGGCCAGGCGCCGAGGGCGAGTTCGGCGACGCCGCTCGGCTCGGCGGCCGTCGCGCCGTCCTGGGCGCGGCGGGAGAGGCCCTGGATCACGGTGGCGAAGTACCTGGCGGGGCGGATGCCCATCGCCTCCGTGAGGTCCCCGACCCCCACCCGCCCGGCGCGGGCGCCCGCACTGGTCACCGGCGGCAGCCGGGGGACAGGCCGGGCCGTCGCCGAGCGCCTCGCGCACGATGGCGCCACGGTCGTCCTCACCTACGCCCGCGACGAGGCGGCGGCGGACGCGGTGGTCGAGACCATCCGGAAGGACGGCGGCCGGGCCTTCGCCCTCCGCGCGGAACCGGGCCGCCACGGCGACGCGCGGGCCGAGGCGCACGCGGCGGGTCCGGCCGCGCTGGGCCGCGTGGGCCGGCCGGAGGACATCGCCGACATCGTGGCCTTCCTCGCCTCGGACGACGCCCGCCGGGTGACCGGCCACGTCGTCGACGCCACGGGCGGCGCGGGGCTCTGACCGCCGAGCGGGTGGCTCACGGCCGGGGGCCGGACCGGGGTATACGCGGATATTTCGTTGACAGCGCCCCCGGCCCGGACCGATCCTCGTGATCCCGCGCCGGACGGATCGCGCGGCCCGGCGAGGGAGGAGCGCCGGCGTGCGGCGTCCGGCACCGGGCACGCGTCCCCACCCCCGCGACGGAACGGAATCCGACCCCCTATGACCACCCGCAGCGACTGGACCACCCGCCCCGAGACCGGCGCCGACATCCAGGCCGTACGCGACGTCATCCTCGCCGCCTTCGACACCCCGCTGGAGGCCGACCTCGTCGACGCCCTGCGCGCCGACCCGGCCTGGATCGACGGCCTGTCCGTCGTCGCCACCGACCCCGGCGGCGAGGTCGTCGGCCACGCCCTGCTGACCCGCTGTCACATCGGCGACGTGCCGGCCCTGTGCCTGGCCCCCGTCGCCGTCCTCCCCGGCCACCAGCGGACCGGCGCCGGCGGCGCGGCCGTCCGCGCCGCGCTCCGGGCGGCGGAGGAGCGGGGCGAACGCTTCGTGGTCGTCCTCGGCCACCCCTCCTACTACCCGCGCTTCGGCTTCACCCGCGCCTCCGCGCACGGCATCGGGCTGACCGTCGACGTCCCGGACGAGGCCCTGATGGCCCTCGCCCTGGACGCCGCCCACCCGCTCCCCGCGGGCACGGTCCGCTACGCGGCCCCCTTCGGTATCTAGTCGACAGCTAGCGGGCGTCGGCACCCGCCCCGGCGGTGGGCTTGCGGACCAGCAGGAACGCCTGCGGGGTCGTCTCGCCCTCCGCCGGTTCGCGCTCCAGCCGGGCGTGCGGTACGAAACCGGCGTCGCCCAGCAGCCCGGCGACGCGATCCGGCCGGCGCCGGCGGAAGTCGAGCGACACCGGGTGCCCGAAGGGCTCCGCCAGGTGGAGGGGCTCGTCGCCGACCTGGAAGGCGACCACCAGCAGGCCGCCCGGCGCCAGCACCCGGTGGAACTCGGCGAAGACGTCCGGCAACCGGTCCAGCGGCGTGTGAATGATCGAGTACCAGGCGACGACACCGCGCAGCCCGCCGTCCGGCAGGTCCAGCGCCGTCATCGACCCCACCTCGAACCGCAGCCCCGGATGGCCCTCCCGGGCCAGCGCGACCATCCGCGGCGACAGGTCGATCCCGGACACGGACAGGCCCAGGTCCCGCAGATGAGCCGTCACCCGGCCCTCGCCGCACCCGATGTCGGCGACCGGCCCGCCGGCCCCGCCGACACCGTCGGCCCCCTCCCCGTTCCGTACGAGCTCCGCGAAGCCGGCCAGGAAGGCCCGCTCCATCGTCTGGTCGGCCAGGCTGTCGCGGTAGCGCGCGGCGTAGTCGTCGGCGATGGCGTCGTAGAACGCCCGGGCGGTGGTGAGGAAATCGGGTTCGGTCACGATCCGCGACCCTACGCGCCACGCCGGACGGTACGGTGAACGGGTGCGGGAGAACAGGGCGCCGGGGAACAGGGCGCCGGCGACATGGCCGGAGGGCGGCGCCGGCGTGCTGAGACTGCCGTCCGGGCGGCTCGTCCGGGGCAGGGCGCTGCGCCGGGACCTCCCGCCCGGCCCGCTCCCCGCCTTCGCCGTCCACCTCCTCGGCAAGCGCCCTCCGGAGGTCCCCTGGGAGGCACGCTGGCTGCGCTGGCCGGACTTCCTGCTGCCCGGCGACCGGGCGGAGGCCCGGGCGGTGCTGGGCCAGGCCTGGGAACGGGCGGGGTCCGAGCGCGTCGAGATCGCCTGCGGCGGTGGCCGCGGCCGCACCGGCACCGCCCTGGCCTGCCTCGCCGTCCTGGACGGCGTCCCCGCCGACGAGGCGGTCCGGTACGTCCGCCGCCACTACGACCCCCGGGCCGTCGAGACGCCCTGGCAGAAGCGGTACATACGGCGGTTCGCTCACTGAAACGCGTCGGCTGACGCACCGTCGACGGACACGCCACCCACCGGGGGACGACCGACCCGTGACCACCACCGGCACCGCCGCCCTCCGCCTCGCCACCGCCCTCGCCCTGGCCCTCGCGCTCCTGGCGGCGGCGCCCGGCCCGGGTACCGCCCCGCCGCCCGGGCGCGGGACGTGCGCACCGGTCGTGGCCCGTACGCCGGGCTCCGGGGACGCGCACGGGGCCCGCTTCATGGTGGCCGCCGCCAACCCCCTCGCCGTGACGGCCGGTTGCGAGGTCCTCGCGCGCGGCGGCACGGCCGCCGACGCGGCCGTCGCCGTCCAGGCCGTGCTCGCCGTCGTCGAGCCGCAGTCGTCGGGCCTCGGCGGCGGCACGCAGATCATGTACTGGGACCACGCCCGCGGCCGCGCCCGCTTCTTCGAGGGCCTCGCCGCCGCCCCCGCCGCCGTCACCGCGGGCCTGCGCGTACCGACGGCGGCCGAACGGGCCCGGGGGACCGAGGAGTTCGACGAGCGCGTCGAGCACACCGGGCGCGCCGTGGGCGTCCCCGGCACCGTACGCGTCCTCGGCCTGCTCCACCGCACGTACGGCCGGCTGCCCTGGAGGGGGCTCTTCGGCACGGCCCGGCACCTGGCCGCCAACGGCTTCCCCGCCGGCCCGTACCTGCGCGACATGGCGCGGGACGGCTGCGCCCACGCGGACGTACGGGCCCGCTACTGCCCGGACGGCACGCCGCCCCCGGTCGGCGCGACCGTGCGGAACCCGGAACTCGCCGCCGTCCTGCGCGAGGTGGCGACCGGGGGCGCCGACGCCTTCTACGCCCCCGGCGGGCGGATCGCGCCCGCCCTCGTCGCCCGCGCCACCCACGACGGCACTCCCTCCCTGATGACCGTGCGGGACGTCGCCGGCTACCGCGCCCGCGAGCGCGCCCCCCTCTGCGGCGCGGCCTTCGGGTTCCGGGTGTGCACGGCGCCTCCGCCCTCCTTCGGCGGCCTCGACGTGCTCACCCTGCTCGGCCTGGCCGAGCGCCGGGGCATCGCGCGCCTCACCCCGGGCACACCGCCCCACGCCCATCTCGCCATCGAGGCGAGCCGCCTGGCGGGCGTCGACGCCCGCGCGCACATCGGCGACCCGGACTTCGGCCGCCTCCCGCCGGCGGAACTCCGCGACCCCGGCTACCTCGACCGGCGCGCCGCGCTGATCTCGCCCACCGCCGCGATCCACCCCGTACGCACCGGACTGCCCGTGCGCCCGGCCGACGACGGGGCCGTGAGCCACGACGCCACCAGCCAGGTCTCCGTGGTCGACGGCCATGGGGACGCCCTGTCCATGACCACCACGGTGAACATGAACTTCGGGTCGGGCCTCGAAGCGCGCGGGACGGTCCTCAACAACGCCCTCACCAACTTCGCCCCCGCCGCCTCCGGCGGCGCCAACGCCATGGCACCGCGCAAGCGCCCCACCACGTCGATGGCGCCGACCCTCGTCCTCGCCCCGGCGGGCGGCCCGCGCCTGGTCGCGGGATCGGCGGGCGGCGCGTACATCCCCGACTACGTGGCGCACCAGATCCTGGACGTCGTCGTGCACGGAGCGGTCCCGCACCGGGCGCTCGGCCGGGCCCACGTCGCCGGCCAGGCGACCGCGGCCGACTGCGCGGGCGTACGGGACGTGCGGTCCGACGTCGAGCGGGGCACCGGCGCGGAGCGCCTCCTGCCCCGGCTGCGCGCGTGGGGCCATCCCTGCGCCGCGGCCGTCCCGTTGCGCAGTGGCGGTGCCCTCGTCGCCGTCACCCCGGGCGGCGGTCTGCTGGGCGCGGCCGATCCGCGCAGGGACGGCGCGGCGGCGGGCGGCTGAGCGACCCGCGATCCGACCCCGCCCCCCGATCGCCCGGCCGCGTGGTCAGGTCCGGGGCGGCGGTCCGGCCAGGGCCATGTCCCGGGGCGGGCCGGGCGGACCCGGCGGCGGGAAGACCTTCTGGAAGAGCTGGATCAGCGGGCCGATGGCCAGCGCGTAGAGCACCGTGCCCACCCCCACGGAACCGCCGAGGAGGAAGCCGGCGGCCAGGACCGTGACCTCGATGGCCAGGCGGACCCGGCGCGTGGACGCGCCGGTGCGCCGGCACAGCCCGGTCATCAGCCCGTCGCGCGGGCCGGGGCCGAAGCGCGCGGAGATGTAGAGGGCGGTGGCGAGGCCGTGGAGCACCACGCCCGAGAGCAGCAGCGGAACGCGTACGCCCAGGGCGTGCGGCACGGGCAGCAGGTGGAGTGACGCGTCGGCGGCGAGCCCGACGAGGAGGACGTTCGACACGGTGCCGATGCCCGGGCGTTCGCGCAGCGGGATCCACAGCAGCAGTACGGCGGCCGAGACGATCACAACGATCGTGCCGAGGGACAGTCCGGTGCGTCTCGCCAGCCCCTGATGGAGGACGTCCCAGGCGTTGAGGCCGAGGGCCGCCCTGACCTGGAGGGCGAGGCTGAGGCCGTACAGCGCGAGGCCCGCGTGGAGCGCGACGAGCCGGCGGGCGAGATGCATCGTGACCAGCCTTCCAGGGATCACATGGCGCGAAGAGCCGAGCAGCCGGTGCCGCATTCTCTTCCCCGCGCCGCGCGGTCCTGGGACTCCCCGGTCGTACGCAAGGCCGTGTTCCGGCCAGTTCCTTCCGGCTCCCGCGGCCGGCCGGCCCGGCCACGACGCGGCAGGTCGGCGGCGCGCGGGCACGGGCGCCCGGCCCTCCGTGCCCCGGCGCGCCCCGGACCGCCGGGCGGCAAAGGCGGAAGAATGCCCGTGATTCGCTCACGCGTACGGGTGCGGGTTTGTCGGGGACACACCTCCCGGGGCCGAGCGGGCAGCGCCGATCCTGACCGTGCCCCGCCGATGCCGACGTCGGGGACGGGTGAGGAACGGACGGGGGTCGGCAATGGTGTCGCCGTCACTCGACATCGCACACCGGTGGTTCACGGAGTACCTGACCAGACCGCACCGCCTCATCGGCAGGAGCGGCCCGGTCTGCCCCTTCGTGGAACCCGCCATCATGTCCCGGTCGCTGGAGGTGCGGGAGTGGGAGGCCGACCCGCGGGGCGGGGTCACCGGCCTGGTCGCGCTCGTCCACCGCATGACGGAGACCTTCGAGGCCGTGCCCTGGGCGGGCCGGAACCGCACGCTGCACACCCTCGTCGTGGTGCTGCGCGGCATCGGACCGGACGGCTATCCCCTGATGGACGCCGCCCACGCCCGGGTGAAGACGGGCCTCGTCCGGCGCGGCCTGATGCTCGGTCAGTTCCACGCGGCCTGCGACGAACGCGCCGCCCGCAACGGCGACTTCCCCGTCTCCCGCTCCCCGGTGCCCATGTTCGCGCTGCGTCGCATGGCCTTCCACGACGTGATGTTCCTGACCGGCGACCCGGAGTGGTTCGCCGCCTACCAGCGGCGCTACGGCGAGCGCTACCGCGCCGGATCGGTGCCGGACCCGCTGTTCGCGCGGCTCTACGCCGAGGCCCGCCGGAGGTGGGCGTGAGCCCGGCCGGTCCGCCGCCGGACCTGGGCGTCGGCAGCGACGACGAACGCGCCGCCACCGCGGCGGCCACCGGCGGCACCCCGCTCCTCGACTTCGCCGGCGCCAGCACCCCGTACATCGACTACCAGAGCATCCGCGTCCTCCTCGGCCTCCAGCAGCCGCGCTCCGACGCCCCCTCGGAACTCACCTTCTACATCCTGGGGCAGGTCAAGGAACTGCTGTTCAAGCTCGTGTACGAGGAGACGGCGCGCGTGAGGGACCTGCTGGAGCGGGACCGGATCCCGGACGCGGTGTGGGCGCTGCGCCGCTCCCGGCGGGTGATCGACCTGCTGGTGTCCTGCTGGGACGTGCTCGGCACCCTGGCGCCCACCGAGTTCAACGCCTTCCGCGACCACCTGGGACGGGCCTCGGGCTTCCAGTCGTACATGTACCGCATGGTCGAGTACGTCCTGGGCAACAAGTCGCCCGAACCGGCCCGCCCCCACCGCCACGTACCGGAGGTGGGCGAGGCGGTGCGGCACGCGCTGCACGCCCCCAGCGTCTACGACGCCGCGCTGGCCCTGCTCGCCCGGCGCGGCGCGGACATCCCGCGCGAGGTGCTGGAGCGCGACGTCTCCCTGCCCTACGAGCCCGACGGGCGCGTGGAGGAGGCCTGGGCCGCCGTCTACCGCGACGCCGGCCCCGGCGACCCCCTCTTCCGGCTGGCCGAGGCGTTGATGGACGTCGCGGAGGGAATGAGCCGGTGGCGGGCGGTGCACCTGCTGACCGTGGAGCGGATCATCGGCACGAAACCGGGCACCGGTGGCACCGGCGGGGTGGCGTGGCTGCGCAGGGTCGCCGAGCACCGCTTCTTCCCGGAGCTGTGGACCGCGAGAGGACTGCTGTGAGGGGACCGTCGTGAACACGACCACGAGCGCGACGCACCGACCGGAGCCGACGTTCGAGGAGGCCCGGCGCCTGGACGCGGAGGATCCGCTCGCCTCCTTCGCCGACCGCTTCCACCCCGTTCCCGAGGGCGCGCTGTTCCTCAACGGGGCGTCGCTGGGCCGGCTCCCGGCCGCGGCCCCCGCCCTCGTGGACGAGGCCGTGCGCGGCCAGTGGGGCGACGGCCTCGCGCAGGCCCGCACCCGGTGGCTCGATCTGCCGCGGGTCATGGGGGACCGGATCGCCGACGTGGTGCTCGGCGCCCGCCCCGGCGAGGTGGTCGTCAGCGACTGCACCAGCGTCAACCTCTACAAGCTGGCCGTCGCCGCCCTGCGCGCCCGGCCGGGACGCACGACCGTCGTCGTCGACGACGACAACTTCCCCACCGACCGCTACGTCCTGGCCGGCGTCGCCGCCGACGCGGGGTGCGAACTGCGCACCGTCCACACCGACATCGACCACGGCCTCGACACGAAGACACTGCGGGAGGCACTCGACGACTCGGTGGCGGTGGTGTGCCTGTCCCTCGTCTCGCCCCGCTCCGGGGCGCTGCTCGACATGGCGGAGGTCACGGCGGCGGTCCACGAGGCGGGCGCGCTGACGCTGTGGGACCTCAGCCACGCCGTGGGCGCCGTCCCGCTCGACCTCACCGCGTGCGGGGCGGACCTCGCCGTCGGTTCGACCTACAAGCACCTGCTGGCCGGCCCGGGGTCGCCGGCCCTGCTGTACGTGCGCCGCGAGCTCCAGGAGCTCACCACCCAGCCCGTCCAGGGCTGGTACGGCCACCGCGAGCAGATGTCCATGCTGCCCGGCTACGACCCCGACCCCACCGTCCGCCGCTTCCTGACGGGCAGCCCGCCGGTGCTGTCCATCGTCGCGGCCGGGGCGGGGCTGGACCTCCTCGCCGAGGCGGGCATGGCGCGGGTGCGGGCCAAGAGCACGGCCCTGACCGGCTTCTTCCAGGACCTCGCCGCGCGGGAGCTGGTGCCCCGCGGGTTCCGGCCGGCGGGGCCGGCGGACCCGGCGCTGCGCGGTGCCCACCTGACGTACGAGCACCGCGCGGCACGGGAGCTGGTGCCGCTGTTCGCCGGAGCCGGTGTCTTCGTCGACCACTCGCTGCCCGACCGGGTGCGGATCTCGCCGGTGCCGCTGTCCACCCGGTTCACCGAGGTGTACGAGGCGGTGCGGCGCATGCGCCGCGTCGTGGACGACCACGCGAGGAGAACGGCGTGAGCGGCGGCCCTGAGCGCCGCCGGCGGGTGCTGGTCACCGGGGCCTCCCGGCGGACCGGCATCGGCGCCGCCGTCGCGGCGGCCCTCGCGGACCGCGGCGCCGCGGTGGCCGTCCACGCCCGCGCCGACACCGCGGCCGCCGGGAAGGTGGCCGCGGGGCTGCCGGGCGACGGGCACCTGACCGTCACCGGCGACCTCGCGGACCCCGGCACGGTGGCCCGGGTGGTGGACGAGGCCGTCGCCGGGCTGGGCGGGCTGGACGTCCTGGTCGCCAACTCCGGCATCTACCGTGAGCATCCGATCGCCACCACCTCGTACGCCGCGTGGCAGGAGATGTGGCGCCGGCACCTCGACGTCAACCTGCTCGCCGCGGCCAACGCCGCCTGGTGCGTCGTCGACCATCTGCTGCACCGGCCCGAGGGCCCGCACGGCGGCCGGATCATCATGATCGGCTCGCGCGGCGGCTACCGCGGCGAGCCCGACGTCCCGGCGTACGGGGCGAGCAAGGCGGGCCTCCACGCCCTGGCCCAGTCGCTGGCGGTGGCCCTGGGGCCGCACCGCATCGCCGTCGCCGCGCTGGCGGTCGGCTTCACCCGTACCGACCTGACCGCCGGCCTGCTCGACGCGCCCGGGACCGCGCGGGAGGTCCTCGCCCAGCATCCGCTGGGCCGCGTCGCCGACCCGGCGGAGATCGCGTCGGCCGTCGCCTGGTTCGCCTCGCCGGAGGCGGAGTTCGCCACCGGGGCGGTCCTCCACCTCAACGGGGCCTCGTACCTCCACTGACGGCCGTGCGCTCCTCAGCCGCGCTTGGCGTAGTCGGCGAAGCCCTGCCAGTCGATGACGACGCAGGGCTCGTCGCCGACGACCCAGGCGTCGTGACCGGGCGCGCAGACCATGTAGTCGCCCGGGCCGAACTCCTCCACCTGGCCGTCGTCCATGACGACGCGCATACGGCCCGAGACGAAGTAGCAGGTGTGGGCGGCCTGGCAGCTGTCGGTTCCCGCGATCGGCTTGACGTGCTGGGACCAGCGCCAGCCGGGTTCGAAGGTGGCCCTGCCGACGGCGCCGGAGCCGGTGTCCACCAGCTCCAGCCGCCCCTTGTCGTCCTCGAAGGGGCGTACCTCGTCGGGCGAGTCGAGGCTCTTGCGGACGAGACCGGCCATCGGTGCGCTCCTCGGGTAGCTGATCGGCTCTCCCGAACGTAGCCGCCGGCGCCGCGCACGGCGATCCGTGCGCGGCGGCCGGGTGACACCCGTCAGCCGAGTGTCTTCACCAGCAGACCGGCGACCTCGGCGACGAGCGCGTCCTCGCCCTTGGCGTCCGGGGTGTGCTTGGTGGTCAGGACGGAGAGCACGACGGGCGTCCCGTCCGGGGTCCAGGCGATGCCGACGTCGTTGTTCGTGCCGTACTCGCCGCCGCCGGTCTTGTCGCCCAGGCGCCAGCCGGGGGGCAGCGCCTTGCGGAAGCGGTCCTTGCTGGTGGTGTTGCCCAGCAGCCACCGGGTGAGGCGCTCGCGGTCCCGGCGCTCCAGGACGTCGCCGAGGACGAGCCGCGCGTAGGTCCGCCCGATGGCGTGCGGCGTCGTGGTGTCCTGGGTCTGCCACGGCTCGGCCGAGTTGAGCGCCGGCTCCCAGCGGTCGAGGCGCGTGACGCGGTCCCCGGTCGAGCGGGCGAAGCGGGTCACCGCGGCCGGGCCGCCGAGCTCGCGCATCAGGAGGTTGGCGGCGAGGTTGTCGCTCTGGCAGATGGCGGCCTCGCAGAGGGCGTCCACGGTCATGCCGTCGGCGACGTGGTCCTTGGTCACCGGGGCCCAGACCGCGTCGATGACGTCCTGCTGGATGTATCGGACGCGCTTGGCGAGGAACTCGCCGTCGCGGTCGAGGTCGCGCAGGACGGCGGCGACGGCGACCGTCTTGAACGTCGAGCACATCGGGAAGCGCTCGTCGGCGCGGTGCCGGACGGTCCTGCCCGTCCGCAGGTTGTGCGCGTACACGCCGATACGGGCGGCGTGCCCGCTCTCGAGCAGGCCCAGCCGGCGGGACAGCTCGTCCTCGCGGGGCGCCGCGGCGTGGGCCGTGCCGCCGGTGGACACGGCGGCGGTGAGCGCCGCCCCGGCACTCAGGGCGAGCATCGCGCGGCGCGACGGGCCGCGGCCGTTCCCCGGGGTCCGCGGCGCGCTGTGCGGTGTGTTCTGCACGGTCGTGCTCTTCTCTCTCGCACGGATTGGTCATCGCTCAGGACGCCATAGCTAGATCATCTAGTTCCGCTTGAATGTGATTCAGTCACATGCGTCACTTCTGTATCTGGAGCTACCGAGGTGCGCGTCATTGACCCGGCGCCCGCGTCTCGCTTCTCATGGACCCCGGCCGCCCGCCGACCCCCGAGAGGAGCCCGTCCCCGATGGCCCAGCCCACCGTTCCCGACCTGACCTGGTGGCAGGAGGACCCCGAACGCTGGGAACTGCTGGCCTTCGTCGCCCACTGCGACGACCAGGGCCTCCCGTACGACGCCGGCTGGCCGGACCGTCAGGAGGTCCTCGACCTGCTCGTGGCCGGGCCCGGCCCGTGCCGGGCGGACTTCGCGCGCTACCTCCTGCGACAGGAGATCGGTGGTCACCGCCACGCGTGGGGCTTCAGTCGCCGCATCGGCATCGCCGCGCTGCTCGTCGCCGAGCAGCGGCACCTCGAGGACGTCTGGCTGCTGTGGGAGGCCAAGTGCGTCAGCTTCGACACCTACTGCGGGCTGCCCTCGGTCCTCCTCATCGGCAACGGGGCCGACCGCACCCGGGAGTACGTGCGTGGCACCGACCGCCCCGGCCGGGACGTGCTGCTGGAACAGCTCGACGAAACGCCGGCCCTCACCGAGGACGCCGTCACGGAGCGGCTCGCCCGCCTGCGCGCGTACTACCACGAACTCGCGTCGTCCGCGCCGGCCGGCGGTCCGGCCTGAGCGGGCGCGTCTCGGCCCGGTAGCCGACGGGTTTCGGGGGGATCACGATTCGGTTCATCAGAAAATTGGCTTGATCTTTACGTAGGTACCGGACGTACATTTTGACCGCGCACAACGATCCATGCGACCGCCGCCGAGGAACCGGCGCGGGGGAGCGTTGCCTCGCCGACCCCACCGAAACCTCAGGAAAGTCCTTCTTCATGCGTCGTCACATCGTCCGCCGTACCACCGTCGCCGCCACCGCGGTCTCGCTCGCGCTGCTCGTGGGCGCCTGCGGCTCCGACAAGTCCGGCTCCAAGGACGAGCCCAAGGCCGAGGAGTCGTCCAAGGCCGCGGCCCCGGCCGCCCCGGGCGGCAAGGCCCTCTCCCCGGCCGAGCTGTCGAAGCTCGCCGTGACCGGCTCCGACCTGCCGGGCTACCGGGTCAACGAGTCCAGCGCCGCCGACCTGGAGTCGGCCAAGACCGTGAGCGGCGACAAGGCCGAGTGCAAGCCGCTGGTCGACATCATGGCCCTGCGCGGCCCGGGCAAGCCCGGCGCCGTGGTCTCCCGCAAGATCATGCAGGAGCCCAAGGGCGGCCCCGGCCCCGACGCCTCCGCCGAGGAGAAGGCGAAGGCCGGCCTCAACGCCCTCGGCACGACCATCACGGCCGACATCCTCGGCACCTACCAGGGCAAGGGCGCCGAGGAGGCCATGGCGGCCGTGAAGAAGGCGGGCGCCGACTGCGCCGGCGGCTTCGTCCTGAACGCCGCCGGGGACAAGACGAAGATCAGCAAGATCGAGCCCGTCTCCTGGTCCGGGGGCGACGAGGCCGTCGGCTTCGTGGTGAGCTCGGACGTCGAGGGCGTCGACGGCCCGGCCACCGGCCACCTGGTCGCCGTCCGCAAGGGCGGCACCGTCGCCGCCTTCTACGCCATCAGCCTGACCGGCAAGGCCGAGCAGCCGAAGGCCGTCGTCGAGGCCCAGGCCAAGAAGCTCGGCTGAGCGGGGCCCGGGCGCGCCCCGGGCCCGTCAGCGGTCACCGGCCGCCGGTCGTAGCCTCGCCGTGTAGAGGGAGCGCCGCTCCACCACGCGCGAGGCGACGACCGCCCCGGTGACCGCGAGCATCATCGGCACCATGACGGGGTTCGCGGTGTCGGTGAGTTCCAGGACGAAGGCGACCGCCGAGGCGGGCGCCCGCATGGCGGCGCCGAGCATCGCGGCGGCCCCGACGGCGCCGCAGGCCATCGAGGGCAGGACGGGACCGGCCAGTTCGCCCGCACGGCCGAGCAGCACCCCCAGCACGGCACCCGAGCTGAAGACGGGAGTGAACAGCCCTCCCGACGCGCCACTTCGCAGACAGCCCAGGGTGACCAGCGGCTTGAGCACGGCCAGGGCCGCCAGCAGCTGCCAGGACCCGTCGCCGGTGAACGCGAACTGCGCCAGGTCGCGGCCGTTGCCCAGCAGCAGCGGGAACGGCAGGGCGAGCGCGCCGAGGACGAGGCAGGCGGCCAGGGGCTCGACGAGCAGCCCGTTGCCCCGGGGCCGCCGGGCGCTCGCCCAGCCCACGCCCCGGACGAAGCCGGCCGCGGCCAGCCCCAGCAGCGGCCCCGCCAGCACCGACCACACCACCAGCGCCACCGACGGCGAACCGGGGTCCGGCAGCCGGTACTCGGGCCGGTCGGGCAGCGCGAGCCACCCCACGGCCGTGGCGACCGCCGAGACGGCGACGGCGGGCAGCACGGTCAGCAGCGAGATGCCGCCCAGGTACACCTCGGCGGCGAACAGCGCCCCGGCGAAGGGGACGTTGTAGACGGCGCCCACGCCCGCCCCCGCGCCGCAGGCGACGAGCAGGGTCGTCTGCGGCGCCGGAAGGCCGAACCGCCGCCCCAGGAACCATCCGAAGGCGGCCCCCGCGTGCTGCGGCGCCGCCTCTCGGCCCAGCGACATGCCCATCCCCACCGCCACCTCCGACAGGGCGCCGTCGACCACAGCCCGCACCGGCGACAGCCGCCCGGAGCCGGACCACACCACGACCGTCGGTTCGCCGCCGGAGCCCCCGCCGAAGCGGTGGAGAGCCCACCAGCCCACGCCCGTGACCAGGCCGCCGACGGCCAGCACGGTCATCACCCGGAGGTCGCCGCGGTGTGCCGCCGCCGCCGAGTAGTCGCCCTCCCGGTAGCCGAACGCGGCGTGCTGCACCGTGTGCAGCAGCCACATGAAGGCCATGGCCACCACCCCCGCCGTGACACCGGTGACGACGGCCGCGGCCCAGAACCGCGCCGGGAGAGCGGCCGGGCCCGGCCCGCCCGGCGACGCGTCGGCCGGAGCGGGCGCCCGGGGATCGTTGCGCACGCTGGCCGTTCTACACCCCGTCACCCGGCGGGCACGGGACAACGCGCGGACGCCGGGAGCCGCCCGGCCGCGCGCCGGAGGACGGGACCGGGATCAGTCGCGGACGCGCACCCCGTAGCGCGTCCGCAGCACGCGCAGCTCCCACCACGAGACCGCGGTGACGGACAGCGGCCCGCCCAGGAACGCGGCGATCTTCACCGGCAGCGGCCCGTTGGGCAGGCCGTCGCCGAGCTGGGCGAGGTTGAGGACCCACACCAGGACGGTGGTGAGCACGGCCGGCAGCGCGGCGTGGACGTCGGCGGTGTTGAAGGCGTACCGGGCGGCCGGGCCCGTGGCGAAGACGAGGAAGCCCACCGTCCAGACCGCGTACGGGATGCCGACGACGAGGAGGATCAGGCCGATCGCCGCCTGCGCCCACATCACGTCGTCCAGCAGGTGCGCCACCACGCCCAGGACGGCGAGCCCGCCCACCGCCGACAGCGGTACGCCCAGGTACCAGGCGATGGCCCTGAGGGGGGAGCGCAGCCGCGCGCGGAGCAACGGGCGGTGCCGCGGGGGCGCGTACCGGATGAAGGCGGCGACGACGAGCGGCCCCACCCCGATGAGCACCAGCGGGGCGAGGAACATCTTGGTGAGCCCGTCCGTGAAGGCGCCGCTCCAGCCGCCGTCCACGCCGTAGACGGATATGAGCGCGAACGTCGTCAGCGCGCCCGCCACGGCACGGGCCTTCTGGACACGGTCGATGACCGGATCTGACACCCGGCCGGGGCTGTCGGCCCCGAACACGGACCGGGCCCGCCGCCGGGAGTGTGCCCAGGACCCCCAGGACGCGGCACCGCCCCCCGTGAACACATTTCTGATCGCCATACAGGCGTCCTCCCCTTGAAGATCGAACCCGGGGAGTCTAGGTGGCTGTCCTGGGGGCGTCGGTCGCGAGCCGCCGGGGCCGGTCCCGGGTCAGTCCCGGCCCGACCGCGCCAGCGCCTCCCGTACGGCCTCCTCCGTACGGCCCACGACCGCCGTGCCGTCGTCCGCCGTGATGATCGGGCGCTGGATCAGGCGGGGACGCGCCACCAGGGCCTCCACCCACCGGTCGCGGGCGCCCTCGTCGCGCGGCCAGTCCTTCATCCCGAGCTCCTCGGCCTCGGCCTCCTGGGTGCGCGTGATGTCCCACGGCTCCAGCCCGAGCCGCCCCAGCACCGCGCGGATCTCGTCCGCGCTCGGCACGTCGTCGAGGTAGCGGCGCACGGTGTAGCCGGCGCCCTCGGCGTCGAGCAGGGTGAGCGCGCCGCGGCACTTCGAACAGGCGGGGTTGATCCAGATCTCCATGCGCCCACGGTACGGCACGGCGGCCGGCTCACAGCAGCGCGAGCTCGGCCTCCAGATCGGCCAGGCCCAGCGACCCCAGCGAGAGCGCGGCCATGTGCCACTCCTTGAGCCGGAAGGCACCCCCGCGCCGGGCCCGGGCGGCCTCCCGGCCGCGCAGCCACGCGCGTTCGCCGAGCTTGTAGCCGATCGCCTGCCCGGGCCTGCCCAGGTAGCGGGTGATCTCGCTCGCGACGTACGCGGCGGACCGGCCGGTGTGCCGGCCGAGGAACTCCTGCGCGAGCGCGGGCGTCCACCGGTCCCCGGGACGGTAGGGGGAGTGCCGGGGGATCGAGAGCGAGAGGTGGGTGCCGATGTCGACGACGACCCGGACGGCCCGCCGCAGCTGCGCGTCCAGGTATCCCAGCCGGCGCCCGGGGTCGGTCAGGAAGCCCAGCTCGTCCATCAGCCGCTCGGCGTACAGCGCCCAGCCCTCGGTCGTGGCGCTGACCTTGCCCGTCTTCGTCTGATGCCGCGACAGCTCCCCGGACAGCAGCGTCCACTGCGCGAGCTGCAGATGGTGTCCCGGGACGCCCTCGTGGTACCAGGTGGACACCAGGTCGTGGACCGGGAAGCGGGTGCGGCCGAGCGCTGGCAGCCAGGTGCGCCCCGGCCGGGAGAAGTCCAGGGACGGCCCCGTGTAGTACGGGGTCGCGGCCCCGCCGGGCGGGGCGATGCGTGCCTCCACCCGCCGGACGGGCGCGGCCAGGTCGAAGTGCGTGCCGTCCAGCGCCTCGACCGTCGTGTCCATCAGGTCCTGGAGCCAGGCCCTGACGCCCGCGGTGCCCTCGACGGCCTCCCCGTGCGCGCCGAGCCAGGCCAGCGCCCGCGACGGGGCGGCCCCCGAGCCCGGCAGGACCTTCTCCGCCTCGGCCCGCGACTCGGCGTGCAGCCGGTGGAACTCGGACCAGCCGTACGCGTACGCCTCGGCCGGGTCGAGGTCGGCGCCCAGGAAGAACCGGGCGAACCGGGTGTACCGCTCGGGCCCCGCCACGTCCGGGGCACCGGCGGCGCGGGGGCCGTACACCTCCCGCAACCAGTCCCGCAGGTCCCCCGCGGCCGCCGTCGCCGACTCCGCCGCCGCGCCGAGCTCCCGTCGCAGCGCCTCGGGCCCGTCGGCGGCGAAAGCGGTGAACCCGCCCCGGCCGGGCTCGCCGAGCCACTCCTCGATCTGGCCGGTGAGCGTGGTCACCTGGCGCGGGCCGGCGAGCAGCCCCCGGGCCGATCCCTCGGCGAGCGAGGCCCGGTAGCCGGCCAGCGCCCCGGGAACCGCCCTCAGCCGGAGGGCGATCGCCGCCCAGTCCTCCTCCGACTCCGTGGGAAGGAGCGCGAAGGACTTGCGGACGCGGTGGAAGGGCGAGGAGACGTTGTCCGCCTCACGCAGCCCCTCGCCCGCCTCGTACAGGGCGAGCTCGGCGGTGAGCCGTTCCCGCAGCAGCCGGGCGCAGCGCCGTTCGCGGTCGGCACCGTCGCCTTCAGGACTGTCGCCGTCCGCGCCGGGCCGGGTCCCGGCGGCGGGGAGCCGGGCGAGCGTCGCCCGCCGGAGGCCGGCCAGGGCTTCCTGGCCGTCGGGGGAGAAGTCGGGGAGACGGCCCGCGCTCCCCGGATCGCCCAGGAGCGTCCCGGTGATCGGGTCGAGAGCCACGAGGGCGTCGACGTGCGCTTCGGCGACCTCACGGGGGAGCGGGCCAAAGGCGCCGGTGGCGGACCGCGGCGGTAAGTCCATGGCCGCATCCTGCCCGGCGATCGGAGGCGTTGTCACACCCCCTCGGCAGACTGGGGGAGAGGATCCGCCGCACATACTGAGGACGCCATGCTCACCACCCTCGCCGTCGAAAACTACCGCTCCCTGCGCCGCCTCGTCGTCCCGCTCGGCCGTCTGAACGTGGTCACGGGCGCCAACGGCACCGGCAAGTCCAGCCTCTACCGGGCCCTCCGGCTGCTCGGCGACGCGGCGCGGGGCGGTGCCGTCGCGGCGCTGGCGCGCGAGGGAGGCATGCCCTCCACCCTGTGGGCGGGGGAGCGGAAGGGCCGGGGCCGGGACCTGGCCGCCAGCCTCCGGCTGGGCTTCTCCGGCGACGAGTTCGGCTACGCGGTCGACTTCGGGCATCCGATCCCCACCTCGGGGGCGACGGGCGAGCCGTCCATGTTCAACCTGGACCCCGAGATCAAGCGCGAGTGCACCTGGGCCGGCCCGGTCCTGCGCCCCGCCGCGCTGCTCTCGGACCGTTCCGGCCCCGCCGTCCGTACGCGCGCCGCCGACGGCACGTGGCACCGCTCGGTGAACACCCTCCGCCCGTACGACAGCATGCTCGGCGAGCTCGCCGACCCGCAGCTCGCCCCCGACCTGCTGCGCCTGCGCGAGCACATGCGCTCGTGGCGCTTCTACGACCATGTGCGCACGGACACCCACGCGCCCGCCCGCGGCGCCCGCATCGGCACCCGCACCCCGGTGCTCGCCCACGACGGCGCGGACCTCGCCGCCGCCCTGCAGACGATCCGGGAGATCGGCGACCGCGAAGCCCTCGACGCCGCCGTGGACGCGGCCTTCCCCGGCAGCGCCGTCGAGATCGACTGCGACGCCGGTGGCCGGTTCGAACTGCTGCTGCGTCAGCGCGGCCTGCTGCGCCCGCTGGGCGCCCCCGAGCTGTCGGACGGCACGCTGCGCTATTTGCTGTGGACGGCCGCCCTGCTCACGCCGCGCCCGCCCGCGCTGCTGGTCCTCAACGAACCGGAGTCCAGCCTCCACCCCGATCTGCTGGCGCCGCTGGCCGATCTGATCCTCACCGCGGCGCGGGACACGCAGATCGTGGTCGTCACCCACGCACCGGGCCTCGCCACGGCGCTCGCCCGCGCCTCCCGGGGCCACCGGCTGGAGGTCGACGACATCCACCTGGTCAAGGACGGCCTGGGCCAGACGGAGGTGGCGGGCCGGGAGAGCGCCCTGGACGAGCCCGCCTGGCACTGGCCGAAGCGCTGACCCGGGGGCGGCCGGCCGTGGCGGGTCCCGTCACGGTCCGGCGCTCCGGTCACAGGGCGGCCGGGACCGGTCCGTCGGGACGCCAGACGATGCCGCGGCGCTCGTGGGCGAGCACGTCCTCGACGGCATGGGCGACCCGCGGGCCCACTTCGCGTTCCAGCAGGTACAGCCCCAGATCGAGCCCGGAGGTGACGCCGGCGCCGGTGACGAGGTCGCCGTCGTCGACGACGCGGGCGCGGACCACGTGGGCGCCCGCGGCGCCGAGCATCTCCAGCCCCCAGTGGTGGCTGGTGGCGTGACGGCCCTTCAGCAGACCGGCCATGGCGAGGACGAGGGATCCGCCGCAGACCGTGGCGACCGTCACCTCCGGGTGCTCCATCGCCTCCTTCAGTACGCCCGGCAGCGCGGTGGCCAGGGCGCGGCGCATCACGACGACGCCGGAGCCGTCCACCAGCTCGTCCTCCTCCGCGCCCTCGGAGTCGTGGTGGCCGGCGGTTCCGGCGGGCTCCGTGATGCGCCCCGTGGCGCCCGGTACCAGGATCAGATCCGCCGTCCCGGGCGTCGGCACACCCGTGGCGCGCAGCGCGATGCCCTTCGTGCCGCTCACCACCTCGCGCGGACCCTCGGCGGAGACCAGCTCCACACTCACCGCTCCGTCCGAGAGGAGGCCTCCTGCGTACAGCACCTCGTAGGGCGCGACGACGTCGAGCGGGTCGAAGCCGTCGAACAGGACGATCTGAGCGTGCATGACATGCCCCTTGCGTACGGTTGTGGCCGGTTCATCCGGCCCACCTCGACGGTATGCGGGCCCGGACCGTCGTCCCAGTGGCGCGAGCGACACCTTTCAACGGAAAACCGCCACGTATGTTCCCGCCCTGCACACCATCGCGGACCACGGCCCGGCCGGCCGGGGATTCGCGGGCATGGACCGGCCGCGTCCCGGGTACGCGCACCGCGCCTCGGTCACGGTGGCCGACGCGGAAGGAGATGTCCGGTGCTGATGGCCCATCCGGCGGTGCTGACCAAACTGATCGCGGAGTACGAGGAGCTCCACGCGCTGTCCGCGGCCGGGGGCGCGGCCGGTGACGGTGGTGAGCGGATACGGCGGCGGATGGACGACGTCTCCTACACCCTGTGCGTCTCCACCGGTACCCGCGACGTGGACGCCGCCATCGCCACCGCCCGGAGGCTGCTCACCGACTGACGTACCGTCACCGGTCCAGCGCCGCGAACCGCTCCACGGCCGCCGTCCTGCCGGTGACGACGAGAATGTCACCGGCCTCGACGACCGTCTCCGCGGTCGCGTGCGTGAAGTCCTCGCCGGGCCGTTTGACGCCCACGATCGTCACGCCGTACGTGCTGCGCACGCGGCTCACGCCCAGGGGCCGCCCCGTCGCGGCCCCCGGGGCGGTGGTCTTCGCCAGGGCGTAGTCGTCGTCGAACTGGATGAAGTCCAGCATGCGGCCCGTGACCAGGTGCGCCACCCGCTCGCCCATGTCGTGCTCGGGGAGCACCACGTGGTGGGCGCCGATCCGTTCCAGGATGCGGCCGTGCTGCCGGCTGACGGCCTTGGCCCAGATGTTGGGGACCCCGGCCTCCAGGAGGTTCGACGTCACCATGATGCTGGCCTCGACATCGGAGCCGATGCCGACGACCGCGCTGGTGAACTCGTACACGCCCAGCTGCTGGAGGGCGACCGGGTCGGTGCAGTCGACGGCCGCCGCGTGGGTGATCGAGTCGCTCAGCCGCTGGACCCGGCGCGGGTCCTGGTCGACGCCGAGGACGTCCCAGCCCCGGCGCATCAGCTCGTGGGCCAGCGAGCCGCCGAACCGGCCGAGTCCGATCACGGCGACCCGCTGGTCGCGCTGGGGGTGGGCGCGCCGCGCCGCGCGCTTGTCGCGGCGGCGTCCGAAGGGGTTCAGGTGCTCAGCCAATGACGGGTCGCTCCTCGGGTAGCTGGTAGCGGCGGGCGCGCTCGCGCAGCGCCAGCGCCGACACCAAGGTGACCGGGCCGAGCCGGCCGACGAACATCAGGGCGATGAGGATGAGCTGCCCGAGGGCGGGCAGCCCCGGAGTGATGCCGGTGGACAGGCCGACCGTGCCGAACGCGGAGACGACCTCGAACAGCACGGCGGAGAGGGACTTCCCGGCGACCGCCAGCAGCGCGAGGGTGGCGGCCACCACCAGTCCGACGCCCAGCAGGGCCACGGTGACCGCCTGCCGGAGCACGGACGGGGCCAGCCGCCGCCCCATGACGTCGGCGGCGGGATCGCCCCGCACCTCGGCGAACATGGCGGCGGCCAGCACGGCGAACGTGGTCACCTTGATGCCCCCGGCGGTGCCCGCGCTCCCGCCGCCGATGAACATCAGCACACAGGTCGCCAGCAGCGTCGACGGCCGCATGGCGCCGATGTCGAGGGAGTTGAACCCCGCGGTACGGCTGACGGCGGAGTGGAAGAAGCCGTTGAGGACCTTCTCGTCCCAGTCGAAGGGGCGCAGGGTACCGGGGTTGGTCCACTCCAGCAGACACGTCAGCACGGTCCCGGCGGCCAGCAGTACCACGGACGTCAGGAGGGTGAGCCGGGTGTGCAGCGACCAGGTGCGCCCGGGCCGGGCACGCCGGCCGCGCCGGTGCCGCAGGACCTCCAGCAGCACGGGGAAGCCGAGGCCGCCGATGATGACGCCGAAGGCCACCGGCAGGGTGACCCAGGGGTCCCGCGCGTACGGCACCAGGTTGTCGGGCCGCAGCCCGAAGCCGGCGTTGTTGAACGCCGAGACGGCGTGGAAGAGGCCGAGGTAGGCGGCGACGGCCGGGCTCCGGCCGTAGGCGAGGCCGAAGCGCAGCGCGAGGCCGGCGGTCAGCGCGGCCTCCACGGCGAGCGTGATCCCGGCGACGCCCAGCAGGACCCGCCGCACGTCCCCGATGTCCAGGCTCTTCGTCTCCGCCTGCGCCGTCAGCTGCATCCGCAGCCGCAGCCTGCCGGAGATGAGCAGCGCCAGCAGCGAGGCCATGGTCATGATGCCGAAGCCGCCGAGCTGGATCAGGGCGAGGATCACCCCCTCGCCGAACGAGGACCAGTACGAGCCGGTGTCGACGACGACCAGTCCGGTCACGCAGACGGCGGACGTGGCGGTGAACAGCGCGGTGACCAGGCCCGCCGCCGCGTCACCTGCCGTGGCGGTCGGCAGCGTCAGCAGCGCCGTGCCGCCCACGATCACCAGGGCGAAGGCGGCGACGAGCGTACGGGCGGGGTGGATGGTCAGCAGCCACCGCACGAGCCGGGTCGTACGCCCTGCCATCGGCCGACCTCCCGCCACCGCCTGGGGCCGGCCGCGGCCGGACGCGCTCGTACCGCGCGGTGGACGACCCGCACGGTTGACCGTCGCACACGATAGAACGGCGACGGGCACCGGGCCGGGCCCCCGCGGCCGCCGCGTGTCGGGGAGGCGGCCCGCTCCCGTACGGCCGGTTGACGGGACGTCGGGAGCCGGTATCGAACATCGGTGCTCAAGCCAATGACCGGTGCGAACCCGTCACCGTGCGACGAAGGGGCACCTTCCGCCCCGGGAAGCTGCCAGAGTCCCGTCCGAGGTCCCAACACCCCGGGGCCGATCGGTGGATGCACGACTCGACGAAGGGATCCTTTCGTGGGGAAGAAGACCGCCACAACACTCGCCGCCGCCACGCTCGTGGCGCTGACGTTCGCGGGCCAGGCCGGCGCGGCCACGTCGGCCGGCACGACCCATACCGTCGCCACGACCGAGGCCGGCGGCGCGAGAACCCAGGCCACCCAGGTGCGCTACGCCCCGTTCACCCTGGAGCGGGGCCAGTCGGTGTCGTCCGACACCGCCCAGCTGGTCATGCAGACGGACGGCAACCTCGTCGTCTACGACGAGTTCGGGCGGGCCCGCTGGGCCTCCAACACCGTCGGCCAGGGCTGGAGCGCGAGCTTCCAGGGCGACGGCAACTTCGTCGTCTACACCCGCTCGGGCAGGGCCGTGTGGGCCTCCAACACCGCCGGGCACCCCGGCTCGCGCCTCGTCATCCAGGACGACGGCAATGTCGTCATCTACGACGGCAGCCAGGCGATCTGGAACACCCGCACGAACCACTGACGCGCCACTGACAGCCGGGCCCGGGACCTCGTACGGCGAGGGACCGGGCCCGGTTCCGTTCCCGGCCCCCGGCCCCGGCCCCCGGCCCCCGGCCTCACATGGGGAACGACAGGACGCGCACCTCCCCGTCCGGCCAGTCCGCGTCCCGGCCCGCGTCGTCGCGCAACGGGAACCACATGGTGCGCAGCGGCATGATCATCGGGCCGCACGGCCGCACGGGCCGGCGGGTCCGCCGACCGGAGTACGCCGCTCCCCGTCCCGGCCCCGTCGCTGCCCCCGACGACATGCCCCGGCGTGCGGGAGCCGCCGATCGACGGTCCGATGGTGGGGTGGCAGAGGACGTGGAGGACTCAGGGGACGCGGAGGACAGCGGCACGGGCCCGGCGGCGCGGACCGAGCTGCGGCTGGCCGCCACGTTCACGGGCGGCGTGAGCCTGGCCGTGTGGATGGGCGGCATCGCCCGGGAGATGAACCTCCTGGCAGCGGCCGGCTGGTCGGTATCGGTACCGGTACCGGCATCGGCTGGGGACGGGCTGGACGGGGAGACCGGCACCGGCACGGCGCGGGACCGGCAGGTGGGGACGTACCGCGCCCTGCTCCGGCTCCTGCGGCTGGACGTCGGCATCGACGTGCTGTCGGGCACCAGCGCCGGCGGCATCAACGCGGCGTTCCTCGGACTGGCGAACGCCCGCCGCCTCGACCTCGGCGTCCTGCGCGACCTGTGGCTCGACGAGGGCTCGCTCGCGAAGCTGCTGCGCGACCCCGCCACCCGGAACCCCCCGTCGCTGCTGCGCGGCGACGAGGTGCTGCTCGAAGGCCTGCGCGGCGCCATCGACACGCTCAGCAGGGGCGAACCCGTCGCCGGGCCGGCCGCCGGGGACGCGGAGGACGACCCCACCCGCGTCTTCATCACCACCACCCTGCTGGCCGGGCTGGAGAGCACCTTCGCGGACGACTACGGCACCGCCATCCGCGACACCACCCACCAGGGCCTGTTCACCTTCACGGCCGCCCAGCTCAGGACCGGTGCCGCGCTGCCCGCGCTCGCCCTCGCCGCGCGCAGCAGCGCCTCCTTCCCCGGCGCCTTCGAACCGGCCTACGTCCCCGTCGGCGAGGCCGGCGACGAGAAACACCCCGACATGGCCGCCTATCTGGCGGGCGGCGTCCGCACCCAGTTCTGCGCGGACGGCGGCCTGCTGGCGAACCGGCCCCTGGGGCCCGCCCTCCGGGCGGTCTTCGACCGGCCCGCCACGAAGGAGGTGCGACGCGTCCTCGCGTACGTCGTGCCGTCCGTGGGCGTCCCGGACCCCGCGCGGATCGGGTCGAGCCCCCGCCCGAAGGACGTCCCCGGCCTCGGCCCGGCCCTGATCGCCGACGTGAACGCGGTCCAGTCCCAGACCATCACCGCCGAACTGCGTTCCCTCATGGAGCACAACGCCCGGGCCCGCGCCCACCGGAGCGCCGAGAGCCGCCTGGCCCTCCTCGCCGGCGCGACGGGCACACCGGTCTGGGAGGGGCTGTACGAGGAGTACGGCGCCGCACGGATCGCGGAGCTGGCCCGCGCGGCGGCGGAGGAGACCCAGCGCCGGCTGACCTCGGACGGCCGTACGTACGCGCCCGACGGCCGCCCCGCCGGGTTCGGCGGCGACCTCGACGTCCTCACGGCCGGGGCCGCGGAGGCCCTGGCCGGCGCCATGCCCACCCGCCTCCCGGCCGCGGACGCCGGGCCGGCGGAGGTGTACGGGCAGCTCGCGCGCTTCGGCCGGCCACCGCTCGACGGGGCCAAGGCCACCGTGCTGCGGCTGCTGCGCGGCGGCTTCGCGGGGGAGCCGGCGCCCGACGCGCGTGCCGCGCTGGACGGCCTCCTCGTCGAGACCCACGCCGCGATGCCCCCGCGCGCACCGGCGACCCTGCGGGAGGACATCGGGCGGACCCTGTCCGCCGAAGGGCGGCTCGCCCCGGGCACGGCCGCCGCCCTCGCCGCGTCCCCCGCGTGGCGGGACGCCGTACGCCGGCAGCTGCCCGCGGACCCGGCGGCCCTCGCCGACGGCTGGCGCGCCCTCGCCGGCGTCGTCCTCCGCGCGCACCCGCTGCTGCGCGACCTGCTGACGGGCCCCGGGGACGGCACGGCGGACGCGCGGCACGTCCTCGTCCACCTGACCGGCGGGGCCGTCGCGCTCGGCGCGCCCGCCGGGTCCGACGCGTCCGTCGCCGCGGTGGCCCGCCGGCTGTTCGACCTCCAGGCCGCTCAGCAGGTGATGTTCCCGGACGAGCCGGCCACCGCCCGGCAGGCCGTGGAACTCGTCCAGGTGAGCGCCGACACCAGGACCGCGCTCGACGCGCGGAGTCTCGCCGGTGACAAGCTCACCGGACTCCAGCTCCACCACTTCGGCGCGTTCCACAAGCGGTCGTGGCGCGCCAACGACTGGATGTGGGGCCGCCTGGACGGCGCCGGATGGCTCGTCCACGTCCTGCTCTCCCCGCGCCATCTGCGGCGGATCGCGGACCCCGCGCAGGGCGGCATGGGGGTGGAGCGGCTCCGGGCCGCGCTGCGGGAGATCGCGGACTGCGAGCCGCCCCCCGGCGTGTTCACCGAGGGGGACGACGGCCGACCCGCCGAACTGGCCTTCCTCCAGGGGCCCGGCGCCGAACCGCCCGTCAGCCTGCCCCTCACCGCGATGTGGGTGGCGAGCGGGTTGCAGAGCCTGATCGCGGCCGAGGAGCTGCCGTGCGTCGCGGAACAGGCCGAACGCGACCGCCGGGAAGGGAACGCCGACACCGCCGCCGACTTCCTCACCGCGTACGCCAGGGTCACCCGGGGAGCGGCGGACGGGGCGGCGGCCGTGCCGCGCGACCGGGTCCGGGAGCTCCTCGGCGCCTGCCGGATCTCCCACGAGACGTTCGCCGCCGAACGCGGCACCAAGGCGCTGACCCGCACGATCGTGCGGAGCGCCGCGGTGGCCGCGAACGCCGTCGAGACGGGCACGGCCCGGCTGCGGTCGTTCCGGCCGGTGTTCGGCACCGTCGGCCGGTCCCTGCGCTTCGCCGACGACGTGGTCCGGTCCAGGACCTTCGGCGGGCGCCCGGCGCTGGCCGGGCTGCTGCTCCTGATCGGCGGGGCCCTCGCGACGACCAGCAGGATCGACGTCCTCAGCGCCCTCGGCGCGGCGGCGATTCTCGGCGGTCTCGCCGTCCTCGTGGCCGCGACCCGTGCCGTGCGGTTCGTCGTCGCCGTACTGAGTGTCCTCGTCGTCCTCGCCCTCGTCCTGGCCGCCGCCGTCCCCCAACTGAACCGGCACGTCTTCCCCTGGCTGGGCCGCACCGCCGTCCCCTACCTGGGCTCGCACGCCTGGGCCTGGGCGGTGTTCGTCCTCTTCCTCCTGCTGCCTCCCCTGTGGCTGCTGGGCGACCTGGCGGGGAGCGCGCTGCGACGCGAACGCAAGCACTAGGAAGTGCCCGCCGGGCTCCTGGGTGGGCGTCAGCCCACCAGCCGTCTGCGCCAGTCCAGCGGGGTGACGTCGATGGCCTGCCCCGGGTCGCCGTTCCACTCCACCGGGAGCCCGGCCTCGACCAGGGCCGTCACGACCTCCCGGCCCACGGCGGTCGTCGTCTCCGGCGAGCCGTCGAAGCCGCCGTACAGGAGCGTCAGCCCGTACCCGGCGGCGGCCGCGTCCGTGCACTGGGAGTGGAAGTAGACGAAGCCGCGCGCGTCCGGCGCGGCCTCCCCGCCGATCTCCGCGTGCCCGCAGCCGCGGCAGCACGTGAAGTGCTCCCGGGCCGTGATGCCGGCGGCCTCCAGCGCCGCGAACGCCCGCGTCAGGCGCTCCGGGTCGGTCTCACCCTCCCACGCGGCCTGCTCCTCGACCCGCTCCAGCCACATCCGGTCGGCGAGCTCCCGGGCCTGCGCGGGGGACACCGGCCGGTCGTCGCCGGATATCAGGTAGTCCTCGGCGAGCTCGGCCAGGCCGGCCCGCGTCGTGTAGCCGCCGACCAGCGCCTCGCGGACGCGCTGTTCGAGCTCCTCGCGGTCCTCGTCGGACAGTTCGAGCGGCGGAACGGGCGGCTCCGGGGCCAGGGCGAGCCGGCTCCACTCCAGGCCGGCGTCCCAGCCGTCCTCGCCGCGTGCCCAGCCGGTCATGGCCGCGATCACGGGCTCCGGTGCGCCGAGGGCCACCTGGAAATGCCGGTCGGCCGAGCCGTCCCGGTGCTCCAGCGTGTAGTCCCCGCCCGCCTCGTGCCACACCTGGACGAAGACGTCGGGCAGCTCGGGAACGCGCTCGACGACGAGGAACCTGTCGCCGTCCCCGCCGATGCGGCGCACGAGCCCCGCGAGTTCCTCCTCGGCCGCCCGGACGTACCGCCGGCCGCTCTCCGTCCCCACTGTGATCGCAAGCATGCCGACACCATGGCACGGGCCACTGACAACGCCCCGGACGCCCGGAACAAACGACGCCCGGAACAAACCCCCGCAGGGGGGATATCCCGCCCCATCCACACCATCTACAGTGGCGTGGGGGCCCGGTGGCGCAGGGGCTCGGCCGGCACCCCACGGGTGGGGGAGGTCGCATGGCCCGTCGACTGCTCCGTTCGCCGGACCTGCTGGACGTCACCGTGCGCTGGCGTGGACTGGCCCTGCGGGAGCCGCTGCTGGAGGTGCCCCGGCTCGTGCCGGTGCCGGGCGAGGACGGTCTGCTCGTCTTCGAGTTCCCGCCGCAGCACCTCTACGAGCGGGCCTTCACCGCCACCGAGGTCGCGGCCGGCATCGCGCTGCCGGTCGGCGGCCGGCTCTCCGCGGCGAGCCGGCTGGTCCTGGCCGTGCCCGCCGGCGACCCCGGCATCCCGTTCACCGTCTCCGGCCTCCTCACCGCCATGAGCCGGCTGCGCCCCGTCGTGCCGCGCACCGCCCTGCCGCGCGGGCCGCTGCCCGAACGGGCCGCCGCCGACCCGGAGTCCGTCGCCCGCGCCGCCTACCGGCGCGCCGCCGCGGCCGGCGCGCAGGGCCTGGACCTGGCGGTGCTGCGGGCACGGCTGCTCCGGGCCCGGGCCGCCGGCCTCCACACCTCCCGGCCACCCGTGGCCCGCAGCGCCCACAGCGCCGGCGCCGTCGACCTCGCCGACGTACCCGACCCCTACCCGCCGGCCGCCGAGGAGACGGTGATCGAGGCCCCGAGCCGCCTCCAGCTGGCCCCGAGCCCGCTCGGCCGCTTCGCCCACGCCGTCGCCCCCGAGACGTCGGCCGACGGCACCACGGTCGAGCTGTGGCACACCCGCCTCGGGGTGGCCGGCGTCTCCCCGTCCGGGCCGCCCGTCGACGAACGCGACCACCCCGAGCGCATCGTCCGAGCGGTCTGGACCCGCGACCTCGGCGAACGGCCCTGGCCGCCCGCCGACCCGCCCACGGCCACCGACCCGTTCCCCTCCTCCCTGACCGTCCGCGACCGCGTCGACCTCGTCGAGCAGACGGCCGCCGTGCGGCCCCGGTCCGGGCCCCCGGTCCGCGCACCGGAGGTCGTCGACGTACGCCTGCTGGCACTCAGTTCGCTCGGCGCGCACCTCGACGTGGCGGGCCAGGACTGGGCCCGGGTGGGGAGCAACAACCTGGTGGGCTGGCGGCACCGCGCCACCACCGGCCGCGACCAGTTCGTCCAGGTCGTCCGCCTCGGCTACCTGTGCCCCTTCGGGCACCCGGCGGTCGTCGTCGAGGAGACCGAGCGGCTGCCCGCCCCCCTGCGGCCGCGGCAGCCGGTCTCCCTGCTGCGCACCCGCTGGTTCCTGACGGTCCTGAAGCCCACCCGCGACTACGCGCCCGGCACCCTGCGCCGCTTCCCGTTCACCCGCGTCACGCTGGCACCGGCCGTGACCCCCGACCTCAGGAAGCCCCCCGAGGACGGCCCCTTCTGGCCGCAGCCGGAGAACGGCTCCCCGGACCAGGACGTCGTCTTCCGCGTCACCGCCACCGACCAGGACGGCACGGAGCACGGCTTCGACATGCCCCTGCTGTTCGTCCCCGCCGGGCTGGTCTCCCGCCCCGGCGGCCCCGAGCGGGTCTACGGCATGTACGGGCTGACCGTCGCGCCCCCCGGCGAACGCCTCGACACCGCCGACGTGGGCACCGACGGACAGCTGCGGGGCCGGGTGTTCCGCGAGGCCGCCGGGCGGCGCATCGCCTACGCGCCGGCGGCCGGGTCGGGCGACGGCGCCGCGTACGAGACCGCGTCGCTGCGGTTCGCCTTCGAGGCGTCGGACGAGGCGGCCGAACCCTGGCTGCTGTGGTCCAAGCTCGTCGTCCCGGCGGTGGCCGGGCTCACCGGCCGGCGCGATCCGTTCAAGATGGGCTACGCCCCCGCCTACCGCGCCCACGGCGTCCCCGAGGCACGCGGGTCGCGCGAGGCGCACCCCAACGCGGGCGAGGTCGTGCTCGGGATGGCCTTCCGCGAGGACGACCCCGACCCCGACCCGCTGAGCCTGATCAAGCAGGGCCGCGTCCGGTTCGACGACCGGCAGCTCTCCGGCGCCGTCGTCGACCCCGGCATGGCCTTCGACGGCCTCTCCCGCCGCTTCGGCCCGGTGGCCGACCTGGAGAAGACCGCCGCCGAGAAGTTCGACCCCGCGGCGCTGTTCGGCAGCGCCCAGGAGGCCTTCGGCAAGCTCTTCGGCCTGTTCGCGCTCGGCGACCTCGTCGACGTCACCGATCTGCTCCCCGGCGAGATCCCCGCCATGGTCTCCCGGCTGCTCCACGCGGGCGCCGCCGCCCTCGAGAACCTCCAGCGGCTGCGCGCACAGGTCCCGGCGGCGCGCCAGAAGATCGACGACGCGGTCCGGGCCCTGCAGACGGCGCTGGCCACGCCCGTCCCACCCGTGGGGGAGGACCCGTTCGAGGCGGCCTTCGCCCGGCTGACGGAGGCCGAGGACGAGGTACGGGCCCATCTGGCCGACCTGACCACAGGCCGGCGCCGGCTCGCCGAGCGGCTGCTCCAGGGCGTCGAGGAGCTCCGCGCGCTGGGCTCCTCCGACTTCACCCGGCTGCTGCGCGAGGTCGCCGCTGGCCGCCCGCCGACCCGCCTGTGGAACCACCTCCATCTGGAGTGGGAGCCCAGGCTCAAGCCCTTCCCCGAGGGCGCCGACGCGATCTTCGTACCGGGCCGGCTGCTGCTCTCCCTCGACGTGCGCGCCGGCGAGACCGGGAAGCCGGACGTCGAGGTGATGGCGTTCCTGGAGGACTTCGTCCTCCGGTTCGTGCCGCACGGCGGCTCGCCCGTCACCCATGTGATGGACCTGAGGTTCCGGCACATGATGTTCCGCGCGGGCACCTCGCGCCCGCCCGAGGTCGACATCGCCTTCGCCGGCATCGAGTTCCAGGGCATCCTCGCCTTCGTCAACACCCTGCGCGAGCTCATCCCCCTCGACGGCTTCAGCGACCCGCCGAACCTGGAGGTCCGCCCCGACGGCATCAGCGCCCGCTACGGCCTGCCCGTGCCGAATGTCGCCGTCGGTGTCTTCAGCCTCGCCAACCTCTCCCTCGCCGCCGACGTCGACCTGCCCTTCCTCGGCCCCCGGCCGCCGTCCGTGGGCTTCTCCTTCTGCACCCGCGAACGCCCCTTCACCCTCGCCGTCTCCATGCTGGGCGGCGGCGGGTTCTTCGCCGTCCGCGTCGACCTGAAGGGCCTGCGCCGGCTGGAGGCGGAACTGTGGTTCGGCGCCGTCCTGGCCCTGGACTTCGGCGTCGCCTCCGGATCGGTCGCCGTCATGGGCGGTGTCGGCTTCCGGCTGGAACGCGTCACCGACGACGTCCTCGGCGGACGGCTGGAGGGGTTCCTGCGCGTCCGCGGCCGCGTCGAGGTCCTCGGACTCATCAGCGCCTCCATCGAACTCTCCCTCCAGCTCACCTACGACTTCGCCGCCAAGAAGCTCGCGGGACGCGCCCGCCTCGTCATCGAGGTCGAGATCGGTCTGTTCTCCAAGAGCGTCGAGATCAGCTACGAACGGAAGTTCGCCGGCTCGAACGGCGACCCCACCTTCGCCGAACTGATGGCCCCCGGCGGCTTCGACGCCGACTGCCCCTGGGCCCGGTACTGCCTGGCCTTCGCCGAGGAGTGACGACACATGGCCGACCAGACCGCCGTCTTCACGGCCCTGCCCCGCACGGTCCTGCCCGACGGCGGCCTCGTCCTGGCCGCGTACGTGTCGCCGCGCGTCCTGCGCCCGGAAGCGGGCCTCGGCGTCTTCACCCACTGGCCGGCCGCCCTCGTCGCCGCCCACGCGGCCGGCACGCTCCGCGTCACCGTCGAGGCCGTCCGCCGGGGCGCGCCCCCGGTCCGCGCCGACGCCACGCCCGACCTGTCCGCGCTGCGCCCCGAGTGGTGGGACATGATCCTGCGTCCCGTCCGCGTCGACGCCCACGCCGACCGGGACCTGTCCGGCACCCCCATCGACTCCTACCCCGCCTGGCGCGTCAACGCCCTCGCCCGGCAGAGCTACGTCGCCGCGGCCGCCGGCCCGCCCGGCCCGCAGCTGTCCGCCGGCCGCTCCCGCGCCCGGGCGAACGGTGACGGCGGCTGGTCCCCGCTGTCCGTCCTCCGGCGTCTCCACGACGTGGTGGCCGAGGAGCTGGCGGCCCCCGCCGACCGGCGGGACGCCGCCCTCGACCAGCGGCTGGCCGCCACCGCCTACGAGGGCAACACCGGCTACGTCCCGCCCGCCGGCGGCCCCGTGCACGCCACCGGCCCGGCGGCGGACCCCGACCCCGACCTCCAGCAGTTCCTCGACCTCTACCAGGCGCTCCGCTTCTTCCGCCCGCCCCCGGCGGCCCGCGCGGGGGAGGCGGAGGCGGCGGCCCCGCCCACCGTCCCCGACCCGGGCTTCCACGAGGTCCTCGGCTCGCTCGGCGACCAGCCCGCCCTGCTCGCGGCGCTGGGCCTCGCCATCCCCCTCACCGTCACCGGACTCCCCGGCGGCGACGGCGAACTCGACCTGCGGGTGCACCTCGCCGTGCCCGGCCTGACCGCCGACCCCGCCGACCAGCCCTGGACCACCTGCGTCCTGGCCACGGGCACCCTCACCGCCAGGTCGGCCCGCGGCGACCGCGCCCAGGGCCACCTGACCCTGTCGGACACCACGCGGTTCGAGACCAGCGCCCTGGACACCGACGCCACCGGACTGCGCCTGGCCCAGCTGGTGTTCAACCACCGGGAGCTCACGCGGCAGGTCGAGGAGGGCGACGACCGCGGCGAGCTGCCCGTCCTGCGCTCCAGCGGGCTGACCGTCTCCCGCCGGCTCCAGGCCCGCGCCGTGGGCGACTCCCTCCAGCGCGCCGGCACCGTACGCGCCGCCCTCGCCGACGCGGCCGCCGACCCGCCCCGGCTGCTGGCCGAGGACCTCACCCGCGGCTTCCGGGTCGAGGTCTTCGACGCGACCACCGACCGCTGGTACTCCCTGGTCCGCCGCAAGGTCACCTACCGGATCAGGGGCGTCGCCGAACCCTTCCACCGCACGGAGGACGAGGGCCACGTCGCCGCCTCCGCCGTGCGCCGCGACGACGGACCCGGCGCGCCCACCCGCCTCCACGTCCAGGAGGCCCTCTTCGGGTGGGACAACTGGAGCCTGGTGGTGCCCCGGCCCGGCCTCTTCCTCGGCCCCGACCCCACCAAGGGCCGCGGCGAGCCGGGACACGTCATCGCCGCCGGCGACCGCGCCCCCACCAGCCTCCCCCTGGAGATCACCACGGAGATCGCCGGCGGCTCCCTGCCCCGGCTGCGCTACGGCCGCCGCTACCGCTTCCGCGCCCGCACCGTCGACCTCTCCGGCTGGTCCGTGCCCGACGGCGACGACCTCTACAGCAGCCCCCTCGTCCCCCACCTGCGCCACGAGCCCGTGCTCGCTCCCACCGTGGTCCAGCGCCGGGTCTTCACCGAGGGCGAATCGCTCGACCACCTCGTCATCCGCGGCACCACGCTCCTCGACACCAGCGAACGCCACCTCGCGCCGCCCCGCACCAGCCAGCACGACGCCGAGCTCCTGGGGGCGTTCGACGAGGGCATCGGCGACGGAGCCGGACTCCCCGCGATCGAGCGCGCCTTCAACGTCGCCCGCAAGGAGGAGGGTTCCTTCGCCCGCCCCCACTACTGGGACGTCACCGACCCCGACCTGCCGATCAGCCGCTCCCTGCCCGGCTTCCGGCTCGTCGCCCCGCCCGACCCGGGACGGACCGAGGACGAGGTCCGGCGCCTGCTCGACGACGGCTTCCCGCTGCCCCCCGGCTGGACCGCCCTCGTCGACACCCGCCGCGCCGTCCTCCCGTACCTGCCCGACCCGCTCGCCGACGCCCTCTGGCTGCGCGTCCGCGGCCCCGGCCTCGACCACACCCTGCGCCTGCCGCTGACCGGCACCTGGCCCGAACTCGGCACCTACCGCCTCCAGCTCGCCGACGGCGACCCGGACGTACGCGTCTCCGCCACCGACGACCGGCTCGTCGAACTCACCCTGCCCCCGGCGGCCATGGCACAGCTCACCCTCAGCAGCGGAATCGCCCCCTCCGGCCCCTCCGTGCTCGGCCTGCTCGACTGGTGCGACGACGTGCCCGGGCTGCGCGCCGAGGCCACCGCCGACGCCCTCGCCGGCCGCCATCCCATGATCACACCGGCCCGCGAGCTCGTCGCCGTGCACGCCGTGCCCCGCCCCCTGGCCGCCCCCGCCTTCACCGAACCGCCCCGCCCCGTCCGTACGGAGGGCGAGACCCGCGTCCGCTTCCGGGGCAGCCTGCGCTGCCACGCCCGCAGCACCGGCACCGTCGCCGTCCACGCCTCCTGGACCGAGCCCGTCGACGACCCCGCCGACCCCGCGGGCCCGCGCCGCGCCACCCACGAGGCCCAGGCGTACGTCCTGCCCGTCACCGGCTGGAGCGACGTACGCCTCCTCAGCCCCGTGGAGGGCACGCACCCCGGTGACCTGCCCGACCCCTCGGACGGCTCCCCGCCGCGCCGGATCCCCGAGACGTACGCCGCCCAGCGGCTCGACGACACCCGCCACCGGCGGATCACCTACCGGCCCTCCGCCGTCACGCGCTACCGCGAGTACTTCCCGCCCGACCCCTCCGACATCGACACCTCACCCGTCGACGGCCCCCCGGCCACCGTGGACGTGCCCTCCTCGGCCCGTCCCCCCGCCGTCCGGGTCCGCTACGCCGTCCCGGCCTTCCGCTGGGAGGAGACGGTGCCCCCGCAGGCCGCGCGCAGCCTCGTCCGCCGCCGCTCGGGAGCCCTGCGCGTCTACCTCGAACGGCCCTGGTACGCCTCCGGGGACGGTGAACTGCTCGCCGTCGTCACCGCCGAGCCCGGCGGCGCCGTCCCGGTGGGCGACCCCCGCCGCGACCACATCACCCTGTGGGGCCTCGACCCCGTGCGGCCCGCCACCGACCTGCCCAAGGCCTCGCCCCAGCCGGTCCACTTCCTCGGCGACGAGGTGGTACGCGCCGCCGGCCTGCGGGCGGCCGAACCGGACGTCCCCGGTCCGCTGGCCGTCGCCGCGCACCCCGTCCGCTACCACGCGGGGCGCGGCCTGTGGTACGCCGACCTGCGACCCGACACCGGCGGCGCCCACGGCCCCTTCCTCCATCTGTCCCTGGCCCGCTACCAGCCCCAGTCGCTCCCCGGCCTCGAACTCTCCCCGGCCACCCGCCTCGACGCCGTCCAGGTCGTCCCCGACCGCACGGCCACCTACGACCGCACCGGCTTCGAGACCCTGGCCGTCACCGTCGCCGGTGTCGCGGAGGCCGCCCCGATGCCGGGCGCGCCGCGCGGGCTGCGCGCCTGGGTGGAACACCGGCCCCCGCTCGCCCACGAGGACGCCGACCTGGCCTGGGAGCGCGCCGGCGACATCCACGACCTGCCGGCCGTCTCCACCTCCGGCACGGTCGTCACCTGGTCGGCCGTGCTGCCGCTGCCGTCCACCGTCCCCCTGGGCCGCCCGGGCGGCAACGCCTCCTCGGACTGGCGGGTGGTGGTGGAGGAGTGGGAGCGCATGCCGTTCGACGAGGTCACCGCCGCGGACCCGCCGCCCGTGGAACGCGTCGTCTACACGGACACGGTGCTGCTCTGAGCCCGCCGCCGTTCGCGCAGGACCGCCGCCGCCCGCTCGCACCACTCGAGGTTGCCCCGCTCGAAGGCGAGGCCGCGCAGGCACGTCAGGTACGGGCCGACGCGCTCGCCGTGGCGCAGGAACTCCTCCTCCGTACGGTCGCCCCGCATCGTCTCCAGCAGCCCGCCGAACAGCGCCACCTTGCTCCGGGCGATGGCGGCGCGCTCGGTGAGCCGCTCCACGAGGCGCGCGGTGTCCACATGGTCCGCCGCCTGGACCTTGACCAGCAGGTCGTCGCGGACGAAGGACGCCTTGGCGGTGGTGGCGGTGAAGTCCTCCAGCTCGGCGAGACCGGCGGCGGTGACCGTGAACAGCCGCTTGTTCGGCCGGGCGTCCTGGGCCACCTCCCGCCCGATGATCAGCCCGCCCTTCTCCAGCCCGGCCAGCTCGGCGTACACCTGCTGCGGCCGGGCGTGCCAGAAGTTCGCGACCCCGAGGTCGAAGGCCTTGGCCAGCTGATACCCGCTCAGTTCCCCGTCGAGCAGCGCCGCCAGGACGGCGTGGCGCAATGCCATCGGTGCTCCTCCCGTGTCTGGTCACGAACGTGTGCCGCATGATACTCAAGAAAATGACTAGTCAGATTCATGAGTATGACGACGAGTGCGAGGAGGAGCCATGACCGTGACGGCCGCGACGGTGACAGCCGTGACCGACCGCTTCCGGGCCGCCGTGGAGAGCCGCGACCACGCGGCCCTGGAGGAGCTGTTCGCCGAGGACATCCGCTTCCACAGCCCGGTGAAGTACGTGCCCTTCGAGGGCAGACCGCTCGTACTGGGCCTGTTCGGGGTGCTGCTGCGCACCTTCGAGGACTTCCGCTACATCGGCCGCTACGACGGCGCGTCGGAGACGAGCGCCGGCGGCACCGAGGAACCGTCGGAGATCCTGCTCTTCCGGGCGACCGTGAACGGCCGGGAGATCCACGGCATCGACATGCTGCACGTCGGCGACGACGGCCGGATCAAGGAGTTCACGGTGATGGTCCGGCCCCAGTCCGCCGTGCGGGCCATGGGCGAGGCCGTCTACGCGGGCCTGATCGCCGACGGCCTGATCCCGGCGCGCTAGGGCCGGTCCCGGTCGAGTTCCGCCTTCAGGACGGCGGCGGCGCTGATGTCCGGGTCCTTGGTGGCCGTCAGCAGGGTCAGTGGGCCGTGCGCGGCCAGGTCGCGCAGGTGGCGCACGGCCTCCTCGTGCTCCGGGTCGCCGTGGAGCTCGCCGCGGTAGCGCCTGCCGAACTCGCCGAACCTCTCCGGATCGTGGCCGTACCACTTCCGCAGGTCCGTCGAGGGCGCGGCGTCCTTGCACCACTCGTCGAGCGCGGCGGCCTCCTTGCTCAGGCCGCGCGGCCAGACGCGGTCCACCAGCACCCGGCTGCCGTCCGCCGCCCCGGGCTCCTCGTACACCCGGCGCACGCGGACGTCCGCGTGCGCCGCCCGTCCTCGTCCCACTTCTCCATCCTCGGCCGGGCCCGCCGGCCGCGCACCCGGAGAGCTCTGTCCCTCAGGCGGGTCCGGGGACCGGCCGGTCGCCGGAGGGCCGGGACCACCACACCCCCTCGCCGTGGGAGAGATCCGGCAGCCGCCGTTCGATCGCGCGCACCCGGCGGGCGGGCACGACGCCCTTCAGCAGCCAGGACGTCGTGCCGCCCGCCGTCTCCCGGACGTCCGCCTCCAGCGCGGCGAGCGAACCGGTGACGGCGGCGAGCGCGTCGAGGGGGACGTCCGCCTCGAAGGCGTGGCACGGCTCGTACGCCTGGAGGCCGGCCCGCTCCAGGGCCCGGGCCAGCACCACCGGTGTGAGCCCGCGGAAGTCGCCGGCCGTGCTGACCGGGCCGGCGAAGCCCGACCGGGTCAGCGTGACGACGCAGTCCGTCACCGCCCAGCCGTGCGGCCCGTCGCGCAGCGCGGCACGCACGCCCTCCTCGACGGCGGTGTGGAAGGCGTGCGGGAGCGCGCCCAGCTCCGTCTCGTACCGGAAGGAGACCCCGCCGCCGTACGGCGCGGGCTCCACCCGCAGCCCGACGGTGGCCCAGAAGCCGCTCGGGCTCGGCGCGCGGTGCCCCATCTCCTCGTACGCCTCGCCGACGCCGGTGACGCGCTCGACGCACACGGTCCGGGTGTCCTCGAAGACCACCGCGACGCCGTACTCGCGCGTCAGGGTCGCCGCGAGGACCTCCTGCTGGACCTCGCCGTACAGCAGGACCGAGACGCCGCCGCCGGGTTCGGCGCGCGTGCGGATGAGGGGGTCCTGCTCGGCCAGCTCCCGCAGCGCCGTGTGGAGCAGGGCGGCCGGCTCCGGACCCGGGTCCGCCGGGCGGACGACCGTCCGCACGGTGGGGGAGGGGAAGCGGGCCCGGTCCGGGCCGTCGTGCTCCCCGAGCCGGTCCCCGACCCGGACCCGGGCCAGGCCCCGGATCCTGCCGATGTTCCCCGCGGTGAGCCGGACGCGACCGGCGTCCCCGCCGGCCTGCCCGACGACCTCCAGCGAGGTGACGCGGGCGGTGTACGTGTCGTGCTCGCCGTCCGGCCCGTACTGGTGGAGGGTCACGCTCTGCCGCTCGGTCAGCTCCCCGGAGAACAGGCGCACATAGGCCGTCTTCTCCCGGAGCGGCCCCCGCTCGACGGCGAAGACCGTGCCGTGCGGGGCGGGGCCGCCGCGCCCGGGGGCGGGCGGGAGCAGCTCCGCCATGCCGCGTACGAGGGCGCCGACGCCCTCCCCGCTCAGGGCCGAGCCGAAGTACACGGGGTGCGCCCGGCCGCCGGCGGTGTGCCGGGCGAGCGCGTCCCGCAGCTCCCCGGCGGAGGGCGCGGGGCCGTCGACGACGCGCGCGAGCAGCGCGTCGTCCACCTCGGCCAGCGCCTCGCCGACGCGCGCGCGGAACCCCGGGTCGTCGAACGACTCCGGCACCGCGCGGGCGGCCCGGCCGCCCAGCCCCTCCACCGCCGTCATGGGGACGATGTGCGGGGCCAGCTTCCGCCGGATGTCGTCGAGCAGGCCGGTGCGGCGCGCGCCGGCCCGGTCGATCTTGTTGACGAAGAGCAGGACCGGCAGGCCCATGGCGCGCAGCGTCCGCATCAGGACCCGGGTGTGGGCCTGCACGCCCTCGACGGCGGAGAGCACGAGCACCGCGCCGTCGAGCACGCCGAGGGCACGCTCGACCTCGGCGACGAAGTCGGTGTGTCCGGGGGTGTCGATGAGATTGATCTGCGTGGTGCCGACGGTGAACGACGCGACGGCGGAGCGGATCGTGATGCCCCGCTCCCGCTCGATGGCGCCGCTGTCCGTCCGGGTGCTGCCGGCGTCGACGCTGCCGAGCCGGTCGATCGCGCCGGAGTCGAAGAGCAGACGCTCGGTCAGGCTGGTCTTACCGGCGTCGACGTGTGCGAGAACGCCGATGTTCCGGGTGTGCTCGATGTGCTCGAAGTGCATGATGGCTGAAGTCCTCGAAGATCGCCGTGTGGTCGGGGCGCTGGGGCGTTTCGAGGAATCGGCGCATCGCGTTGCTCCTTCGGTGATCGACGGGACCTCCCCATGCTGGACGGCGCCGCGAAGCCCGGCAACCGGATTTCCGGCGCCCCCGGCCGAGCGGACGCGGAGCGAAGAGTTCTCGTCATCTTGGGCGGCGCCCGGCCGCCCTCCAGCAGGCCCCGCGACCCCCGCGCGAGAAAGGCCGCGCGACGCCGGACGCCCCCAACCCGGCCGATTGCAGCGCCCCTTCCTCCCGAGAAATGTTGCCTGAGAGGCAAAAGAGATCGCCGTGACGCGCGTGGCGTGAATGCATACGGTGTGACAGGCCCATGTCGACCGCTGTCGCCGGTGGCTGGTTCACTCCCGGCGGAGCGCCGTCACCGCAGGTCATCAGGGCCGCCACGAGCGTTCCGTACACCGTTACGGGCTCCTCGGCGGCGCCTGAGGGGAAAGGACCTGGGATGTCGACCGCGGGGATGCCGGAGCAGCCGGAACAGCGGGCCACGGGAGCCCACGCACAGCTCAGCCTGGGCATCGCCGCGGCACGGAACCTGGCGACCACCACCAAGACCGTCCCCCAGATGCAGGGCAAGAGCTCGCGCTGGCTGCTGCGCGTCCTGCCCTGGGTACAGGTCAGCGGCGGCACGTACCGCGTCAACCGGCGCCTGGTGTACGAGGTCGGCGACGGCCGCGTGACCTTCGTGCAGGAGGGCGCCCGGGTCCGGGTCGTCCCCGCCGAGCTGGGGGAACTGTCGCTGCTGCGCGGCTTCGCCGACGCGGACGTGCTGCGCGCCCTGGCCGACCGGTTCGAGCAGCGCGAGTTCGGGGCCGGCCAGGTCATCGCCGAGGCCGGTCGGCCAGCCGACCACGTCTACCTGATCGCCCACGGCAAGGTGGAGCGCACCGGCACCGGCCCGTACGGTGGCCCGACCCGGCGCGGCATGCTGGCCGACGGCGGGTTCTTCGGCGGCCGCGTCCTGGGCGCGGAGCCCGGCACCTGGGAGTCCACGGCCCGCGCGGCGACCGCCTGCACCGTCCTCGCCCTGCCCCGCCGGGCCTACGAGGAGGTGGCCGCCCGCAGCGAGCGGCTCCGCGCCCACGTCGCGCGGCGCGAGGCCGACGGCGGGCTCCCGCGCAACAAGCGCGGCGAGGCCGACATCGCCCTCACCGCCGGACACATGGGCGAGCCGGTCATCCCGGGCACCTTCGTCGACTACGAACTCGAGCCGCGCGAGTACGAACTGAGCGTGGCCCAGACCGTCCTGCGCGTCCACAGCCGGGTCGCCGACCTCTACAACGACCCGATGAACCAGGTCGAGCAGCAGCTCCGCCTGACCGTCGAGGCCCTGCGCGAGCGCCAGGAGCACGAGATGGTCAACAACCCCGAGTTCGGCCTCCTCCACAACGTCGACTACAGCCAGCGCCTCCAGACCCACTCCGGCCCGCCCACCCCGGACGACATGGACGAGCTGCTGAGCATGCGGCGCGGCACGAAGTACTTCCTCGCCCACCCGCGCGCCATCGCCGCCTTCGGCCGCGAGTGCAACAAGCGCGGCCTCGCCTTCGACACCGCCGACGTCAACGGCCACCGCATCCCGGCCTGGCGGGGCGTGCCCATCCTGCCCTGCGGCAAGATCCCGGTCTCGGACGAGGGCACCTCCTCCATCCTCGCGATGCGCACCGGCGAGTCCGACGAGGGCGTGGTCGGCCTGCGCCAGACCGGCATCCCCGACGAGTACGAGCCGGGCCTCAACGTGCGGTTCATGGGCATCAACGACCAGGCCGTCATCTCCTACCTGGTCAGCACCTACTACTCCGCCGCCGTCCTGGTGCCCGACGCGCTCGGTGTGCTCGAGCACGCCGAGGTCTCCGGCGCCTTTTCCTGACCGTCCTCGTCGCACGGAGAGAAGTACGGAGAAACAGCGGTGTCGTTGCTGTCCCGCATGACCGCGCCGCCGGCCACCCACGCCGCCGCGCGGCTGGTCGCCGCCCTGCTGACCCGGCAGAGCGGCGCCGCCCCCCGCGTCCTCGACGCCCGCGCCGCGGGGGAGGGGCCCGCCCGGGCCGCCGCCCGTACGGTGCCGGCCCGCACCGTGCCGACCGGCCCGACCGGCCTCGGCACCGCGGGCCTGCGCGTCCCCGCACCACGGCCGGGCGCGGGAACGCGTACGGACACGGGCGCGGCCGCGTCCCGGAACCCCGTGCCCGAGCTGTACTGCCCGCCACCGCTCCGTGACGACGTGGCGCTCGGCGACGAGGTCAACGACCGGCTGATGAGCTGGGCCGAGGAGACCGGCATCTACCGGGAGCGGCCCGACCGCATCCGCGCCACGAACCTCGGCCGCATGATGATGCTCGCCCACCCGCAGACCGACGACCCGGAACGGCTGCTGGCCGCGGCCCGCTGCGCCCTCGCGGAATGGGCCACGGACGACTACTACTGCGACGACGAGACCATGGGCTCCTCGCCGGAACGCCTCGGCGCCCAGCTCGGTAACGCCCTCGCCGCCGTCGACCCGGCACACCTGCCCCACCCCTACGCCGCCGCCCTCGACGCCGCCGTCCGCGCGGACCCCGTACGCAACGCGCTGCGCTCCGGCTTCGGGCACCTGGAGCGGTACGCCGACCCGACCCAGATGGCCCGGCTGCGCCAGGAGATCGCCGGGCTGTTCGTCGGCTACGAGCAGGAGGGCTCCTGGCGGAGCACCGGCACCATGCCCGCCGTCCACGAGTACCTGGCGCACCGCCGCTTCAACAGCTTCCTGCCGTGCATCGCGCTCGTCGACGTCGTGGACGGGCACCCGCTGTCCGCCGCCGAGTACTTCGACCCCCGGGTGCGCCGCGCCGTCACCATGGCCGGTATCGCGAGCACGCTCGTCAACGACCTGTACTCCATGGCCAAGGAGGACGGCTCCGCCGGCCTCCACTTCAACCTCCCCGCGGCCATCGCGGCCGAGGAGGGGTGCTCCCCGCCGGAGGCGATCGAGCGCAGCGCCGGTATCCACGACGAGCTCGTCCGCGCCTTCGAACGGGAGGCCGCCGCCCTCGTCCTCACCGGCTCCCCGGCCCTGGGCCGCTTCCTCGCCGGGGTCTGGGCCTGGCTCGGCGGCAACCGCGCCTGGCACGCGGGCAGCGCCCGCTACGCCGCGTAGGACGGCCGGCACCCTTTTTTCGCACCATCCGTAAGGAGCAAACCCCCGATGACCACCACCCCCGAGGTCGTCCTGCGCACCGCGTACCAGCAGGCGGTCGCCGACTACTGGAACAACGAGAAGGACCCGGTCAACCTGCGGCTGGGCGAGGTCGACGACCTCTACCACCACCACTACGGGCTCGGCGACTACGACCCGTCCGTGCTGGAGGGCCCGGAGGAGACCCGCGAGGCCCGCATCGTCGAGGAGCTCCACCGCCTGGAGTCGGCCCAGGCCGAGGTCCTCCTCGACCACCTCGGCCCCATCGCCCCCGGTCACCGGCTGCTCGACGCGGGCTGCGGCCGCGGCGGCACCAGCGTCATGGCCAACGCCCGCTTCGGCTGCCGGGTCGACGGCGTCTCCATCTCGCGGACGCAGGTCGACTTCGCCAACGCGGAGGCCCGCAGGCGCGGTGTGGACGACAAGGTCGGCTACCACTTCCGCAACATGCTGGACACCGGCTTCCCGACCGGCGCCTTCCAGGGCATCTGGAACAACGAGTCCACCATGTACGTGGACCTGGGCGAGCTCTTCGCCGAGCACGCGCGGCAGCTCGCGCGCGGCGGCCGCTACGTCGTCATCACCGGCTGCTCCAACGATGTGACCGGCGGCCGTTCCAAGGCGGTCAGCGCCATCGACGAGCACTACACGTGCAACATCCACCCGCGCAGCGCGTACTTCAAGGCCATGGCGGCCAACGGGCTCGTGCCGATGCACGTCGTCGACCTCACGCCCGCGGCGATCCCCTACTGGGAGCTGCGGGCCAAGTCGTCGCTGGCCACGGGGGTGGAGGACCCGTTCCTGACGGCGTACCGCGAGGGCAGCTTCCACTACCTCCTGATCGCCGCCGACCGGATCTGACGTCCGGTCCCCGCGCCGGGCGTCACGCGGCCTCCGCGTTGCGCGTCAGGCGCTCCAGGACACCGACGGCGACGCGGTACTCGTCGTCGGTGATGCCGGCCGCGGCCCGGGCGCGGAAGGCGCCGACGTGTCCGGCGACGGCGGCCAGGCGAGTACGGTCCGGGTCGGTCAGGGCGAGGTGGTCCGGGGCCGGGCGGATCATCCAGCCGTCGGCGAGGAGCCGCTCCACGGTGGCCGTCAGGGCGGTGGCCTCGGCGTTGGCGGCCAGGACGGTCAGGACCTCGGCGTCCGCGACGCGCGGGGCCCCGCCGACGACGTTGAGGACCTGCCAGGCGAGGCGGGTGAGGCCGTGGGGGGCGAGCGCCCGGTCCATGGAGGCGGTCAGCGCCTGGTCGGCGCGGTTGAGCCAGTAGCCGATGGGTCGTGCGGGGCCGGTCATGCCGGTCTCCTTCGTGCGGGTGTCGGTGGTGGTGTCATGTCGGCGGCTCAGCTGCCGGTGAAGGCGGACGCGTTCTCGCGCACCCACTGCCGGAAGGTGCGGGCGGGGCGGCCGAGAAGCGTCTCGGTGGTGTCGGCGACGGGCTCGGGACCGCTGGTGGACGCCTCCCAGAGGTTCAGGAGGGAGCTGATCATCGGCTCGGGCATGAACGCGGACATCTGCTCCTCGGCCCGGGCCCGCGTGATGTGCTCGACGGTGATCTCACGGCCGGTGACGTCGGCGACGACGGCGAGCTGATCGCGGAACGTGAGCGACTCGGGGCCGGTCAGGGTGATGGCGCGGCCGGTGAGGGCGTCGCCCGTCAGGGCCTCGACGGCGATGTCGGCGAGGTCCTCGGAGTGGATGACCGCGCTGTGCGCGTCCGGGTAGGCGAGGGACACCGGCTCGGAGCGAGTGATCGCGGGGACCCAGCCGAGGGCGTTGCTGGCGAACGCGCCCGGGCGCAGGAACGTGTGCGGGAGGCCGGAGCCGGCGAGGGCGCGCTCGACCTGGACGTTGTGGTGCGCGAGGGGGTCGGCGTCCGCGTCGGGGTGGAGGACCGCGGACGAGGAGAGCAGGACGACGTGCTCGACGCCCGCGGCCTCGGCGGCCTCGGCGAACGCGTGGATGCCGCCCGGCTGGGGGTAGAGGAAGACGCCGCGGACGCCGTGGAGGGCGGCCGCGAAGGTCTCGGGCCGGTCGAGGGCCAGCTCGGCGGTTTCGGTGCCGGCGGGGACGGTCAGGTCCGCGGGGCGGGCGCTGCCGGCGCGGACGGGGAGGCCGGCGGAGCGCAGCCGGGCGACGACCGCCTGGCCGACCTTGCCGCGGGCGCCGGTGATGAGTGTGGTCATGAGTGAACTCCGTTCTGTGCTGTCGAGCAATTAGATGTTTGCATGCACGTATTTGCGTGTCAACAAGCATGTGCCTTGTGGTGGGCACCTGAATGGGTAGGGTGGGGACATGGCGAAGCACGACGAACCGAGGTCGGCCGACGACCTGCTGAACGCGGTGGGTCCGGCGTTCGGGAAGCTGCGGCGGTCCTCGCTCCTCGAGGTCGAGAACCCGATCTCCCAGAAGGACCTCAGCCGCACCCTGGTGCTCAACATCCTCCTGGAGGCCGAACAGGCCGAACAGGCCGAACAGGCCGAACAGACCGACCAGGACACCGAGGCCTCCCGGGCGGAAGGGGAGCCCGGCCGGGACGACACCCCCGAGGTGACCGTGGGCGCCGTCGCCGCCCACCTCGGCACGGACCCCTCGGTGGCCAGCCGTATGGTCTCCGACTGCATCGCGGCCGGCTATCTGATCCGTGCCGCCTCGCAGCGGGACGGCCGCCGCACGGTCCTCCACCTCAGCCCCGAGGGCAGGGAGCTGATGACCCGCTTCCGCCGTCACCAGCGCGCGGCCTACGAGCAGATCACCGCGGACTGGGACGAACACGAGCGCCTCGAGCTCGCCCGCCTCATGCTGAAGTACGTCGACTGCCAGAACGCCCTGCTGCCGCGCGGTCAGGGCCGGGGCGCCGCGCGCTGAACGGCGGCGCACCGTTCGGGTGAACCCCGCCCGCGCACCCACGCCCCGGCGTGCGGGGGAGCCGTCCGGGCCCTTCACTGGGAGTCGGCGACGGTCGACGACCTCGGTGGAGACGACATGACGGAGACGACATGACAGTGCGCGGGAGCCGATCGGCCCGGTGGACGCGGAGCGCGGTGGGCGTGCTGCTGGCCGCGACGGCGGCGACCTCCCTGGCCGGATGTTCGGACGAGTCGGGGAAGCCGTCCGGCACCGCCAGCAAGGTCGGCGCGGCGGCCTCCTCGGCCGCCGCCTCCCTCGCCTCCCAGGGGGCCGAGGCGCTCGCCTCCGCCACCGCGGAGGCGAGGCGGAAGATCGGTGAGGTGAAGAACGGGGTCGACGCCAAGGACGAGGTCACGCTGGGCACGCCCACGACGGCCGGCGACGGCCGGGCATCGGTCAAGGTGACCGCCCGCAACACCGCCGACGCGGCCAAGTCCTTCACCGTCCTGGTCGAGTTCAAGGACGACAGCGGCAACCTGCTGGACGCCTCCGTGACCAACGTCGCCGACGTCGCCCCGGGCAAGACCGCCGAGGCCACCGTCACCAGCAACCGCAAGCTGTCCGCCCCCGTCCGCGCCGACGTCGGCACCGCGCTGCGCTACTGACGCCGCCTCACGTCCCCCGCTGTCCCCCGCTGCTCCAGGCGCAGCGGGAACCGGCGCGGGCGGTAGAAGGCGGCCAGCGGCACCGGGCGGGGATCGGTGCCGGGGACGCGCCGGACCGTCCAGCGCGCGGCGATCGTCGCCAGCACCATCACGCACTCGGCGATGCCGAAGTCGTCGCCGATGCACTTGCGCGCCCCGGCACCGAAGCCGACGAAGGCCCCGCGGGGCAGGGCGGCCGCCCGGTCACCCGCCCACCGGTCCGGATCGAACTCCAGCGGCCGGTCGTACTCGCGGGAGCGGCGGTGCACCGCGGCCGGGGCGATGACGAGCGTGGTGTCCGGGGCCAGCCGCCGCCCGGCCAGTACGGTCTCCGCCGAGGTCACCCGGGTGAACAGCCAGCCGGGCGGGTACAACCGGACCGTCTCGTTGATCACGCGCGCGGTGTGCGGCAGGCGGGGGATGTCGCCCCAGCGGGCCGTCCGCCCACCGGCGAGCACGGCGTCGACCTCCTCGTGCAGCGCCCGTTCCCGTTCCGGATGCCCGGACAGCAGGTACAGGGCCCAGGTGAGGGTGGCGGCGACCGTCTCCGTCCCGGCGGCGAGCACGGTCACGACCTGGTCGTGGACCTCCCCGTCGGCGAGGCCCGTCTCCTCGCCGTCCTCCCGGGCGGCGAGCAGGACCGACAGCAGGTCGCCCCGGTCCGTCCCGTCGCGCCGGTAGTCCGCGACGATGCCCTCGACCGTCCCGCGCAGGTGCCGCAGCGCACGCCGGTGCCGCACGTTCGCGGGGAGCGGCAGCCGCCGTACGGCCGGCGGCATGAACATCTGCCGGAAGAACCCGCTGAACGCCGTCTCGAACGACGCCCGTATCCCCTCCACGCGTTCCTCGTCCACGTGCGCGGCGAACAGCGTCCGGGTCACCGTGCGCAGGGCCAGCGCGTACAGCACGGGGTACACGTCGACGACCTCCTCCCGCCCCCACGAGCCGGTCAGGGCCGTCGTCTCCTGCTCCATCACGGCCGCGTACCGCTCCAGCCGGTGGGAGTGGAAGGCCGGCTGGAGCAGCCGGCGCTGCCGGCGGTGGTCGCGGTGCGGGCAGGTGGCCACGCCGTTGCCGGCCATGGCCCGCGCCCGGTCGTAGTACGAGCCGCCCTTGTCGTAGGTGCGGTCGTCGGTCAGCACCTGCCGCAGTACCTCGGGATGGCAGGGCACGTACGCCGGGGTCGCGCCGAGCCGGATCTCCACGAGGTCGCCGTAGGCGGGGAGGGCCGCGAGGAACTCGGTGGGACGGCGCAGCAGCGGCCACATGTGGCCGAGGCCCGGCAGTGCCCCGGGGGCCGTACCGGTGGTGAAGGCGGACATGTTCGCTCCTCCTCGGGGGCGGTCCTTCGTGTCAGGGGACGTCCGGCCGGTAGCGCGCGGAGTGCGCGGACCAGTCCACGTTGGCCCGCATCCAGGCCTTCATGCCGTCGGTGAAGGAGGCCAGGGCCGCGCGGTCCCGCTCGGTGACGCCCGGCCAGCGCTCGCACATGCGCCGCAGCGCCCGCTCGTGGGCCAGGAAGCCGCGGATGTCGGCGGCGACCCTGCCGTAGACGCGGCGCACGGCCTCCCGCAGGCTCAGGCCGAACTCGCGCCGCAGGACGAGGACGCCGTTGGCGGTGTCGTCCAGGCGCAGCTCCTTCTCCAGGGAGATCACGTCGTTCACCCACACGACGACGTCGGTGGCCTTGGTGAACATCGCCCGCAGCTGGTCGGTCTCATGGAGCAGCGGGGGCACCTCCCGGCCGGTGGCGAACTCCAGCAGGTCCAGGCAGGCGGTGACGGACCCCGAGGCGCGCCGCAGTTGTACGTACTCCTCCAGGCCGGGCACCCGGCGCTGCCGCCGGTAGAGGGCCTCGTGGCGGAACGCGGCCAGGAAGTGCATCGTGTGGGTGACGAACCGCATCCGCCACCACCGGCTCTGCGCCGGGGCGATGCGCCGCCAGACCCCGGCCAGCTGCCGGGCCAGCGGCGGCCCGTCGGCCGGCGGCCGGTCCGCGGGGCCGGGGTCGGGGGCCAGCGCCGCGAGCATGCTGGACGTGACGGCCGCGTTCCGCCGCGGATCACGGGCGTCGGCGCTGTCGTAGTAGTCGTCGACGAGGAAGAGCCAGGCGAACCAGCCGGCCAGCGCGGCCTCCCGGTCCGGCCGCAGACCGGGATAGGCGCGGACGACGAGTTCCCCGGCCCGGGTGGCCGACAGCCGCTCGCGGGCCGCCGGGCCGTCGAGGAGGCGGTAGGTGTCGGCCCAGGTGACGACCGCGTCGTCGAGCCCGCGGACCCGTACGGGGGCGGGGGCGTGCGCGGGGAGCTCGTAGAGGACGTGGCCGGGCGGGGGGTACGCGTCCCACGCCCCCGGCCCGCCGGAGCGGACCGTCATACGGAGCGCCCCTCCCCGCCGTCCCGTACGGGAGTGCGCGCGGGGGTACGGACGGACGCGCCGGCGGGAGCCTCGGCAGGGGCGCGGACGGGGCGCAGTGCCGGCAGCAGGAGGGCGGCCGGGGACTCCGTCAGGTGCTGGACGTTCAGGAACGTCCGGTACAGGTCCGGATCGCCCGGTATTCGGTCCAGCAGACGGCCCAGCAGCCGGCGGGCGAGCGCCGCCCTGAGCGGGGTGGGGCCGGTCCGCCAGCCCAGGTCCAGGCTGGACGCCATGAGCCAGGGGAGGGCCAGTGTCCGGGCGGCCTGCCGCTGGAACCGGCGGCAGGCGGCGGCGGTGAGCCCGGCGCCGGCCGGCGCGTCGTCGACGGCCCGGGCGAGGAGGAGCGCCTGCATCGCGGCGACGGTCATGCCGTGGCCGTAGAGCGGGTTGAGCGAGCACAGCGCGTCGCCCAGGACGACCAGGCCGCCGGGCCGGCGCCGCTGCCGGTCGTAGCGGTGCCACGCGCCGCCGAGTCCGGCGTACCGGTAGGCGGGGCCGAGCGGTTCGGCCGTCGCGACGACCTTCCGGACGTGCGGGTCGTCCAGACCGGCCGCGTAGGCGGCGAACCCGGCAGGATCGGTGGGCGCCACCCGCCCGTTCGCCCCCAGCAGGCAGACCAGCCAGCGGTCGTCCTCGATCGCGAGGACGGTCCCGCCCCGGTCCTGGTCGGGCGCCAGCGTGGCCTGCAGGGACGCCTGCCACGGCGGCGCGGAGGCCGCCTCGCGGCGGTAGAGGCGGGAGACGTACGACAGCCCGCCGTCGACCCGCTGGACGCGGGGGGTGGCGAGGCCCGACGCGGTGAGCCAGACGGGCAGGCGGGAGTGGCGTCCGGTCGCGACGACGACGAGGTCGGCGCGGAGCGTTCCGTGGCCGGTGACGCGCACGCCGGTGACCCGCTCGCGCCGGGCGTCGAGGGACAGCCCCGCCGCCTCGGCCCGGTCCAGCAGCGTCACCGAGGGGAGCCGCAGCACGCGGTGGCGGACGCAGCGCTCCAGGAGGGGGCGGCTGAAGGTCTGCAGGACGAGCCCGGTCGGCACCCGGGGCGACCAGCCCGTCGGGTACAGCATCGGGAACCGCCCGAAATCGGAGACCGGGGCGCCCTTCCGTTCCAGCTCGGACCGCAGGCCGGGGAAGAGGCGTTCGAGGATGCGCGCCCCGCGTTCCAGCAGCGCGTGCGGGTGGCGGCTCTGCGGTGTGCCTCTGCGGTGACCGGGGTCCGGGACGACGGCGTCCCGTTCGACGACGATCACGTCGTCGTACCGCTCGGCCAGGACGCGGGCGGCCACGAGGCCCGCGTATCCGCCACCGACTATCACCGCGCGTCCGCCCACGCCCATGAGCCGCCTCTCGCCGCGTCCTGCCGCGTGTTCAAGGGAACCGGTTGCGCGTTCAAGGGAACTGGCCGGGCACAGGGACGGACAACCCCCACTCCGGGGCGCGCCGGTGGACGCGGGGCGCGCGGCCGTGAGCCGGTGCGCCGTCACCCCGCGCCGTGCATCCGGCGACCGGGGACGGGCATGGTCCTCGGCGGGGTGTTCGGTGTTTCACTTCATGGGCGGTTCGGACAGGCCGGTGCCCCGGCCCCGTCGGACGAGGGGGTCAGACGAGGGGAGTGGCCGCGTGGAGGACGAGCAGCAGGGCGACGGTGGCGTTGGCGGAGGACAGGGCGGAGACGGCGGCTCCGGTGGCGGCGATCCACGCCGCCAGGCCGGCGGCCGTGCGGGCCGGGGGCCAGCCGCGCGTGCTCGGGGCGGGGGCGAGGAGCGCGGCGACCCTGCGGGGGACCGGGCCGGGTGTGGCGAAGGCGGGGTACGCCCGTGCGCCGGCGGGGACGGCGGCGGAGCCCGCCGCGGCGGAGAGCAGCCCCGCCCTGCCGACGGCCCGGGCCATCAGGCGGCGGTCGCCGATCGCGCCGGCGGCCTCCTCGTCGGCCCACCGTTCGGCGCTGTAGGACACCGCCGTGTCCAGGGGGCGCAGGAAGGGGTTGGCGCGGGCGGCGAGCCGTACGGCCAGCAGGTGGCGGTGGTGACGGGCCGCCAGGTGCACGCGCTCGTGGGCGAAGAGGGCCCGGCGCTCGCGCGGGGCCAGCCCCGCCAGCATGCCGGTGGAGACCACGACGCGACCGGGCGAGCCGGGGAGCGCGTGGGCGTAGGGCGTGGCGTCGGGCAGGACGACCACCCGCCGCCGGGGCAGCCCGGCCAGCGCCCGGTGGGCCCGCCGGCGCCGGCGCAGATGCCGCCACAGGGTGGTCGCGCACGCCACGGCGACGGCGGCCAGGGCGGCGATGGAGGCCTTTCCCGCGATCTCGTCGCAGGGCACGGCGGCCCGCACCTCCGGGTCGGACCATTCGTCGGGCAGCGGGTTGCCGGGCAGCTGGGCCGTGCCGACGACCATGAGCAGGGCGAGGCACAGCGTGCTGCACAGCGCCAGGACGACACCCACGGCGGTCAGCAGCCGGGTGGCGGTGCGCGGGTGGAGGTGCTGCTCGGCGAGGCGCGCGATCGGTAAGGCGGTGAGGGGGAGGACGAGCGGCAGGAAGACGAAGATGCCCACGGAGGTCAGCCCTGCGGCTCCCCGGCCGCGTCCGTCGCCTCGTTCAGCAGGGCCCGCAGCAGCTGCTCGTCGTCCGGCTTGAGGGAGGTGACGAAGCTGGCCAGGACGGCCGCGCGGTCGTCGTCCGCGTCCAGCACACGGTGCATGCGACGGGCGGCCAGCCCGGCCTGGCTGGAGGTGGCCCGCCATTCGAAGGAGCGGCCGGCGCGCTCACGGGTGACGGCGTCCTTGTCGAGCAGACGGGAGAGGATGGTGACCACGGTGGTGTAGGCGAGGGAGTCGTCGAGGCGTTCGTGCACCCAGGCCGCCGTGACCGGCCCCGGTGCCCCGCGCAGCACGGACAGCACCTGCGCCTCGAGCTCTCCCTGGCCCCGTCGGCGGGCGCGCGGCACCGCGAGCGGGCCGGTCCTGTCCTGGTCCCTCATGCCGTCTCCCTCCACGTCCTCGGACGTCGGCCGTCCGCGGGCGCGGACGGCGACTCATCCTACTGTCGGGTGCGGCTCCGGCCGGGGGCGGCTCTAGACGTTGACGCCGTAGTCCTTGGCGATGCCGGCGAGGCCGGAGGCGTAGCCCTGGCCGATGGCGCGGAACTTCCACTCGCCCTCGCGGCGGTAGAGCTGGCCGAACACCATGGCCGTCTGGTCGTGCGCGTCCTCGGTGAGCTCGAAGCGGCACATCTCCACGCCCGTGGCCTGGTGGACCACGCGGATGTACGCGTCGCGGACGCGGCCGAAGGTGATGGCGGACCCGGTCTCGTCGTGGATCGAGACGACGAAGACCACGGACTCGGACCGCTCCGGGAGGAGGGAGAAGTCGACCGCGATCTGCTCATCGTCGCCGTCGCCCTCACCGGTCTGGTTGTCGCCGGTGTGGCGGACCGAGTTCTCGGGCGTGGCGCGGTTGTTGAAGAAGACGAAGTGGTCGTCCGACAGGACCCTGCCGTCGCCGCCCAGCACGAGCGCGCTGGCGTCCAGGTCCACGTCACCGGGGCCGGTGTTCACCTTCCAGCCCAGGCCGACGACGACGCTGGCTATGCCGGGGTCGGACTTGGTCAGGGAGAAGTTGCCGCCCTTGGACAGGCTCACGGCCATCGGTTGTGCCTCTTTCGTCGGGGTGTCGTTCCCTGGAAAATCTACAGCACTGTCGAAACATTCGGCGCACGGAGCCGCTTGCGGGAAACGGTTCTTGATGTCACATCAGACGGGACGGCGTGCCCTCCACCGGCCCGACGGCCGGTGGAGGCCTCAGTGCCACGAACGCGACGGGTACCGTCGCTCCGCCGCCAGCCACTGCACCGTGAGCCTCTGGTACTCCAGGCTCTCCTCGCGGGTCAGCGACCGGCCCTTGCGCGCGCTGAGGAACGTACGGATCTTCGCGTTGATCGCCTCGGGTCGTGCCTGGTCGCAGGTCGGTATAACGGACATGTGCCACAGGCTAAGGCCCCGCGTCGATGATCGCCGCGCGTTCGTGATCAAGTTCGGCAAACGCTCACCGAATGGTCATGAAGAGGGGGACGCACCGGGACACGGGACGGCTCGTGAGGGCCGCCCGGCACCAGGGGACGGCATTGGACTGCTCGGCGCGAACCGGCGCGTGCCCGCCTCGCGATCCGCCCCTCCGCGAGTCCAGCGCACCACCCCGACACGGCTGTACACATATGCGCTCCTTGTCCACTGTGGACTCGGGTCCGCACGCCGCTGTGCAATCAAAAGTGCAGGTGACGACTGGTCCGACGAGAACGATCGCGGTGCCTCGCACCGCGTGTGAACCCGTGTGGGGGCGTGGTCATGACGCGAGGGACAACACGGTCACCCGAAACGACCGCGGCGGAGACGCCGAATACCGCACCACCGGCCACGGACACCCCGATCGACCTCCTCGCGGCACGAGGGGCGATCGACACCGTCCTGGCCGGATTCCTGGAGGAGCGGGCCCGCATCGCCGTCGCGTGCGGCTGGCCGGCCGAGATAGCGGACGTCCTCCACGACTTCACCTTCGCCGGGGGGAAACGCCTGCGGCCGCTGATGTGCGTGGTCGGCTGGCACGCGGCCGCCGTCCCGGTCCCCGGACCCGCGACCACACCCCTGCCCGTCCTGCGGGCGGCGGCGTCGCTGGAGATGTTCCACACCTTCGCCCTCATCCACGACGACATCATGGACGGCAGCGACACCCGCCGGGGAACGGCCACGGTGCACCGCACCCTGGCGGCCCGTCACGCCCCCGGCCGCGCTCCCGGCGAGTCCGGCAGGCTCGGGGTCAGCCTGGCCGTCCTCATCGGCGACCTGGCCCTCGCCTGGTCCGACGAGATGCTGCACGCCGCGGGCCTCACCCACGCCCAGCTGCGCGCGGTGATCCGGCACACCGACGCCATGCGGGCCGAGGCCATGTACGGGCAGTACCTGGACGTCATGTCGGCCGGACGCCCCGCGGGCGGAGTGGCCACCGCGCTGCGCATAGCCCGCTACAAGACGGCGTCCTACACCGTGGTCCGCCCGCTCTGCATCGGCGCCGCCCTGGCCGGCGCCCCCGAGACCGTCCACCGGGCGCTGTCCGAGTACGCCCTCCCGCTGGGCGAGGCCTTCCAGCTGCGCGACGACTTCCTCGGCGTCTTCGGCGACCCGGAGGTGACGGGAAAACCCGTGCTCGAGGACGTCCGCGAGGGCAAGCACACCGTCCTGATGGCCCTGGCCACCGAACGCGCGAGCCCCGCCCAGCGCACGGCCCTCCACGCGGCGTTCGGCGCCCCCTCCCTGGGCGAGGCCGACATCCGCCGGGTCCGGTCGGTCATCGAGGACACGGGAGCCCGGGGCACCGTGGAACGCATGATCGACGACCGCCGCGAACAGGCGCTGCGGGCCCTCGAACTCGTGCCTTTGCCCGCTTCCGCGGTCAAGACCCTGCGACGCCTGGCCGCCGCCGCCACGGCGCGGTCCGTCTGAACGCCATGCCACTCGTCCGGGTCGGGAAAGGGGATGCTCCGGTGGGCTGCGAGGAACTGACAGAAGTGTGGGACGCCGAGGCGTGCGGGCTCGTCCCCCGCGGCCATGAGGTTTCAGGGCCGCTGGCTGCCCTGTACATGGGGATGGACCGCGGCACCGCGGCCGAGGGGACGTACGTGCTCACCGGCACTTCATACCTTCCCTACACATCGAGGGAAGTGGCCCGGAACAGCGAGGGCGAGGCCATGTGCCGCCGCGCGCTCGACGTGGTGTTCGGCGACGAGATGGGCATCCACGTCTCGGCCAGCCCGCTGGCGGAGACCGCCCTGGCCACGGCCCTCTCGGTTCGGTCCCACCTGTGGCCGGAGAGCGGCACGCCGGTGGCCCGGAGGCTGGCGGCGCTCGCCGTATCGGCCCAGCGGAAGGGGGACGAGATCCACCGTGTTGTGCGGGAGTACTGCGGACGTCGTGCCGCGTCGGCCGAGCTCGCCGTTCCGATGGCGCTGCGGGACTTCTATTCCAGCATGTACGCCTGGCAGTTCATCCGTTGTACCGATCCCCGCGTCCATGATCTTTGCGGCTCCGTGCTGTGCCTGACGATCGCTGTCGACTATGTCGGTGCGCCCGACGGTCCCGGAGTGCCCGGACGTGAACCGTACGTACAGGCCTGCGGGGAAGGTCTGGGCCTTCTGGCGGGTTCCGCGGCCGTTCGGACGCTGAAGGACATGGTGATCTCATGCGCGTTCATGAGGGCCAAGGACGCGAAGATCGTGGAATCCGGGAAGCTCACCGAGCCCGGCGGCTTCCTGGCGGCACGAGGTGGTCCTGTCACCCCTATGGAATTTCTGCGAGCGCGCTGGTGGGACGCTTCTATGGCTCCCTATCACCGTCTACAGCTCGCCACGAAGCCATACCGGCATCTGGCCGACGATCTGGGCACGTTCAAGGCCGCCGGGGTGTGCGGACGGATCAAACGCGCGGTGGACAGCATCATCCGGTACGACGAGACAGTCGACGCTGTCCTCGACTACATCACCAGGGAGTGCTTCAACGAGGTGCACGTTGCCCTGGCCCTCGGCGGAAGTGCGGGTGTGCACGGCTATGCCGATGCCGTCGCCGCGGTCATCGACGAGGTCATCGCCTGCGACTGCGGACAGGACGGTCATGCGGAGGCGGCCGAACTCGCCATGGGGGCGTGCCTGTGGTACCTGCTGGTTCCGCGCTACAAGGTCAGGCGGCAACTGATCGCGTTCGCCCGTGCCGGCGACGCCACGCGCCGCGCCTACGCGTGGCGGAAGCCGGGGGAGAGGCTCCGGACGGTGGCGACGACGCGGCTTCCCCGAGGAGCCGTCCTGCATCTCCCCACGTGGCAGCCGCAGTGGGAACGGACCTCGTCCCCGTACGCCGGCGGCCCGGCGGATTGGATCGCCGAGCTCGCACACCGGACGGCCCGCAGGAGCCTCCTCGACGACGCGACGTCGGACGCTGTCGCCGCCTGCGGAGTCGCGGCGGCACGTGTACTGGCGCACTGCGACGAGCTCGGCGATGCCCAGGACCTGCGTGCGCTGTCGGAGATGTGGTGCCGGGTCTTCGACGTCGCTTCGGCCGGCGCCCGTTCCGGCGGCGAAGGCCCCGAGAGGTGCGCCCGCGCACTGCGTGGCCTGATGGCACGCATATGGGAGTACGCCGTGGTCGTGGTGGGGGACGAGGACGGGGCCGCGGAGTCCGTAGAACGGCTCTTCATCGAGACGGACATGGCCGTCAGGAATACCTATCTCCTGGCCCCGCGCGACGGCCTGGCCCTGCGCCGGGCGTTCTTCGGGGTGGCCAGCAGCGCTGTGGAGCTCAGCGGACTGAATCCATTCGCGCGCCTTGCCGACGGCGTCGCCGCGGTATGCGAGTGATCGAGCGGGAGGCCAGGACGATGCACGGACGGGACACGCGCTATGTATCGCCTGGTCAGGCGGATCAGCCGTGCTTGGGCGACACGCCGGGACCACCCGCTCTCTCCTACCCCAACGGCTGGTTCTGTGTAGGGGGATCGGATGAATGGAAGCCGGGGACGGTGCGCACCCGCCCTTTCATGGGCGGGGACATCGTGGTGTACCGCACCCGAGGCGGAACGCTGAACGCCGTGCATCCTTACTGTCCGCATCTGGGAGCCCATCTGGGCGCGGGCGGCAGGATCGACGGAGAAGACCTTGTGTGTCCGTTCCACCATTTCCGGTTCGCCGTGGACGGGACCTGTGTCCGCACTCCGTACGGAAACCCGCCCAGGGCCACTCTGAGCAGGATTCCGGTGTGCGAGGCGGCGGGTTTCGTCTGGGCGTGGCACCACCATGAGGGGGAACCACCGGGCTGGGATCTGTCCGGCCTGTATGCCACGACTTCTCGCGCGCCTTCGTACCGGACCGCGGACATCGCCGGCCATCCGCAGAATGTCGCGGAGAATGCCACGGACTTCGGTCACATCACCACGATCCATGGTGCCGCCCGGGCCCGCGTGGTCGAACCTGCTCAGGTCGACGGCCCGTTGTATCGAGTGGTCTACCAATTCGGTCAGCGGTTTCCCTACTTCACGATCTTCCAGGAGGTCAGGGTGCTGCTTCCTGGCCTCGCCGGAATGAACATCCTCTCCGAGATCCCCGGGATCGCTTGCCGGGTCGTCACCTCGGTATGGGCGACCCCCATCGGGCCGGGCCGCATGAGGCTGTTCGCGGTCGTCGGTACCGAGGCCCTGAGCCGGTCCGGCAACCCCGTGCGGAGGCATGCCCTCGGCCTGTGGACCCGGGCCCTCGGCAAGGTGTTGTTCTGGCAGCTCCTGCGTGAAGTCCGTAAGGACATCCACATCTGGCACCACCAGAGCTACCAGCCGCACCCCCGCCTCAACAACGAGGAGGCTTCCATCGGCGCCTTCCGTAAGTGGGCCCGCCAGTTCTACCCGGCGGATCCGCCCCGCTCGCCGGACCGCTGACCGGTGGATCCGCCCGCCCAGCGGGCCAGCGCCCCCGCTCGTTCCGTCCGTGCCGCGCGGGCGTCGGCGGCCCAGGCGATGTGGCCGTCGGGGCGTACGAGCACCTCGTCCACCCCGTCCAGCCCGGGGTGGGCGTCGTGGCGCGCGACGGCCACCTCGCGGACCCGGTGCGGCGGGGGAACCGTCCCGTCGCCGTCCCCGCCGAGGCGCAGCAGGACCAGGCGGCCGTCGTGCAGGAGCTCGTACGCCCGGGTGGCCCGGCCGGCGGCGGTGGTGAGGCCGATGTCGGGCATGCGGCGGCCGGTGGCCGGGTGGGCGCCGGTGTCGCCGGCCGGCCGGTAGACGGTGTCGAGTGCGGAGATCCGGTCCGCCAGGCGGCGGTTGACCTCCTCGACGCCCAGCAGTGAGTCGAGGAGCTCGCACAGCGCGCCCGCCGCCTGCCGGTACGGCTCGGTGAGCGGCAGTTCCACCAGCAGGGTCTGCGCCCGGGTGCCGGAGGTGACGGCCCGGCCCACGGGGTGGCGTTCGGCGTGGTAGGTGTCCAGCAGGCCGGGGGGCGCCCAGCCGTGGACGGTGGCGGCGAGTTTCCAGCCGAGGTTCATCGCGTCCTGGAGGCCGGTGTTGAGGCCCTGGGCGCCGACCGGGAAGTGGACGTGCGCGGCGTCCCCGGCCAGCAGGACGCGGCCGCTCCGGTAGGTCTCGGCGAGGCGGGTGGTGTTGCCGAACCGCGACAGCCACCGGGGCCCGCCGACACCGCAGTCCGTTCCGCACACCCGCAGCAGAGAGCTCCGGAACTCCTCCAACGTGACCGGCACGCCGGAGGGGACCCGCAGCCGCCCGGGGTCCATCACCACGAACCGGGTCAGGCCCGCCTCCAGCCGCGCGACGAGGACGCCGTGCCGCCGCGCACGGTCGATCTCGCCGTGGTCGGCCACCGCGAAGTCGCCCACCACGGCGGTCATCGACTCCCCGCTGCCCGGGAACGCGATGCCGGCCTCCCGCCGCACGAGGCTGTGCCCGCCGTCGCAGCCCACCGCGTACCGGGCCCGGAGCGTGACCGGACCGCCCGGGCCCGCCACGTCGGCCTCGACGCCCCCGCCGTGCTGCCGTACGGCGAGGACCTCGCGGCCCCGGTCGACGGCCACGCCCAGTTCCCGCGCCCGCCGCGCGAGCAGTTCCTCCGTACGGGACTGGGCCAGCAGCAGCGCGTACGGGTGGCGGGTGTCGAGCGCGGTGAAGTCCAGCGGCCGCTTGAGGGTCGCCGCGAACTGCCAGCCGGGGACGGTACGGCCGGCGGCCAGGAAGCGGTCGGCCAGGCCGCGCAGGTCCATGAGCTCGATGCTGCGCGGATGCAGGTTCAGGGCCCGGGACGCGCGGTGCGGCCGGGCCCGTTTGTCGACCACCCGCGTCCGCACCCCGGCCAGCGCCAGCTCGCAGGCCAGCAGCAGCCCGGTCGGGCCCGCGCCCACGACGAGCACGTCGAACGTCACCTCCCCACCATTCGGCGCGTGCGGGCGCACCGTCAACCCCGGCCCCCCTCCGCGAGTTGGCCGGTCAGGCGCTTGCCGAGGAGCCGGGGCGTCGCGTATCGCGGTGAGGGTGCAGGGACACCGGGCACCGCGAGGCACCGCGAGAGGAGTCCGTTCGTGATCCATATGACCGAGACCCTGGCCGTGCAGACCGTCGAGGGCTTCCTCACCGCCGAGGAGACCACCGCGCTCACCAAGGTCCTGGACGAGCACCTCGCCGTCACGGGCTGGGTCCCCGCCCGCCCCAGCGAGGGGGTGACCCCGCCTCCGGCGGCGCGGGAGATCCTGGACGGCGCCATGCGGCGGGCCCTGCCGGTGCTGCGCCGGGCCTTCCCCTCGGCCCGGGCCACCGACCCGTGGCTCTACCACGACCTGAAACCGGGGGACAGGATCCGGCCGCACGTCCACGGCGTGGAGGACCCGGGGGCCCGGCCGCAGCGGATCGCACGGGTGGCGTTCAACCTCCAGGACGCGGAGTCGGGCGGGGAGTTCCACCTCGACACCGTGTCCCACGACGCCCTGTGGAGCGACGTCACCGCGCCCCTCGGCAGCGACTACGCCCCCGGCGCGCGCTTCGTCCACGCGATCACCGCCCGCAGCGGGCCCGTGCGGCTCGACGAGATCCCGCACACCCGCTGGATCTGCGCCCCGCCACCGGGCACCACCGTCGTCTACGGCGCCCAGCTCGTCCACGGCGTCCTGCCCGTCAGGGAGGGCCGGGTCCGGAAACTGATCACCAACCTCCTGGCCTGATGCCCGCCGTGTCCTGCCGCCCCCGGGCGCGTACGCCGCGCGCCAGCTGGGCGACCGCCTCCTCGGGGTCGCCCAGCAGCGCGCCCGGCGGCAGCGACCGCAGCCAGGTGCGGGCCGCCCGCTCGCGGCCTCGCGGGACGGTGAGGACGGGCCGGCAGTAGCCGCCGATCCACGGCCCCCGGTTGGCCGGGGTGCCCGGGAACGACATCAGGGAGGTCCCGGCCGGCGGGGGCGGCAGCACGGCGTCGGTGGCGCTGGGCAGTTCGAGGGCGATCCGGTCGGCGCGCGGGCGGCGGGGGGCGTGCCCGAGGACCGCGCGGGCGTGGGCGACGTGCGGGTCGCCGCCCGTGCTGGCCCAGCTCAGGTTGGACATCCCGCCGAGCCGTCCGTTCAGCTCGATGATCCGCAGCCGGCCGCCGCCGGTGACGGCGAAGTCCAGCTGCCACGGCCCCCACGGCCGGAACGCCCGGATGAGGTCGGTGACCACGGCCGTGAGCTCCGCGTGCGCCCGCGCGGGCAGCCCGGCGGGGGCGATCCGCACCCGCCGCCCCGGGGCGCAGTCCTCGCCGAGCCGCCCCAGGGACGCCACCGGCCAGGCGACGGTGGACTCCGCGACGGACAGGAGCTCGACGCCGAACTCGTCCCCCGTGACGGCCCGCTGCACCAGCACCGGGTACGTCACCTCCGCGCACACCCGGGCGAGCCGTTCCCCGTCGTCGCGCACCCAGTGGCGTCCGGCGTGGAAGTCGCTGCGGGCCTCCTTGACCAGGACGGGCGGACCGAGCTCGCGGACCGCCGCGCGCACCTCGGCGGCCGTGGGGCAGACCCGGGCGTCGGGGACGGGCCAGCCGCGCTCCAGCGCGGTCCGGTGGAAGGCGACCTTGTCGCTGGCCAGCACGGCGAACTCCGCCGTGTGCACGGCGACGCGCCGCTTGGCCGGTGCCCGCGCCGGTTCGCCCAGCCGGGCCGCGGCGTCCGCGTAGACCGGCAGGAACTGCTCCTGCCCGGGGCTTCCCAGGTTGGCGAAGGCCACGTCCGCGCCGTGGTCGTCGAGCAGCCGCAGCAGGCCCGGACCGGTCGGCGTGGCGGGGAGCGCGCCGCACACCGCGCCGTCCCCGAGGAACGACGCGAGGTCCACGGACCCCAGGACGACGACGTCCGCGCCACCGCGGCGGAGGGGCGGTACGACTCTGTCCGCCCGGAACTCACCCAGCACCACCACGCGCACCACCGGCACCGCCAACCCGTCGGACCGACCCGGACTCCGCCCCGCCACCATGAGGCTCCCGACGACCACGATGCCAGGGCGTATCCGGCGGATCGGCACAGGCCCGGCGCGTGCCCCTACGCGCCCGGGGGCCGCATGCCTGGGAACCGCACGCCGGGGGACCGCACGGGCGACTACGCCGCGGCCTCCAGGGCGTCGGCCCGCCGGCGCAGATCGGCGGCGATGTCGTCCCAGTCGGGGCCGTGGAGGTGGAGGCTGTCCGCGGCCTCGCGCAGCAGGGCCGGCTCGTCGGGCCGCTGGAGGAGGAGCAGGCGGTAGGCGAGGTTGCGTATCCACACGGGGAGGCGGCCCTCGACGACGGCCGGACCCAGTTCGCGCAGCATGGTGAGGATCGCGTCGGCGTCGGCGAAGGTGAGCTCCTCGACGAAGTGCTGCGGGTGGTGGGCGCCGCCGCAGGCGGGCAGGGGCCGGTAGTCGTCACCGAAGAGGCATCGGGCGTGCTCCGTCAGGCTGCTGTGCATGATCATCAGATTACGACGCCTTGATCCACTCGATGGAATCCGCGGCGGCTTGTGGTTGCCGTTACGTCAGCCTCTGCCGTGGTCGGTACCGACGAAATCGCGACAAAGAGGATGGGGTGAGGTGCGGCCATGACCGGGGAGTGGCGACTGAGCTGACGCGCCGACCGCGCGTGCGTATTCCGTCGTATCTACACCACCGCTCGACCGTATAAACATATCCAGCTACGTACGGATGAACGTGCACCGTTCTTGCTGTGCTGGAGCCCGTGGTCCCGCCACTCTGCTGGTCGATGCCCGCATGCGTAGCGAAGGGAACCCGGATGCCCCAGCTCGACGGTGCCACCCCGCTCGGGGCGGAGGCGCTGCGAGGTCTCCTCGCCGGGCCCACGGGTCTCGGTACGTCGGCGGCCCGCCAGTTCCGCGACTCCGCCGCGGCGGCCCTCGCGACCCCGACCGCCCCCGTCGCTCCGGAGGGACGCGCGGAGCCGCCCGCCGCGCCCCCCGCCCGGCCGGCGGACGACCGTACCGAGGGATCGTCCGGCTCCTCGCGTTCCTCCGTGCGCGTCCCCCCGCTCTACTGCCCCGACGCCGAGCGCGACGACCCGGCGCTCGGCGAAGAGGTCAACAACCGGCTCGTCGAATGGGCCGAGGAGATCGGCATCTTCGAGGGGCGCATCGAACGCCTGCGGTCCCACCACTTCGGGCGGCTGTTCATGCTCGCCCACCCCGACACCGACGACCCCGAGCGCATCCTGACCGCCGCCCGCTGCGGACTCGCCGAGTGGGCCGTCGACGATCACTGGGTCGACGAGGGCGAGGACACCTCCCCGGAGCTGATCGGCTCCCGCCTGGCCCTCGCCCACGCCGTCGTCGACCCCGTCCGGCTGCCCGCCCGCTATCTGGGGCAGTTCGAGAACGTCGTCCGCCGCGAGCCCGTCCTGCGCGCGTTCCGCTCCTGTTTGGACCACCTCGCCCGCATCGCCAGCCCCGTCCAGGTGGCACGGCTGCGCCACGAACTCGCCGTGATGTTCGTGGGCTACAACCAGGAGGGGGAGTGGCGCAGCTCGGGACGGCGGCCCGCCGTGTGGGAGTACATGCTCCACCGCTACGAGAACGCCTTCTACCCCTGCATGGTCCTCATCGACCCGGTCGGCGGCTACGAACTCCCGGCCGCGGAGTTCGCCGACGAGCGCGTACGCCGCACCTACCTCTACGCCGGTACGGCGAACGTCCTGCTCAACGACCTGTACTCGATGCACAAGGAAGACCCCACCGACACCAACCTCCCCAACCTCATCGCCGCCGAGGACAACTGCTCACTGCAGGAGGCCGTCGACCGCGCGGCCTGCGTCCACGACGAGCTGATGCGCACGGTGGAGGCGGAGTGCGCCGCGCTGAGCGCCGCCGGCTCCCCCGCGCTGCGCCGCTACCTCGCCGGGCTGTGGGCGTGGATGGGCGGCAGCAAGGAGTGGCACGCGACCAGCCCCCGCTACACCGGCGCCACGCCGGCCCAGTGACCCCGTCGCCGCACACAGTTTGCCGATTGATCGATATCTCGAAAGACCCTGCAGAGGAGACACGGTGACCATTCAGGAGACCCGCCCCGCCTCGGTGCTCGCCAGCGCCTACCAGCGGTCCGTCGCCGAGTACTGGAACCACGAGAAGAACCCCGTCAACCTCCGCCTCGGCGAGGTGGACGGCATCTACCACCACCACTACGGCATCGGCGACGTCGACTGGTCCGTCCTGGAGGGACCCGAGGAGACCCGCGACGAGCGGATCACCGCCGAGCTGCACCGCCTGGAGTGCGCCCAGGCGGACCTGCTGCTCGGCCACCTCGGCACCGTCACCCCCGACGACCGGCTGCTCGACTCCGGTTCGGGCCGCGGCGGCAGCAGCCTCGTCGCCAACCAGCGGTTCGACTGCCACGTCGACGGCATCTCCATCTCCGAGACCCAGGTGGCCTTCGCCAACGAGCAGGCCGAGAAGCGCGGCGTGGCCGACAAGGTGCGCTTCCACCTCAAGAACATGCTGGACACGGGCTTCGAGACGGGCCGCTTCCGGGCCATCTGGAACAACGAGAGCACCATGTACGTGGACCTCTCCCAGCTGTTCCCCGAGTACGCCCGCATGCTCCGGCACGGCGGCCGCTATGTGACCATCACCGGCTGCTACAACGACACCTACGGACTGCCGTCCCGGGCCGTCAGCGAGATCAACGCCCACTACATCTGCGACATCCACCCCCGCAGCAGCTACTTCAAGGAGATGGCCCGCAACCGTCTCGTCCCGGCCGCCGTCGTGGACCTCACCGAGGCCACCATCCCGTACTGGGAGCTGCGCGCCCAGTCGCCGCTGGCCACCGGCATCGAGAAGGCCTTCCTGACCGCGTACAAGGACGGCAGCTTCCAGTACCTCCTGATCGCCGCCGACCGGGTCTGACCGTCCGGCGCACCGTCTGACGCACCTTTCCGACGATCTTCCGGTCCCCGGCGATCCCGCCGGGGACCTTTCACGCGCGGGCCATCCGTGGGGCCCACGGGTCAAAGAGCGCCCGGCGTGCCTCACCTGTCCGGGTGCAGATGGCGGGGGAGCGGGTTTCGGGGAAGGTCCCGGGCGGCGGTCCGTGATGAATTGGCGGGGAGTGCCCCTGTTCTCCCCGCCCACGGTATGCGAGGTGCGCGTATGACCGCCGGAGCCGGATGCCTCACCACGGTGCTGCGCGCCGCGCCCCTGCCCGGCACCCCGGTGCCACCGTCCCCGCTGCCCCCACCGTCCGCCGTCCTGGCGGCGGCCCGGGCCGTGACGGCACCCGACGACCTCGCGGCGGTCGACGCCTTCGCCGGGATCGCCGCCCGCTGCAAGGAGATCGCGGCCCACTTCACGGCCGCCGCGATCGACCGGCTCTTGCCGCCCGCCCTCGCCGGTGCCTCCGCCCCCGGATTCACGTCCGACGACCTCGTCGCCGCGGGCGTCCGGCCCCACCACCGCCGCGTCCTCGCCACGCTGACGGCCGACGCCGCCCGGCACGGCCTGCTGGAACCGGTGGGGCCGGCCGGCGAACGGCACCGGCGGACCCGTACGGCGGCCGAGCCGGAACGCCTCGTCCGGGCCGCCGTCCACGACATGCCGTCCGCCACCGCCGCGTGGACGCTGTACGACACCTGCGGCAGCGAGCTCGCCGCCGTCCTCACCGGCCGCCGCGACCCGGCAGAGCTGCTCCTCGCCGAGGACGACCCGCCGGCCGAGGGCTTCGAGCATCTGCTGCGCCCGTACCACCGCCACGCGGCCGCACTGCTGCGCCACGCCATCGCCTCGTGGCCCGGTGACCGGCCGCTGCGCGTCCTCGAACTCGGCGGCGGCAGCGGCCTGTTCGCCGCCACCCTGCTGCCCCAGCTGCCCCCGCACCTCACCCACTACGTCCTCACCGACGCCTCCGGGGACCGCCTCCACCACGCCCGGCAGCGCCTCGCCGGCCACGACGTCGTGACGTACGAACCCCTGGACGTGGACCGCGACCTCGACGAACAGGGTTTCGGTGAACGCTCCTACGACGTGGTCGTCGCCGGGAACGCCCTGCGCACCGCGCGGGACCTCCCCGCCGCGCTGGAGCGCGTCGGCGGACTGCTCGCCGACGGCGGCCACCTGCTGGTGCTGGAGTGCCAGGACGCGGCCCTGCTCGCCCCGACCACAAGGCTCCTCGCGGGTGACGACGCGTGGCCGGACGGCCCGCCCGGGGCCACGCCGCTCGAACGGGCCGGCTTCTCCGACGTCGTCCACACAGGACGGGGGCCGTACGCGCTGCTGCTCGCCGCCCGGACGCCCCGTCAGGAGGAACCGGCCGTACGGGACGCACCGCACCGATCGGCGGCACCGGTGCCCCGGGCCGCCTGGTTCGTGGCGGCCGAGCGGGAGACGTCGCCGGTCGCGCGGGCCCTGGCGGCCGCGCTGCGGCACGCGGTCCGGGCCGACGTACAGGTCGTCGCCGCCTCCGGCCACGCGTGGGCCCCCGTGACGCCCCCGGACGCCGAACGTGCCCATGTCGTCCTGCTCTGCGACGACTCCACCGCCGGGCCGCCGGTGGAACGGGCCGTCGCCCGGGTCGCCGCCCTGCGGTCCGTCGCCCGGGCGTGCGCCATGATGCCGGAGCGCCTCGACCCGGTCGTCCACGTCGTCCTGGCCGGCTCCGGGACGGCCATGACGACGCCCCCGTCCACGCGCGAGGCGGACGCCGCGCTGTGGGGCGCGGCACGGTCGCTCGCGGCCGAGCGGCACGGGCCGCGCGTCAAGCGCGTCGCGCTCGTCCGGGGCGCGTCCGACGACGACTCCGCGCCCGCGATCGCCGCGCTCGTCGCCGAACTCCTGGCGGACTCCCCGCAGGACGAGGTCGTCCTCACACCCGCCGGACGCTTCGTGCCCCGCCTGCGGCCGGCGGACACCCCCGCTCCCGGCCCGGCCTCCGGCCCCGGCCCGTACGTCCTCCGGGCCCACGACCCCGGCCCGGGCCACCGGCTGCGGTGGGAGGAGGAACCACCGCCGGTCCCGGGCCCCGGCCAGGTCGCCGTACGGGTGCGGGCCGGTGCCCTCGACCACCGGGACGTGCCGGCGGCGACCGGCACGGTCCCGCCCGTCCACCAGGAGGACGGTGTCCCCCGGCTCGGCCTGGAGTGCGCGGGCGAGGTCACCGCCGCCGGACCGGGCGTCACCGCCTTCCGGCCCGGCGACCGGGTGTACGGGTTCCCGCGCGCGGGCCTGGCGACGTACGTCCTGGCCGACGTGGACCGCGTCGCGCGCGTGCCGGACGGCATGTCCTTCGCCGACGCCGCCACCCTCCCGGTCGCGTACTGCGCGGTCCACCACGCCCTCGACCACCTGGCGCGACTGCGCCCGGGGGAGACCCTCCTCGTGCACGAGGCCGCCCGAGGGGCCGGGCCGGCGGCCCTCCGCCTCGCGCGGGCCCGGGGCGCCAGGGTGATCGCGACCGCGGGCACCGAGGCCGGACGGCACCTGCTGCGCCTCCTGGGGGTGCGGCACGTCCTCGACTCCCGGACGCCCGCCCTCGCCGACGAGGTGCGGGACGTCATGGGCGGCCGCGGGGTGGACGTGGTCCTCGACCCCGTGGGCGGCGAGGCCCGCGTCCGGAGCCTGGAACTCCGCGCCGAGGGCGGGCGGTTCGTGGCGCTCGGCGGGCGCGACCTCGCCGACGACCCGGCGTGCTTCGCCGTCGACGTCTCCCGCCTGACGCGCCCCGGCGATCCGGCCGCCACCGCGCTCCTCCACGAGGTGGCCCGGCTCGTCGACGACGGGACGTACGGGCCGCTGCCCCACCGGACGTACCCGCCCGACCGGACGGACGAGGCCTTCCACCTCCTGCGGCGGGCGCGGCACGTGGGCAAGGTGGTCCTGGAGCTCGGCGAGTCCCCTCTCGCTCCCGCCTCCCGGCCCGGGGCGCGGCAGCCGCGCGGACCTGTACCGGGCATCGACCCGGACGCCACCTACCTGATCACCGGCGGGTTCGGCGGGCCGGGCGCGGCCACGGCCCGCTGGCTGGCCCGGCGCGGGGCCCGGCATCTGACCCTGGTCGGCCGGCGCGGCGCGACCGCGCCCGGGGCGGCCCCGCTGCTGCGGGACCTGGCCGGCCTGGGGGTGACGGTCGCCCCGTTCGCCGCCGATGCCGCCGACCTCGACGCGATGCGGCGCGTATTCGCCGCCTGCCGCGGCGCGGGGCGGCCGGTCCGGGGGATCGTCCACGCCTGCGCGGTCCACGACGACGCCGCGCTCGCCGACGTCACGGACGACCGGTTGCGCGCCGTGCTGACACCGGTGATCGGTGGCGGCCAGGTGCTCGACACGCTGACCCGCAGTCGCCGACCCGACTTCTTCCTCGTCCACGGCTCGGCCGGGGCGCGGACCGGCGGCGACGGGCAGGCCGCCCGTACCGCCGCGCACCTCGGCGCGGAGGCGCTGGTCCACTGGCGACGCGCCGCCGGGGAGCACGCGGTGGCCGTCCGGTGGCCGCTGCCGCTGCCCACCGGGACCTCCGCCGCCGTCTTCGCGGTCCTCGACCGGCTGCTGCTCGGCCGGAACACCCCGGACGCGGTCGTCACCGTCGGCGACCGGCCGCCGGGCGAGGGCGCGGAGAAGGAGCCGGCAACGCCACACGAACGGTCGTCGTGGGAGGGCGGTGTGCCTGCCCGGCGGTGATCCTGGTGGCGCCGTGCCAGCCCTCCCCGTACCCCGGAGCCGCCCGTGAGGCCGTCGCCGCGCCCGCCCCGCGCGCCGGGGGAACGCCGGGCCGCCCGGGGCGGGCTGCGAGGGCTCGGGGAGTGGTGCGCCCGGCACTCCGTCGTCGTCATCGTCCTCTGGCTGGCGGTCCTCGGCGCCGTCCAGGGGCTGAACAAGCCCTTCGGGGGAGAGTTCTCGGACGACTTCACCCTCCCCGGCACCCAGTCGCTGCACGGCCTCGACGTCCTCAAGGCCCACGACCCGGCGGCAGGCGGCTACAGCGCCCCGGTGGTCCTGCACGACGCGGCGCGACCCCTGACCGCCGTCTCCGGCCGGATCGACGGCGCGGTCACGAGCCTCGGGCGGCTCCCGCACGTCCTGGCGGCGGTGAACCCCCTTCCCCCGCCGCCCCCGCCGTCCCCGCAGGGAAGCACGAAGCCACCGCCCGCCGGTGCGGGGAGCTCCAGTGGCCCGTTGTCCTCCGACGGCCGCACGGCGTACATCACGGTCCGGTTCGACACCCCGCCGCTCACGCTCGGCGACGCCTACCTCCACGGCGTCGACCAGGCGGTGGCTCCGCTGCGCGCCGCCGGGGTGGAGGTGGAGTACGGCGGGCCGCTGGGCGAGCTCGCGCGGCCGGCGCCGGACGACCGCGTCAGCGAACTCATCGGCTTCGGCGCGGCGATCGTCGTCCTGCTGATCGGGTTCGGCAGCGTCCTGGCCGCGGTGATGCCCCTGCTGACCGCGCTCGTCGGCGCCGTCGCGGGGCTGGGCTGCCTGGGGCTGTTCGCCGCCGCGTTCACCTTCGCCACCGTCTCGCCGACGCTCGCGACGATGATCGGCCTGGGCGTGGGCATCGACTACGCCCTCTTCCTCATCACCCGTCACCGGCAGAACGTCATGGACGGCATGGACCCGGCCGTCAGCGCGGGCCGGACAGTGGCCACCAACGGCCGGGCCGTCGTGGTCTCCGGCTGCACCGTCATCGTCGCCCTGGCCGGACTGTGGGTCTCCGGCGTCTCGTTCATCGGGAAGCTCGGCATCGCGGCAGCCATCACCGTCGTCACCGCGGTCCTCACCGCGCTCACGCTCGTCCCGGCCCTGCTCGGTCTCGTCGGACGCCGCATCGACCGCTACCACGTGCGCACCCCGGTCGCGGAGACGCCTCCCGGCACGCCCGGTGGCGAGGCCCACGGGGGCTGGCACCGCTACGCGCGGCGCGTGGAGCACCACCCCTGGTGGTTCCTCGCCGTCGGCCTCGTCATCGTGGGCGTCCTGGCGATCCCGGTCTTCTCCATCCGGCTCGGGCACATCGGGGACGGTGCCGACCCCACGAGCTTCACCGACCGCCGCGCCTACGACCTGATGTCCTCGGCCTTCGGCCCGGGCTCCAACGGCCCCCTGACCCTCGTCATCGACCAGAGCGCGGTCCCGGCCGCCGACCGGTCCGCGCTGGCCGGGCAGGCGTCCCGGGCCCTCACCGGCGTCACCGGCGCCGCCGGCGTCAGCCCCCTGCGACCCACCCCGGACGGCGACGTCCTGACCGCCACCGCCCTGTCCGCGGTCTCGCCGCAGGACGCCGGCACGACCGACCTGGTCAACCGACTCAAGGACGACGTCCTGCCGCGGGCGGTGTCCGGCACCGCCGCGCACGGCTACGTCACCGGCACCACGGCCGCCCAGGTCGACTTCCTCGACATCGTCGCGGCCCGCCTGCCGTGGATCATCGCGGTGGTCGTCGGCCTGGCCTTCCTCATCATCCTGATCGTGTTCCGCGGCGTGCTCGTCGCCCTCAAGGCGGCCGTGCTCAACGTCGTCTCGATCGGCGCCTCGTACGGCGTCGTCGTCGCCGTCTTCCAATGGGGCTGGGGCGGCCCCGCGCTGGGCGTCAACGGGACCGTGCCCATCGAGAGCTATGTGCCCATGATGATGTTCGCCATCGTGTTCGGCCTGAGCATGGATTACGAGATCTTCCTGCTCTCCCGCGTCCACGAGGCCTGGCTGCGCACCGGCGACACCCGGGACGGCGTGGCCCACGCGCTGGAGATCACCGCCAGGGTGATCACCTGTGCCGCGCTCATCATGACCAGCGTCTTCGCGGCCTTCATCGTCAGCGACAACGTCGTCGTCAAGATGCTCGGCCTGGGGCTGGCGGTGAGCGTCCTCATCGACGCCACCGTCGTCCGGCTGCTCCTCGTCCCGGCGTCGATGACACTGCTCGGCGGCGCCAACTGGTGGACGCCCCGCCGGCTCGACCGGATCCTGCCCCACATCGACCCCGAGGGCACGGACCACGAGACCGCCTAGCGGCGGGGGCCGACGGGTTCGTGGCCGAGGACGAGCGGCGGAGTGCTCTCGACGGCATCGCTCCGGCCTGCGCTCCGGTCGATGCCCCGGTACGCGAACAGCGGCAGGAACGCCTGCGTGACGGGCCCGACCGCGAGCGCGTAGACCACCGTGCCGACCCCCACCGTCCCGCCCAGCAGCCAGCCCACCGCGAGCACGGTGGCCTCGATGAGCGTGCGGACGAGCCGGAGGGAGCGGCCCGTCCTGGCGGCGGTACCCGTCATCAGGCCGTCCCGGGGGCCCGGCCCGAGGCGCGCGCCGACGTACACGGCCCCGGCCAGACCGTTGAGCAGGACGCCGCCGAGGAGCAGGGCCGCCCGGGCGGGGAGGTCCGCCGGCCGCGGCACCAGCGAGAGGCCGAGATCCGACGCGCAGGCCAGGACGACGATGTTGGCGAAGGTGCCGAACCGCGGCACCTGCCGGAGCGGTATCCACAACAGCAGCACCAGGACGCCGGTCACGCCGCCGGCCGCGCCGAAGCTCAGCGGGGTATGGCGCTCCACGCCCTCGTACAGCACGTTCCACGGACTCACGCCCAGCGAGGACCGGACCAGGAGCGCGAGGCTGAAGCCGTACAGCGCCAGGCCGGCGAACAACTGGGGGATCCGGACGAACGGACGCTCACCGAGGGGGACGTAGGAGAGCGGCGGCACGCCCCGCCCGCGGGGCCTCCCGCGCCGACCCCACCCACCACGCCCTTCCCCACCCGTCGTCTCCCGCCTCATGCCGACCGCCTCCTGTGCGCCGATCCGTCATCCGGTGCCGCGAGGAACGTCGTCGCGTTCCCCCACGGCCATTGGCAGTGAGTCTGTACAGTGATTGGCCCGGAGAACATGACCAATTCAGGGGGAGTGGTCGAAGATGGCCGCCTCGCACGCCCGCCCCACCGGCGCGACCCTGGGCGGCAGGCAACTGGCCGCCCTGCTGCCCGACCTGACGGGAACGAAGCCCGCCTTCCGTCACCTGGCCCAGGAGATCGGCACGCTGATCCTCGACGGGCGGATCGCCCTCCACACCCGGCTCCCGGCCGAACGCGAGCTGGCCGTGGCCCTGAACACCAGCAGGGCCACCGTGACCGCCGTCTACGACCTGCTGCGCGAGGGCGGTTACGCGTACAGCCGCCAGGGCTCCGGCACCTGGACCGCCCTGCCGGAAGGCCGCACCACCAGGGCCCTCGCCCGCGCCCTCACCCCGCCCGACGCCGCCATCAACCTGGCCACGGCGGCCCCCGGACTGCCCGAGCGGATGCTCGTCGACGCGCTCGCCCACGTCACCCCGCACCTGGCCGGTCACGCCGACACCCCCGGCTACCACCCCTACGGCCTGCCCGCCCTCCGAGCGGCCGTCGCCGACCGCTTCACCCGGCGCGGCCTGGCCACCCTGCCCGAGCAGATCCTCGTGACCGCCGGCGCCCAGCACGCCCTCACCCTGGTCCTCGGACTGCTCTGCGGGCCCGGCGACCGCGTCATGGTCGAGAACCCGTCCTACCCCAACGCCCTCGAATCCCTGCGCCGCGCCCGGCTCCGCACCGTCCCCGTCCCGGTGACCGACGCCGGCTGGGACATCGAGATCGTCGAATCGACGCTCCGCGAGGTGGTGCCCCGGCTGGCCTATCTGATCCCCGACTTCCACAACCCGACCGGCCGCCTCATGCCCGCCCCCGAGCGCGCCCGCGTCCTGCGGGCCGCCGAACGCTCCGGCACCTGGCTGGTCGTCGACGAGACGCTCGCCGACCTCGCCCTCGACGTCCCCGCCCCGCCGCCCTTCGCCTCCCACGCCGGGCCCGGCGGCAGCGGACAGGTGATCACGATCGGCTCGATGAGCAAGACCCACTGGGGCGGCCTGCGCATCGGCTGGCTGCGCGCCCCCTCGCCCCTGGTGACCGAACTCGCCGGCCAGCGCATGGCCAACGACATGGGCGGCTCGGTCCTGGACCAGCTCCTGGCCCTCCACCTGCTCACCCGGGCCGGCGACCTGCTGCCGCCCCGCCTCGACCAGTTGCGCGTCCAACGCGCCGCCCTGGCCGACGCCCTCACCGAACACCTGCCGCACTGGACCTGGCGGTCACCGCCCGGCGGCCTCTCCCTCTGGGTCGACCTGGGCGCCCCCATCGGCCCGGCCCTGACCGACCGCGCGCTCGAACGCGGCGTGCGCATCGAGAGCGGCGGCTACTTCGGCGCCCACCCGGGCCTCTTCGAACAACGCCTGCGCATCCCCTACACCGCCCCCGTCGACACCCTGCGCGAGGCCGTCCACCGCATGGCCACCGCGCTCGCCGACGGCCTGCCGCCCACCAGCACGTCGCGCCGCCCGCACTGGATCGCCTGACGGCCCGGTACGGCCCACGGCGTCGTGCCCCCGCGCCGCGCCCTCGCGCAGCCGAATGCCGAGGGCGGGGCGGGGGTCGCGGCCGACGATGAACCCACCGCGCGTCGCCGTCGCCCCGGGAACCAGGCGGGAACGGTCCGCCGACGAGACCCGAGTGAGGACCCCGTGGACTTCGGCCGTCACTGTTCCGAGATCGTCGAGCAGATCGACCTGCTGTGCTCGCACGTCGCCGGTGCGGACATGACGCTCCCCGTGCCGACCTGCCCCGGCTGGAACCTCGGCCAACTCCTGCGCCATCTCGGCGGCGCCCAGCGCTGGGTCGAGGAGACGGTACGGACCCGGGCCGACGGGCCGATCCCGGAGGACTTCTTCCGCGACCTCTCCCCGTACACCGACGAGGACCCCGCCGAACTCTGCCCCTGGCTCGCCGAGGGTGCGGCGCTCCTGGCGCACACCCTGCGGGACGCCGGCCCCGACCTGCGGGTATGGACCCCCGTCCCCGGCGGGACCGCCCGCTTCCACGCCCGCAGGGCCGCGCACGAGACCGCCGTCCACCGGGCCGACGCGGTCCTGGCCCTCGGCGCCATGTACACCGTCGAGGAGGAGGTCGCCCTCGACGCCCTCGACGAGTGGATGGAACTGGGCGCGCTGCCGATGATGCTCGAGATCCGTCCCAGGACCCGCGAGCTGCTCGGCCCCGGCCGCACCTTCCACCTCCACGCCACCGACACCGCGCCCGGGGCGCGGGCCGACTGGCTGGTCGACCTCACCGGCGACGTCATCGCCTGGCGGCGCACGGACGGGACGACCGCCGCGACGACCGCCGTCTCCGTACGGGCCCCGCTGACCGACCTGCTCCTGCTCGTCTACCGGCGACTGCCCGCGGGCAGCGAACGAGTGGAGGTCCGGGGTGACGCCGGGCTGCTGGACTTCTGGCTGGAGCGGGTGCCCTTCGGGTGAGGGGCGGAGAGCAGGGGAAGCGGTGGCTCACAGACTGTGCGCGACGGGGTGGAGCGGCTGGTACAGCGGGAGTTCGGCGCCGCTCGGCAGCCGCACCGCCGTCAGCCGTCCCCACGCCTGTTCGCTCACGGGCCGCGTGATCTCCACGTCGCGGGCCGTCAGCCTCACGAGCACGGCGTCCAGGTCGTCGCACATCAGATAGACCTCGTGCCGCGGCTCGTCGTCCGTCGGGTGCACCGCGACCTCGGCCGGCGGCAGTTTGAAGATCAGCCAACCGTGCCCGGCGTCCACGTGGGCGAATTCCAGCACGTCCCGGATGAAGGCCCGGTCCGCCTCCGCGTCCCGGCTGTAGAAGATCACATGCGCGCCGCTGAACATGTGCCGATCATGAGCGGCCCGAAGCCCGGCGGCAAGGAGGCGCCGCCGACGCCGCCGCCGTCACCCCTGACCGGCCCCAGCCCCGTCCCCGGGGCCGGGGGGACGGAGCTGGGGCGAGGCGTCAGCGGGTCCGGTGGGCGATCACCACTGGGTGATGCCCATGGTCTTCGCCGCGCTGTGGATCGCGTTGTAGTGCGGTATCGACATGCCGGACTTCTTGTTCTTCTCCGGGAGCTTCTTGTCGGTCTGCCGGAACTCGTCCCGGGACGCGGCCAGCAGGCTGGTCCCGTAGCTGACGGGCACGTCGTCCTTCCCGTGGACGGGATGCGACTTGGCGGCCGTCTGGCTGCCGGCCCCCGCCAGGATGCTCCGGGCCTGGTTGTACGCGGCGGGCTTGATCGTCTTGGGGTTCGGCGCCACCGTGTGGACGCCGGCCACCGCCTGGGTGTGCGTCACGACGGCGGAGGCGGGGGCGATGGCGGCGGCGACGACGCCGGCGGCCAGCGCCGCGGCGATCCCGGTTCGGGCGATGAGTTTCATGAGTACCTCACGTGCTCGTTTGCTCGACGAAAACGGATTCCGGCCGGTGTCTCCCACCCTGGGACCACCGCCCGCCCACCGTCCAATTCCTCATCCGGAACGGCTGATACGCCGCGGGTATCACCACCGCTCAGGCCGTACCCGCGTTCCGTGCATGTGACACGGAATACAGTCGTGACATGCCTGAGACGTCCGACTCCTCCGCGGATCTGGATTTACGCCTGGTCCGTCACTTCACCGTCGTCGCCGAGCAACGGCACTTCGGCCGGGCCGCCGCCGTCCTGCACCTCGCCCAGCCGTCCCTGAGCCGGCAGATCCGCCGCCTCGAGGAAAGCCTGGGGGCCCGGCTGCTGGACCGCACACCCCAGGGCGCCCGGCTCACCGAGGCCGGCGAGGCCTTCCTGCGGCACGCCAGGACGCTCCTACGGTCCGCGGCGCAGGCCGTGGCACAGGCCCGGGCGGCCGCCGAGCCCGCCCACGTCACCATCGGCTACACCACCGGCCTCATCGTCACCCCCGCCGTGCGCGACCTGCGCCGACGGCACCCGGACGCCGAGGTGCGCACGCTCTACCTGGCATGGAACGAACCGCGCGGCGCCCTGCTGGAGCACCGCGCCGACGCCGTGGTGGCCAGGATGCCGTTCGCGACCGACGGCCTCCAGGTGACGGTCCTGCACGACGAGCCGCGGCTGCTCATGGTCCCGGTGGACCACCGTCTCGCCGGCAGGGCCTCCGTCAGCCTCGCCGACATCGCCGACGAGCCCATGGTCAGCCTCCCCGACCCGATGTGGAACGCCTTCTGGCGCGTCGACCCCCGCCCCGACGGGCGCCCGGCGCCCGGCGGTCCCCTGGTGGAGACGGTCGAGGACAAGCACGAGGTGATCGCGAGCGGCCAGGCCGTGGCCATCGTGCCGGCGGGGGCCCGGACGACCAACCGCCGCCCGGACCTCGTCACGATCGCCCTGGAGGGTGTCGACCCCGGTCGCGTCGTCCTCGCCACCCGCACCGACGACCGCAGGCGCCTCATCGGCGCCTTCCGCGACGCGGCCCTCGCCCATCTCACCGGCCCGCCCCAGCCCCGGGACATGCCCTGAGAGCTCGGTCGCCGGTGTAGCGGACCGGTCGCGGTGGGTGGTGGATCAAGGGTGTGGGTGTGGGGCCGGGCACGTGGGCCCCGTCACATACGAGGGTGGGTCGTAGGGCCGGAGGTCCTAATTGGGGCATTCCGGGGCGTTGGGGTGGGTGTTTTACGGGGTTTGGCCGTAGGTCACACCCTTTGTCAGGGGGTTTTCGGGCCGCTAACAATGGCTGGGTCGCACGGCGCCGTCGACCGGGAAACGGCGCTTCTGTTATGCGCCACGTCCGGCCTCTGCGACACAAGCGATCGGAAGGGTTTTAGTTCCTCATGCGTTCCACCGTCTCCGGCTATACCGCTCTGTCCAAGGCCCACAAGTTCTCCGCCGCCGGTCTCGTCACGGCCGCTGGTGCCGCCGCGCTGACGTTCGCGCTGGTGCCGCAGGCCTCCGCCGCCGACGCCCACACCACCGGTGGTGTGAAGACGGTGGCGCTGAGCGCGCAGGAGTTCGGTGTGACGCAGGACGGCGAGCTGGCCAAGGC
>NZ_JBWKFM010000030.1:0-83071 GCF_056434285.1 Streptomyces sp. NPDC044063
CCCCCCCCCCCCCCCCCCCCCCCCCCCCCCCCCCCCCCCCCCCCCCCCCCCCCCCCCCCCCCCCCCCCCCCCCCCCCCCCCCCCCCCGCGCCCGTGTGTTCCCGGGATAATGACGTGTCCGGCACCATCCCCCGAGGAGAACGATGACCCCGCCCGTCGTCCATTCGCTGCGAGAGCAGATCCGCGAGCACATCCTCGAGGGGATCGTCAGCGGGCGCTGGCAGCCGGGCGAGCGGATCGTGGAGCGGCGGATCGCCGCCGAGCTGCTGGTGAGCCAGACCCCGGTCCGCGAGGCGCTGCGCGAGCTGGAGTCGCTGCGGCTGATCGAGTCCGTCCCCAACAAGGGCGTCCGGGTCCGCGATCTGACCGCCGCCGACCTCAAGGAGAGCTACCCGGTCCGGGCCGGCCTGGAGCAGGTCGCCGCCGAGCTGGCCGCCGAGGTCCTGGCCGAGGACGTCTCGGCGCTGGAGCGGGAGGTGGCGGCCCTGGAGGAGGCCGACCGCGCCGGTGACAGCGAGGCGCAGGCGCGCCACACGGTGGCCTTCCACCGCGAGATCGTGCGGGCCTCCGGGAACTCCGTGCTGCTGCACACCTGGGAGTCGCTGGGCATCGAGGTGTGGACGACGCTGTCGATCCGCTGGCTGAGCCCGGAGCCGCGCGCCCACGCCGAGGACCACGCGGAGATCGTCCGGGCCTTCCGGCGGCGCGACCCCGCCATCGGCGAGCTCCTCAAGCGGCATGTGCTGAGCTGCGCGCCGCGCATCTGACGCAGGCCGCCGGTGGCGGCCTGCCATGGCCGGAAATCCCCGCCCGGGGGAAATCTCGCCACAGCGGTTGATCGATCATCGATCAAAGGCGTATCGTCTCCGCCGGAGCCGCGCCGCGCGCCCTGTCCTTAACGTCGCGGAGCGGTTCAGGGGTGGCGACAGGACCCCATGCGTCATCCGTGCCCTGGCTGCGCACGGGCTCCTGTCGTCGTGCCCCGACGGGCCATGGCCTCCCGGCATGATGGGAGTCATGCGCGCGGCCCGTCTGATCAAACTGGTGCTCCTGCTCCAATCCCGCTCCTCGATGACCGGGGCCGAGCTGGCGGACCACCTGGAGGTCTCCGAGCGCACCGTCGCCCGGGACGTCCTCGCGCTGTCCGAGGCGGGCGTGCCCGTCTACGCCGACCGCGGCCGCACCGGCGGCTACCGCCTGGTCGGCGGCTACCGCACCCGTCTGACGGGACTCGGCCGCACCGAGGCCGAGGCGCTCTTCCTCTCCGGCGTGCCGACCGCGCTGCGCGCCATGGGCCTGGCCGACGCCGCCTCCGCCGCCCGGCTGAAGGTCTCCGCCGCCCTGCTGCCGGAGCTCGGCGACGCCCCCGCGAACGCGGCCCAGCGCTTCCACCTGGACGCCCCCGGCTGGTGGCAGCCCCACGACCCGCCCGAGCTCCTGCCCGCCGTCGCCGACGCCGTCTGGGACGACCGCAGGATGACGGCCCGCTACACCCGCCGCGGCGGCCCCGGCGAGGCGCCCCGCGAGGTCGAGCGGGAGCTGGAGCCGTACGGTCTCGTCCTCAAGGCGGGCGTCTGGTACCTGGCGGCCCGCGCGGGCGACGATGTCAGGGTCTACCGGGTGGACCGCTTCACGGCGGTCACCGTGGGCGAGGCCCGCTTCCACCGCCCCGACGCCTTCGACCTGCCGGAGTTCTGGGCGGAGCGCTCCGCCGCGTTCGCCCGTTCGATCCTCCGCGACCGGGTGGAGCTGCGCCTCACCCCGGACGGCGCCCGCCGGCTGCCGTACGTCACCGACCGCGTGGCGGCCCGGGAGGCCCTGGAGGCCGCCGGCGCCCCGGACCCGACCGGCCGCGTCACGGTCTCCCTGGCCGTGGAGTCGCCGGACGTGGCGTACGAGCAGCTGCTGGCCCTGGGACCGGAGGCCGAGGTCCTGGAGCCGCCGGAGCTCCGCGCGCGGTTCGCGGAGGCGGCGGCCCGGGGCGCGGCGCTCTACCGGTGAGCCCCTTCGCCACCGGTGGGCCCCTTCGCTACCGGTAGTCCTCCACCCGCGCGTCCTTGCCGCCGTACACGACGTCCTGGAAGTAACCGAAGGCGTCCGGGCGGGAGCCGTCGGTGTCGGTGAAGCCGTAGTCCTTGGCGAGCTCGCCGCTGGAGACCGAGCGGCCGTTCCAGCGCGCCCGGTCGGGGTCGGCGGCGAGCGCGGCGACGGCCCGCCCCACGAAGGCGGGCGACTCGGCGATCGCGAAGTCGGGCACCGCCGCGATCGCGTCCCGCCAGTTCTCCTCGGTCACGCCGAAGTGGTCGAGCATCTGCTCGGAGCGCAGGAACCCGGGCGAGACGCAGACGGCCGTCCCGCCGTACTCCGCCAGCTCCTCGGACAGCCCGAAGGTCATCCGGATCGGGCCGAACTTCGCCAGGTCGTAGAAGAGGTTCTCGCGGTAGGTCCGGTTGAACTCCTCCGTGCCGTCCGTGACCTCGACGACCAGTCCCCCGGGCCGCCGGACGAGCAGCGGGAGGGCGAAGTGACTGGTGATGGCGTGGGTGTCGACCGACAGCCGCAGCATCCTCAGCCCCTTGGCCAGGTCCACCTCCCAGACCTTCTTCCGGAACTCGATCAGTCCCTCCCCGCCCCACACGTCGTTGACCAGCACGTCGAGCCGGCCGTGGTCCCGGTCGATCCGCTCCACGAGCGCGCGGACCTGCTCCGGGTCCAGGTGGTCGGTGGGCACCGCGACGCCGGTGCCGCCGGCGGCGGTCACCAGCTCCGCGGTCTCCTCGATCGTCTCGGTCCGGCCGACCTCGCTGCGCCGTTCGCGCGTGGTCCGCCCGGTCGCGTAGACCACCGCGCCGGCCCGTCCCAGCTCCACGGCCATGGCCCGGCCCGCGCCCCGCGTGGCACCCGCGACCAGGGCGACCTTCCCGTCCAGCACACCCATCCCGATCCGTCCTTCCGTTCCGTCCGACCGACGGGGACGACCTTGCCACCGAATCACGACACCTTCTGTCGTGTTTTTCCGGCCATCACGCATCAGGCGCCTCCGGTAACAACACGGCCGCATCCGGCCCCCTCCGGGTGCGCGGCCCCGCGGCAGGCCCGATGCTGTTCCCGTGATGATGGACGAGACGGAGTTCTGGGAGCTGATCGACAGCGCACGTCAGACCGCCGAGGGCGACGCCGAGGACCAGGCCGACCTGCTGGTCGAGAAGCTGACGCGGCTCGACCCGGACGCCGTGCTGGACTTCGCCCGGCATTTCGAGGCGCGCTACAACCGCGCCTACCTCTGGGACCTGTGGGGCGCGGCGGCCGTCCTGCTGGACGGCGCCAGCGACGACGCCTTCGACTACTTCCGCTGCTGGCTCATCGGGCAGGGCCGGGACGTCTTCGAGGGGGCGGTGCACGACCCCGACCAGCTCGCCGAGCTCCTGGAGGACTTCGACGAGGAGGTCGACGGCGACGGCGAGGACCTGGGCTACGCCGCCGACGAGGCGTACGAGGCGCTGACCGGTGCCGAGACCCCCGACCTCGGCCTGCCCCCGCAGCCGGCCGAACCCCTGGGCACCCCCTTCGACCTGGAGGACGAGGCGGTGCTCGCCGAGCGCTTCCCCCGCCTCTGGAACCGTTTCTCCTCCTGATCCTCCTCCTGACGGGACATCATGCGCGTAGCGGTCACCGGCTCGACGGGCCTCATCGGCGGCGCCCTCGTGCCCGCCCTCGTCCGCGCCGGCCACCAGGTGGTGCGCCTGGTGCGCCGCCCGCCCCGCGACGCCGGCGAGGTCCGGTGGGACCCCGTACGCCAGTGGGTGGACACCGCGGGGCTCGCCGGGTGCGAGGCGGTCGTCCACCTGGCCGGGGCCGGGATCGGCGACCACCGCTGGACGGCCGCGTACAAGAAGGAGATCCGCGACAGCAGGGTGCACGGCACCGGCGCGATCGCCGAGGCCGTGGCCTCGCTCGACACCCCGCCCCGGGTGCTGCTCAGCGGCAGCGCCATCGGCGTCTACGGGGACACCGGCGACCGGGTCACCGACGAGCGGACGCCGCCGGGCCGGGGCTTCCTGGCCGGGGTCTGCCGGGACTGGGAGGAGGCGACGGGCGCCGCGACGGAGGCGGGCGTCCGTACGGTCCTGCTGCGCACGGGACTGGTGGTGTCCGGGCGTGGCGGAGCCTGGGCCCGGTTGCTGCCGCTGGCCCGGCTGGGGCTGGCGGGCCGGCTGGGCAGCGGCCGGCAGTACTGGAGCTTCATCTCCCTCACCGACCATGTCGCGGCCCTGCTGCACCTGCTGTCCTCCCCCGGCCTCTCGGGTCCCTTCAACCTCACCGCGCCACATCCGGTGACCAACCGCGAGGCGATCGAGGCGACGGGGCGCGTGCTGAGGCGTCCGACGCCCTTCCCCGCGCCCGCTCCGGCGCTCAGGCTGGCGCTGGGCGAGATGGCCACGGAGGTGCTGGCCAGCCAGCGTGTGGTGCCGCACCGGCTGCTGGAGTCCGGCTTCTCCTTCGCCCACCCGGACGTCGAGAGCGCCGTACGCGCGGCGCTGGCGGAAGGCTGACGCCCTCCCCCGTCCCCCAGGACGCGGGTGTGTGCCACCGCCGTGCGCCCGTGCCCGGCCCGTGCGCGACTGTTATTGACCGGATTTCTCTCTACGGTCGAGGCGAACTCGCGCATCGCCGCCGCCGGTTGAGGGCATCAGGCCCCCGAGCGAGCGGACCGACCCCGGGAGGGCACGTGCTCAGCAGCGCACGCACCGCTGATGTCGTCATCGTGGGAGCAAGCCTGGCCGGCCTCTCGGCGGCCCAGCACCTGATCGGTTCCGGCGTGTCCGTGACCGTCCTCGAGGCCCGGGACGAGCCGGGCGGCCGCATGACCACCGACAGCGTCGACGGATTCCTCCTGGACCGCACGGGCCAGCTGCTCAACACCTCGTTCCCCGAACTGATGCGCACCCCCGGCCTGGAAGCGCTCAAACTGCGCCCCTTCACCCCCGGCGTGCTCGTCCACACCGACGGCCGCAACACCCGCACCGGCGAACTGCGTGGCGCCAAGCGCGCCTTCACCACCGCGCGGGCCTTCGCGGCCGCCCGCGCCTCGCGCAGCGCCGGGCTCGACCAGGCGCGGCTGGGCGCGGCGCTGGCCCGCCTCGCCGCCCTGCCCATCGACCGGATGCTGGCCCGCCCGGACCGGCCCACGTCGGCCACCCTCACCTCGCGCGGCCTCCCTGGCCGCACGGTGGAGGGCTTCCTGCGCCCCCTGCTGGCGTCCCTGCTGTCGGACCCGGACCTCACCACGTCCAGCCGCTGCGCCGACCTGGTGCTGCGCGGCTACGCCCGCGGCCGCCTCTGCCTGCCGGCCGGCGGCGCGGGCGTGCTGCCCGGGCTGCTGACGGACCGGCTGCCGCCGGGCACGGTCCGCACCGGGGTGCGGGCCAAGACCGTGGGCACCACGGCGGTGGACACCGCCGAGCACGGCGAGATCACCTGCCGCTCGGTCGTCGTCGCCACGGGCGCCCGCTCGGCGGCCGAGCTGATCCCGGGCCTCAGGCTGCCCGGCTTCCACCCGGTGACGATCCTCCACCACGCGGCGGACGAGCCACCGCTGCGCGACGCCTCGCTGATCCTCACCGGGGCCCGCCGCGGCCCGGTGGCCCACACCACGGTGGCCAGCGAGGTGGACCCCGACCGGGCCCCGGCCGGTGCCGCGCTGATCACCTCCACGGTCCTGGGCACCGCGGCCGGCCTGCCCAGCGCGGAACTCGACCGCGCGGCCCGGGCCCAGCTGGCCCGCGTCTACGGCGCCTCGACCGCGACCTGGCGCCTGCTGGAGGCCCACCACGACCCGGACGCGGTCCCGGCGATGCCGGCACCGCACGACGTACGCCGCCCGGTACGCCTGCTGTCGGGCCTGTACGTGTGCGGCGACCACCGTGACACCAGCACGGTCCAGGGAGCCCTCTTCTCGGGCCGCCGAGCGGCCCAGGCGGTCCTCCGCGACCTGGGCGTACACCCCCAGGGGACCCCGACGCTGCGGGCGGCGTAGCGGGCGGGGGCGGGCACTCCGGTGCCCGCCCCCCGGGTCACAGCGCCGCCACCTTCTCGCGGTACGCCCTCACCGGTGCCGCGTCGCGGTACGGGTCCAGTCGGCGTTCGAAGTCGCGTACGTACTCCAGGGCCCGTACCGACCGCATCTCCGCCGCCGCCTGGGCGGCCTCCACGCCCAGGGCGCAGGCCTGTTCCAGCTCGCCGAGGCCCAGGCGGGCCGAGGCCAGCACGACCTTGCAGAAGAGGCGGCTGCGCGCGTACGCGGGCGCCCGCAGTTGCAGCGAGCGTTCCGCGTGCTGCGCGGCGGCCCGGTACTGCTGGAGGTCGCGGTGGCAGTGCCCGAACTCGTCGGCGAGCTGCGACTCGTCGAAGAACCGCGCCCAGTACGGCACGTCGTCCCCGGCCCGCGCGGTCTCCAGGGCGCGTTCGGCCCGGGCCAGCGACGCCGAGCAGGCCCGTACCTCGCCGAGGACGGCGTGGCCCCGCGCCTCCACGGCGTGCAGCAGCGACTGCACGACAGGCGGCGCCCCGGACCCGATGCCCTGCTGGGCGACCCGGGCCAGCTGTACGGCCTCCCGCCCGTGCCCGAGGTAGACGGCCTGCCGGCTCATGGTGACCAGCACATAGCTCCCGTAGGCCCGGTCCCCGGCGGCCTGCGCGAGCCGCAGCGCCTGCACGTAGTACCGCTGGGCGAGCCCGTGGGCGGCGATGTCGTAGGACGTCCAGCCGGCGAGCCGGGTGAGGTCGGCGGCTGCGGCGAAGAGCCGCCGTCCGGTCGTCTCGCCGTAGACGCCGCGCAGCATCGGCTCGGTCTCGTGCTCCAGGTAGCGCACCAGCGCCTGGCGCGCGTGCCCGCCGCCGTAGGCGTTGTCGATGGTCCTGAAGAGCTCCCCGACGGACCGCAGGGCCGCGATGTCGCCCATGGTGACCCGGGCGCCGGGTGCCCGCTCGGCGAGCCGCTGGCGGGGCAGGGAGAGCGCCGAGGGGCCCATCCCGGCCGCGCCCGGCGCCGCGAGCCCGGGCGGCGCTCCCTGCCCGGCCCGCGCCTGCTGCGGCACGCGCGCGCCTTCGCCTGAGGGCGCGGGGGGCGCACCGCGCGCCACCCGTTCGTCCGCACGCCCGATCAGCCAGTCCCGGCTCGGCACCACCAGCCCGGCCGGGGTGAACGCGATCTTGCGCAGCTCGGTGTGGCTGCCGGAGTCCTTCCGCCACAGCCCGCTGACGATGTCAATGGCCTCCTCCGGCGAGGCGGCGAATTCGAGCCCCGCGTAGACGGGGGCGCACGCGTCCAGCCCGAGGTCCTGGGCGGACAGCCGCCGCCCGAGCCGCCGGGTGAACACCTCGGCGATCAGCGCGGGGGTGGTGCCGCGCGGCTGCTGCCCGCGCAGCCATCGCGTGACGGAGGTCTTGTCGTAGCGCAGGTCGAGGCCGTGTTCGAGCCCCAGCTGATCGACGCGGCGGGCCAGGCCCGCATTGGAAAAGCCGGCTTCGGCGATGAGCGCCGCGAGCTGACGGTTGGGGATGCGCTGTGGGGGTCGTTCCGTCATCAGCCTGCCGGTCTCCCTGATTCTTTTGTTCCTGGAACGGCGTGAACTTAGCGGCCCCCAACGCCCCGAACGCCACCTTCGCCCCGCATTCATCCGATCGTGTGAGGACAGGTCAAGTAACTCCGGGAGCGTCACCCTGACGGCACCCTCCGTGATCACCCCGGGGCCGCCCGGAGGGTTCCCGGGCGCGCCGCCGTACAGTGGCAGGCCGAAGGGTCGAAAGAATCCGGAAAGAGGGAAGCTGCCGTGACCGAGCTGCGCTTTGTCCACCTGGGCTTCGGAGCGGACGCCGTCGACTACGAGCAGGCGTGGCAGGAGCAGCGGAGGGTGCACGCGGCGCGGTTCGCGGACGAGATCCCCGACACCTGCCTCCTGCTGGAGCACCCGCCGGTCTACACGGCCGGCCGGCGCACGGAGGACAGCGAGCGCCCCCTGGACGGCACCCCGGTCGTCGACGTGGACCGCGGCGGCAAGATCACCTGGCACGGCCCGGGCCAGCTCGTCGGCTACCCCATCCTCAAGCTCCCCCGCCCGGTGGACGTCATCGCGCACGTCCGCCGCCTGGAGGAGGCCCTCATCCGCACCTGCGCCGAGCTGGGCCTGGAGGCCACCCGGGTGGAGGGCCGCAGTGGGGTGTGGGTGCTGGGCGACCCCGTCGAGCAGCGCCCGGCGATCCCCGGCCTCAGCCTGGACTTCGACCCCCGGCTGACCGACGACGAGTTCGACGCCCGGCTCAACGGCCCGGAGTACGCCCCGTCCAACGCCGGCCAGCGGCGCGAGGACCGCAAGCTGGCCGCGATCGGCATCCGCATCGCCAAGGGCGTCACGATGCACGGCTTCTCGTTCAACTGTGACCCGGACAACACCTGGTTCGACCGGATCGTCCCGTGCGGCATCCGGGACGCCGGTGTGACCTCGCTCTCGAACGAGCTGGGCCGCCGGGTGACGGTGGCCGAGGTGATCCCGCTGGTGGAGAAGCACCTGCGGGAGGTCCTGGCGGCCGAGACGCCGAAGCCGCGCGAGGTGGAGACCGCGCCGGCCGCGGCCGGCTGAGGGGAATGCGCCCCGCCATCCCGCGGTTACCGAGGGCGCAGACGTAAGAGCACAGGAAATAACGGGCGTACCCTGGTGTCCGCCGAGGAATCGAAGTCATAGGGAGCCGGACGTGTCCGCTGTCGCACCCGACGGACGCAAGATGCTGCGCTTGGAGGTCCGGAACGCCCAGACCCCCATCGAGCGGAAGCCCGAGTGGATCAAGACCCGCGCGAAGATGGGCCCCGAGTACAAGGAACTCCATGGCCTGGTGAAGCGCGAGGGCCTGCACACGGTGTGCCAGGAGGCGGGCTGCCCCAACATCTACGAGTGCTGGGAGGACCGCGAGGCCACGTTCCTCATCGGCGGCGACCAGTGCACCCGGCGCTGCGACTTCTGCCAGATCGACACCGGCAAGCCGCAGGCCCTCGACCGTGACGAGCCCCGCCGCGTGGGCGAGTCCGTCGTGGCGATGGACCTGAACTACGCCACCATCACCGGCGTCGCCCGCGACGACCTGGCGGACGGCGGCGCCTGGCTGTACGCCGAGACCGTGCGCCAGATCCACCAGCAGACCGCGGGCCGCGAGGGCGGCCACACCAAGGTCGAGCTGCTGGCCCCCGACTTCAACGCGGTGCCGGAGCTCCTCCAGGAGGTCTTCGAGTCCCGCCCCGAGGTCTTCGCCCACAACGTCGAGACGGTCCCGCGCATCTTCAAGCGGATCCGCCCGGGCTTCCGCTACGAGCGCTCGCTCGACGTGATCACCCGCGCCCGTGCGTTCGGCCTGGTGACGAAGTCCAACCTGATCCTCGGCATGGGCGAGACCCGCGAGGAGATCAGCGAGGCCCTGCAGGACCTCCACGACGCGGGCTGCGACCTGATCACCATCACCCAGTACCTTCGCCCGTCGGTGCGCCACCACCCGGTGGAGCGCTGGGTGAAGCCGCAGGAGTTCGTGGAGCTGAAGGAGGAGGCCGAGGAGATCGGCTTCGCCGGCGTCATGTCCGGCCCGCTGGTGCGATCGTCGTACCGCGCGGGTCGCCTCCACCAGCAGGCGATCGAGAAGCGTCAGGCGGCCGCTTCCACCCAGGCGGTCTGAAGGCCAGGCCCCACCCGTCCGTGAACGCGCGGCCCGTACCCCCGGTGACAGCCGGAGAAGGTACGGGCCGCGTCAACGTTTCATAGGTGTTTGACCAACAGGTCATCCATTGGTAACACCATTCGGTGACGATAGGTCTACGCACAGCAGTGCGACCCCACCGTTCGGCCCACGCGCACGCCCACCCTCCACGCCCCGACCCGTTGCCGCTCCCGAGGGGAACACCGACATGCAGGCCGCGCCCGGAACCGCAGTCCTGTCGACCGCCACCCGCGCCTCCACCGCTCTGCCGTCCACCCTGTCCGTACGGCCCCCGTCCGTCACCGGGGCCCTGCGCGCGCTGGAGGGGCTGCTGCTGCGCGGCGGCCAGCGCACCGCCCGGCGGAACGCCTGGACGGCGGTGCTGGAGGACCGCCGCCGGGCCAAGGACCGGCGCGAGGCGCAGCATGTGCTGGAGGCCATGGCGGCCCCCGGTCCGCGAGCCACGTAAACTTCGCCGTATGGCGAGGAAGGAAACATCCGAGAACCCCGGGCGACTGAAGCAGATCGCCCTGACCTACAAGATGACCAAGAAGGCCGATCCCAAGGTCGGTCTCGTCGTCGCGGCTGTGGGCATTGTCACCTTCGGTGTACTCCTTGCCATCGGCTTTTTGATCGACCACCCGATCTACCTGGGCATTCTGGGCTTCCTGCTGGCCTTCCTGGCGATGGCGATCGTCTTCGGGCGACGCGCCGAGCAGGCCGCCTTCGGGCAGATGGAGGGCCAGCCGGGTGCCGCGGCCGCGGTGCTGGAGAACATCCGGCGCGGTGGCTGGACGACGACGCCGGCGGTCGCGATGAACCGCAACCAGGACGTCGTCCACCGTGCCGTCGGCAAGGCGGGCATCGTGCTGGTCGGCGAGGGCAACCCCAACCGGGTGAAGGCCCTGCTGGCGGCCGAGAAGAAGCGCATGGCGCGGATCGTCGCGGACGTCCCGGTGCACGACATCGTCGTCGGCGACGGCGAGGGCCAGGTGTCGCTGAAGAAGCTGCACACCACGCTGCTGAAGCTGCCCCGCGTCCTGCCGGGCGCGCAGGTGACGGCCGTGAACGACCGGCTGCGCGCGCTGGGTGACCTGATGAGCAACATGCCGATCCCGAAGGGGCCCATGCCGAAGGGCATGCGGATGCCGAAGGGCCGCTGACCACGACGAACCCAAGAAAAAGGGGCGGGGCGAAACCGATGGTTTCGCCCCGCCCCTTTTCGCGCTTTTCCTCGGGCCTTTATTCCGGTCGGGTATCGGATCGATATCAGATCCGCACCTGGACGGCGCGGGAGAATCGATCATGAAGTCCGCGGGTGTCGCGGTCCCAGACGACGGCGGGAAGGACGAGCACGAGCAGCGCGCTGCGCAGCAGCGTCCGCGGCAGGGAGAGCCGGGCGCCGTCCTCGGCCACGACGCGCAGCCCCAGCAGGCGCTTGCCCGGGGTGCAGCCGACCGTGCCGACGGTCAGCACGCTGAGCACGAAGAAGATCGCCACGGCCGCGTTGCCGACCCGCTGGAGGTCACCGCCGCCCAGGAAGCCGTATGCAATGAGCTCGCACAGCGCCCAGTCGAGAAGGAGGGCGGCGATGCGCCGGCCGGGGCGGGCGAGCGAGCCGGGCCCTTCCGCCGGGAGCCCCAGGCGTTCGCCCCGGTGGCCGAATTCGATACCCATGTCCTCGGCGGCGGCGCGGGGACCCGAGAGCCATGATCCGATTGCTTGCCTGTTGTCCACCCATCAAAGGTACTGTGCCCCACTGCGTTCCCCGCTGCCCGGGTACACCTCTCCCGCGCGCCGGTTAACGTCGGCGAAACAAATGGGTCATGCTTGAGAAATCCCGTCTCTCTAGGGTCGGCCTCAGCGCGCCGCCGGATACCGGACCGCGCGACCGAAGCAATCCCCGACCGCGTGCGGCCGGGCTAGGAGGAGTTGGATGTTCCAGAACGCCGACGAGGCCAAGAAGTACATCAAGGACGAGGACGTCAAGTTCGTCGACGTCCGGTTCTGCGACCTGCCCGGCGTGATGCAGCACTTCACGATCCCGGCCGCGGCCTTCGACCCGGACGAGGAGCTGGCCTTCGACGGCTCGTCCATCCGCGGCTTCCAGGCCATCCACGAGTCCGACATGGCGCTGCGCGCGGACCTGAGCACCGCCCGTATGGACCCGTTCCGGCGTGACAAGACGCTGAACATCAACTTCTTCATCCACGACCCGATCACGGGCGAGCAGTACAGCCGCGACCCGCGCAACATCGCCAAGAAGGCCGAGGCCTACCTCGCGTCCACCGGCATCGCGGACACCGCGTTCTTCGGCCCCGAGGCCGAGTTCTACGTGTTCGACAGCGTCCGCTTCGAGACCAGCGCGAACCAGTCCTTCTACCACATCGACTCCGAGGCGGGCGCCTGGAACACCGGTGCGGTGGAGAACAACCGCGGTTACAAGGTCCGCTACAAGGGCGGCTACTTCCCGGCCCCGCCGGTCGACCACTTCGCCGACCTGCGCGCCGAGATCTCCCTGGAGCTGGACAAGGCCGGCCTCCAGGTCGAGCGCCAGCACCACGAGGTCGGCACCGCCGGCCAGGCGGAGATCAACTACAAGTTCAACACGCTGCTCGCCGCGGCCGACGACCTGATGCTCTTCAAGTACATCGTGAAGAACGTCGCGTGGCGCAACGGCAAGACCGCCACCTTCATGCCGAAGCCGATCTTCGGCGACAACGGCTCGGGCATGCACGTCCACCAGTCGCTGTGGAGCAACGGCGAGCCGCTCTTCTACGACGAGCAGGGCTACGCCGGCCTCTCGGACACCGCCCGCTACTACATCGGCGGCATCCTCAAGCACGCCCCGTCGCTGCTGGCCTTCACCAACCCGACGGTGAACTCCTACCACCGCCTGGTCCCCGGCTTCGAGGCCCCGGTCAACATGGTCTACTCCCAGCGCAACCGCTCGGCCGCCATGCGCATCCCGATCACGGGTGCCAACCCCAAGGCCAAGCGCGTCGAGTTCCGCGCCCCGGACCCCTCCTCCAACCCGTACCTGGCCTTCTCGGCCCTGCTGCTGGCCGGTCTGGACGGCGTCAAGAACAAGATCGAGCCGGCCGAGCCGATCGACAAGGACCTCTACGAGCTCTCCCCCGACGAGCACGCGAACGTCCCCCAGGTCCCGACCTCCCTCCCGGCCGTCCTCGACGCCCTGGAGCAGGACAACGAGTACCTCCAGGCCGGCGGTGTCTTCACCTCCGACCTGATCGAGACCTGGATCGACTACAAGCGGACCAACGAGATCGCCCCGATCCAGCTGCGCCCGCACCCGCACGAGTTCGAGATGTACTTCGACATCTAGGCCCGAGCGGCATCCAGGCCCGAGCGACCTCACGAGCCCCGTCCCACCGCCCCCGGGCGGCGGGGCGGGGCTCTGCCGCGTGGGTTCCGCGGGGTCTCGTATCTCACGCCCCGCCCCGGTCGAGCGGGGGGCGGTCACGGGATATCTTGATGTCGAGCAATGTTGCAGACGTGGAGACGTGGAGCGGAGCACCCGGTGACTGACTCGACCATCATCTATACGCACACTGACGAGGCCCCGGCCCTGGCCACGCACTCGTTCCTGCCCGTCGTCCAGGCCTACGCCTCGACGGCCGGCGTCACCGTGGAGACGCGGGACATCTCCCTGGCGGGCCGCATCATCGCCGGTTTCCCGGAGTACCTCGAGGAGGCCCAGCGCATCGACGACGCGCTGGCCGAGCTGGGCGAGCTGGCCAAGACGCCGGGTGCGAACATCATCAAGCTGCCGAACATCTCGGCCTCGATCCCGCAGCTGAAGGCCGCGATCGCCGAGCTCCAGCAGCAGGGCTACGCGCTGCCGGACTACCCGGACGACCCGAAGACCGACGAGGAGCGCGACATCCGCGCCCGTTACGACAAGGTCAAGGGCAGCGCCGTGAACCCGGTGCTGCGCGAGGGCAACTCCGACCGCCGCGCCCCCGCGTCGGTCAAGAACTACGCCAAGGCCCACCCTCACCGCATGGGCGCCTGGAGCGCCGAGTCGAAGACGAACGTCGCCACCATGGGCGTCGACGACTTCCGCTCCACCGAGAAGTCCGCGGTCGTCGCCGAGGACGGCACGCTGCGCATCGAGCTGTCGGGCGACGACGGCTCCACCACCGTTCTGCGCGAGTCGGTCCCCGTCCTGGCGGGCGAGGTCGTCGACGCCTCCGTCATGCGCGTCGCGGCGCTGCGCGAGTTCCTGACCGCGCAGGTGGCCCGGGCCAAGGCCGAGGACGTGCTGTTCTCCGTGCACCTGAAGGCCACGATGATGAAGGTCTCCGACCCGATCATCTTCGGCCACGTGGTCCGCGCCTTCTTCCCGAAGACGTTCGCGAAGTACGGCGAGGTCCTGATCGCGGCCGGCCTGTCCCCGAACGACGGCCTCGGCGGCATCCTCAAGGGCCTGGAGACCCTGCCCCACATGGGCGAGGAGATCAAGGCGTCCTTCGACGCCGAGCTCGCCGAGGGCCCGGCGCTGGCCATGGTCGACTCCGACCGCGGCATCACCAACCTCCACGTCCCCAGCGACGTCATCGTCGACGCCTCCATGCCGGCCATGATCCGCACCTCCGGCCACATGTGGGGCCCGGACGGCCAGGAGGCCGACACCCTCGCCGTGCTGCCCGACAGCAGCTACGCGGGCGTCTACCAGGCCGTCATCGAGGACTGCCGCGCCCACGGCGCCTTCGACCCGGCCACCATGGGCTCCGTGCCCAACGTCGGTCTGATGGCGCAGAAGGCCGAGGAGTACGGCAGCCACGACAAGACCTTCGAGATCCCGGTCACCGGCACCGTGCGGGTCCTCGACGCCAAGGGCGAGGTCGTGCTGGAGCAGGTCGTGGGCGCGGGCGACATCTTCCGCATGTGCCAGACCAAGGACCTGCCGATCCGCGACTGGGTCAAGCTCGCCGTCACCCGCGCCCGCGCCACCGGCGACCCGGCCGTCTTCTGGCTCGACGAGGACCGCGCCCACGACGCGCGCCTGATCGAGAAGGTCACGGCGTACCTGGCGGAGCACGACACCGAGGGTCTGACCATCAAGATCCTGTCCCCGGTCGAGGCCACCACGTTCTCCCTGGAGCGCATCCGCCGCGGCGAGGACACCATCTCGGTCACCGGCAACGTGCTGCGCGACTACCTGACCGACCTCTTCCCGATCCTGGAGCTCGGCACCAGCGCGAAGATGCTGTCGGTCGTCCCGCTGATGAACGGCGGCGGCCTGTTCGAGACCGGCGCCGGCGGCTCGGCCCCCAAGCACGTCCAGCAGCTGGTCAAGGAGAACTACCTGCGCTGGGACTCCCTCGGTGAGTTCCTGGCCCTGGCCGTCTCCTTCGAGCACCTGGCGACCACCACGGGCAACGCCCGCGCCAAGGTCCTGGCCGACACCCTCGACCGCGCCACGGGCACCTTCCTCAACGAGGACAAGTCGCCCAGCCGTCGTCTCGGTGGCATCGACAACCGCGGCAGCCACTTCTACCTCGCCATGTACTGGGCCCAGGAGCTGGCGAAGCAGACGGACGACGCCGAGCTCGCCGCGGCCTTCGCGCCGCTGGCCGCGACGCTGACCGAGAAGGAGTCGGTGATCGTCGACGAGCTGATCGCCGTCCAGGGCTCGCCGGTGGAGATCGGCGGCTACTACCAGCCCGACGCGGCCAAGGCCTCGGCCGTGATGCGCCCGTCGAAGACGCTGAACGAGGCGCTCGCGCTGCTCGGCTGACGCCGGCCGCCGCGCACAGCGACCCCGCCAGGCCGGGGCCCCGTCACGGGGCCCCGGCCTTCGTCGTACGCGCCGCACGACCCCGGCGGAAAAGTGAATTGGCCGCCCGGTCGCACGTGATCCAACTGATCGTCATCCCGGCGTAACGGCGCCTGATGGGATGTGCCGGGACACGCTCCAGGCCCGTCCACTCGACCCCAACCCCGGGAGACGCCCGTGCCGTTCACGACCGGAGTCCGCGCCGCCGCCCTCACCGCCGCCACCGCCGCCACGCTCGTGGCCGCCCTGCCGGGGACGGCCTCGGCCGCGCCGGCCGAGAGCACCCCGCGGCTGAAGGTGCTGACCTACAACACCTTCCTCATGAGCACGAACCTCTACCCGAACTGGGGCCAGGAGCACCGGGCCCGGGCGATCACCGAGGCCGGCTTCTTCCAGGGCAACGACGTCGTGGTCCTGCAGGAGGCGTTCGACAACGCCGCCTCGGACGCGCTGAAGGCCCGGGCGGCGGACCGGTACCCGTACCAGACGCCGGTCGTCGGCCGGAGCAAGGACGGCTGGGACGCGACGAGCGGCGCCTGGTCCTCCTCCACCCCGGAGGACGGCGGTGTGACCGTGCTCAGCAGGTGGCCGGTCCTCCGCAAGGAGCAGGTGATCTTCAACGACGCCTGTGGCGCGGACCGGTGGTCCAACAAGGGCTTCGCGTACGTCGTGCTGGACGTCGGCGGCACCCGGGTGCACGTGGTGGGCACCCACGCCCAGTCGACCGACGGCGGCTGCGCGGCCGGGGAGGCGGCGGCCGACCGCGCGAAGCAGTTCCGGCAGATCGACGCGTTCCTCGACGCCAAGAACATCCCGGCGGACGAGCAGGTGCTGCTCGCCGGTGATCTGAACGTGGACTCCCACAGCCCCGAGTACGCCTCGATGCTCGCCGACGGCGACCTCGCCCCGGCCGACGCCCGCACCGGGCACCCGTACTCCTTCGACACCAAGGAGAACTCGGTAGCGGCCTACCGCTACCCCACCGACCCCCGCGAGGACCTCGACTACGTCCTCCACCGCAAGGGCCACGCCCGCCCGGCGGGCTGGCGGAACCAGGTGCTCCAGGAGTCCTCCGCCCCCTGGACCGTCTCCAGCTGGGGCAAGCGGTACACGTACACCGATCTCAGCGACCACTACCCGGTGGTCGCCGGGACCGGCTGACCGGCGGGCGCGCCCGTAGTCGATCTTTCGCCAAGGTTTCGTATGCACTGCTCAACGGGTCTGCTGCCCCGGCGCGGGCCATGCTTCAATAGGGGGCATGGCCAGCTATCAGAACACCGCGACGGGTCGCAGCGACCTCGAGCCCTTCTGGCCTTCTCGGCAGCACCACGACTTCGACCGAGTGTGTTGTCGCGCGGCGATCGCGCAGGCCCTCTCCTTCCGCTGACCCTCACGTCGAAGTCAGCCGCCGGCACCAGTCCCGGCCAAGCGGCCCGCGCGCCCTGCACGTCCTCTCGACGTCCTCGCGCGAAAGAGCTGAGTCATGACGAACCTCCGCACCCTGCCCGCCCCCGCGCAGGCTGCCCCGTCCCCCGCCGCCCACCGCCACCGACTGCGGGCCGTGTCCCCGGACGAGGTGCCGCCGGTCGCCGAACTGCTGCACCCGGGCGCCACCTGGATGCCCGCCCCGCAGCACACCCTGCCCACCCTGCCCGGCCAGCCGCCGATGATCGGCTACCTGGTCCTGGTGCCCGCCGAGCGGCACGCCCCCGAGGCCGCGGCCCCGTCCGCCGGCGAGGGCGACGCGCTGGTGCGCATCGACCCCGAGCAGCGCACCGCGAGCGTCGACGGCCGGGTGCTGGACCTCACCTACCTCGAGTTCGAGCTGCTGGCCCACCTCGTCGCCCACCCGCACCGGGTGCACACCCGCGACCAGCTGGTGACCACGGTGTGGGGCTACGGGCACGTGGGCGACGGCCGGACCGTCGACGTCCACGTCGCCCGGCTGCGCCGCAAGATGGGCGCCGAGCACCGCTCCTCGATCGTCACCGTCCGCCGGGTCGGCTACAAGTACGCTCCGCCGGCGTGACCCGCCGGCCGGTGGTGGTGCCGGGTACACCCTCCGCCGGGGGCCGGGCCCCCTGACCTCCCCGCGCCGGACCCGCAGAATGGTGTCCGGGGGGCGGGGATCGGGCCGTCCCCCGGACACCACCGGGGAGAGGTGCGATGAGGATCCGCGAGGCACTGCTGGCGGGGGCGAGAGGGCTGTGGCTCACGGTCTCCGGACTGGTGGGGTCGGCCCTGCTGTTCTGTTTCAGCCTGCTGTCGCTCGTGCTGATGGTGCTGGGCGTCGGCTTCTTCACCACGCCGGTCGTGCTGGGCGCCGTCCGGGCCTACGCCGGCCGGCACCGCGCCCTGGCCCACGACTGGGCCGGGCTGCGGATCGCCGAGCCGTACCGCCCGCTGCCCCCGGCCCGCCCGGGCCTCGCCGGCCGGGTGGAGCGGTGCACGGCGCCGCTGAAGGACCAGGCCACCTGGCGCGATCTGGGGTGGCTGCTGGTGAACATGACGGCCGGCACGTTGATCGCCCTCCTGCCCGCGGTACTCCTGCTCTACGTGGTCTGGGGGCCGGTGGTGGCGCTGGGCGTGTGGGAACCGCTCGTACGGGCCGAGGGGACGATGTGGTTCACGTTCGTCCCCGTCACCGGGCAGGCCACGGCGAACCTCGCGGCGGTCGTCGGCGTCGGCTACGGGGTGCTCGCCCTGTTCCTGAACCAGCCGCTGCTGCGGGCCCACTTCCTGCTCGCCGGGGCGCTGCTGGGGCCCACCCGGCGGCGGGAGCTGGCGCTGCGCGTCGACCGGCTCACCGAGACCCGGCACGAGGCCGTGGACAGCTCGGCGGCCGAGCTGCGCCGCATCGAGCGGGACCTCCACGACGGGGCGCAGGCCCGGCTGGTGGCCGTGGGGATGAGCCTGGGCACGATCGAGGCGCTGATCGAGAAGGACCCGGCCCGGGCCCGGGAGCTGGTGGCCGCGGCCCGCGCCACCTCCGCCGAGGCGCTCACCGAGCTGCGCGACCTCGTACGGGGCATCCATCCGCCGGTGCTGGCCGAGCGCGGGCTCGGGGACGCGGTGCGGGCCCTGGCGCTGCGCATGCCGCTGCCCGTCGAGACGGACGTCGCGCTGCCGGGCCGGGCGCCGGAGCCGGTGGAGTCGGCCGCCTACTTCGCGATCAGCGAGCTCCTCACCAACGCGGCCAAGCACGCGGGGGCCGACCGGGTGCGGCTGGACCTCCGGCACACCCACGGCGTGCTGCGGGCGGTGGTCGCGGACGACGGGCGGGGCGGCGCGGACCCGGCGGCGGGGAGCGGGCTGCGCGGGGTGGAGCGCCGGCTGGCGCCGTTCGACGGGGTGCTGGCCGTCAGCAGCCCGCCGGGCGGCCCGACGACGGTGACACTGGAGATCCCTTGCGCGCTCACCTCTTGAGGCACCCGGCGGGGTGGGTGAGAGGGTAGGCGCATGACCGACCACTCCGAGTACGTCGCGCTCCTCGGCCTGCGTCCGCACATCGAGGGGGGCTGGTTCCGCGAGACGTGGCGGACCTCCGCCGAGGCGCTCCCCGAGGGGTATCCGGGGCCGCGCGCGTACGCCACCGGCATCTACTACCTGCTGCATCCCGGCGAGCGCTCCCGCTGGCACCGGGTGCGTTCCGACGAGCTGTGGCTGTGGCACGGCGGCGGGCCGCTGCGGCTGCGGCTGGGGGGCGACGGCGCGGCCCCCGACGAGGCCGGCGCGACCGCGGTCCTGCTGGGGCCGGGCGTCGGGCGTGGCGAGCTGCCGCAGCGGCTGGTCCCCGGCGGTGTGTGGCAGACGGCCGAACCGGCGGGCACCGAGCCGGTGTTGGTGACCTGTGTGGTCGCCCCCGGCTTCGACGACGCCGACTACACCCAGGTGGAGGACGAGGGCCCGTGCGCGTAGTGATCGCCGAGGACCTGTTCCTGCTGCGCGACGGGCTGGTGCGGCTGCTGGAGGCGTACGACATCGAGATAGCGGCGGCCGTGGAGAGCGGCCCGGAGCTCTCCCGGACGCTGTCCGAGCTGCGGCCGGACGTGGCGGTGGTGGACGTACGGCTGCCGCCGTCGTTCACCGACGAGGGCTTGCAGTGCGCGCTGGCGGCCCGTAAGGAGACGCCGGGGCTGCCGGTGCTGGTGCTGTCGCAGCACGTGGAGCAGCTGTACGCGCGGGAGTTGCTGGCGGACGGCAGCGGCGGGGTGGGCTATCTGCTCAAGGACCGGGTCTTCGACGCGGACCAGTTCGTGGACGCCGTGCGGCGGGTGGCGGCGGGCGGCACGGCGATGGACCCGCAGGTCATCTCCCAGCTGCTGTCGCGGCGTTCGCGGGACCGGCCGATGGCCCGGCTGACGCCCCGTGAGGTGGAGGTGATGGAGCTGGTGGCGCAGGGCCGGTCGAACGCGGCGATCGCGGCCCGGTTGTCGGTGACCGAACGTGCGGTGGCGAAGCACACCTCCAACATCTTCGGGAAGCTGGGGCTCCCGCCGTCCGACGACGACAACCGCCGGGTGCTGGCGGTGCTGGCCTACCTGGACAAGGGCTGAGGCGAGGGCTGGGGCGAGGGCTGGGGCCGGGGGATTCCCGGGCCACGACCGACCGGTGTCGCGGAGCGGCCCGCCGTTCCCCACAATAAAAGGACAGGAGTGCCATAAGCGGGTAAAGAGGACAAGGGAGACGCGCCCATGCCGCAGTTCGACGCCTCGACGATCACCAATCTGCGCGACCTCGGCGGCATAGCGCTCGCGGGCAACTCCGCCGTCCGCCCCGGTCTGCTGCTGCGCTCCGGGCGGCTCGACCGGCTGGACCCGGCGGCCGACCCCGCCGTCGCGGCGCTGGGCATCCACACCGTCGTCGACCTGCGCACCGACCACGAGCGGCGCGAGCACCCCGACCGGCTGCCCGCCGGCGCCCGGCTGATCGTCGCCGATGTGCTGGCCGGCCGGGCGGACGGCCAGGGCGCCCGCGCCGCCGGCGAGGAGGTGCCCGTACGACTGGACGCGGTCCTGGGCGGCCCCGCCGCCGCCGAGGAGCACCTGGGGGGCGGCAAGGCGGAGAAGCTGATGTGCGACACCTACCGGGCGTTCGTCACCTCCGAGCCCGCCTGCCAGGCCTACGGCCGCCTGCTCGCCACCCTCGCCGAGCCCGACTGCGGCCCGCTGCTCTTCCACTGCACCGCCGGCAAGGACCGCACCGGCTGGGCCGCCGGCGTGATCCTGATGCTGCTGGGGGCGGACGCCGGGGCCGTGGAGCGCGAATACCTCGCCGTGCGCCCGGCCGTCCGGGCGGCCTTCGCCCCGGTCGCCGACCGCTTCACCGACGCCGGCGGCGACCCCGCCATCGCCGAGGCGATCCTGGGCGTGCGCCCCGCCTACCTGGCCGCCGCGCTGGAGGAGATGCACCGGGCGTACGGCGGTGTGACGGCCTACGTGCGCGAGGGCCTCGGCATCCCCGACGCGGCCGTGGACCGCATCCGGGCCCGCTGCGTCGCGTGACCCTCCCGGCCGTCACTCCCCCGGCCGTCACACCCCCGGCCGTCACACCCCCGGCCGTCGCACCCCTGGCCCCACCGCCCCCACGACCCCCGCCCGCATGGGTGAAGTGACCATCGCATCATTCACTCGTTCTACGGACGTGGAGCAGCAAGCTACGGCCCCCCGGCCCTTCGCCCCGGCCCCCGTCGACATCGAGCAGGCCGAGGCCGCCCTCATCGAGCACTACCCGCGCCTGGTACGGCTCGCCTACCTCGTCCTGCCGCCGGCGCTGGGCCGAAACCGCCGCGTCCTGACCGCGCACGCCCTGGTCCAGCGGGCGCTGCCCCGCAACCGCTCCGCCACCCCGGAGCCGGTCCTGCCGGCCCCCCGCGAGGCCGAGGGCTCCCCCGCCGACCCCGGCTACGCCTACGTACGGCAGCGCGTCCTGCGCGCGGCCCTGGACGCCGGCCGCCCGCGCGGCCGCCGCCGGCTCCCCCGCCCCGCCCAGCTGCCACCCCTGCTGCCCCAGGTCTGGGGGCTGCGGCTGTTCCCCCGCTCCGGCGGCGCCGACGAGCTCGCCCTCGACCAGGCCCTCGCCGCGCTCTCCGCCCCGGCCCGGGCCGCGTACGTGCTGCGCGAGCTGGAGCTGCCCGCCGACCACGACGTCCGGCTGCTGCTGGCCGCCGCCGGGGTCGAGGAGCCCGACCGGGCCCTCGCCGAGGCGGCCCGGCTGCGCGCCCCGGCCGGGAGCCGCGACACCTCGCTGCTGGAGTCGCCCGAGTTCGACCCCTGCTCACTCCAGGCCAGGCCCACGGACCTGATGCGGCGCCGCCAGCACACCCGGGCGGTGCTCGCCGCGCTGGCCGCCGCCGTCGTCTGCGGCACGCTCCTGGGCCTGCCGGGCGACGGCTGGGGTCCCGGCGGCGCCGCCGCGCCCCCGTACGCCCGCAACCCCGCCGCCGAGCAGGCCCTCGACCCCGCCCGGCTGACCCGGGCGGCGCCCGACGCCTGGAAGCACGCCGATCACCCCGGCTTCGGCGCCTGGCCCGCCCGCGGCGACCGCACCGGGGACACCGCTCTGCTGCGCCGGGCGCTCGCGGTCTGGGCGCGCCCCGGCCGCTCCGTGCAGGTCACGGCCACGCCCGGCACCGCCTCCGGGCCGGCGGCCGGGCCGCCGCAGCTGCTCTACGCGGGCGCGGTCGACGCGGCCGTGGTGGTGCTCTTCCACGACGGGCTGCGCGCCGTGCGCTACGCCGAGGCCCGGGACGGCGGCACCGGTTCCGCCGCGCTGGACTTCGCGCGCACCGACGCCGCCGACGCCGCGGGCTCCACCGCCCTGGTCCTCGGCCGCACCGACGGCAACGTCCGCTACCTCACCGCCCCCTGGATCACCGCCTCCGCCGTGCGCGACCTGGCCGACCCGGCCGCCGCGTCCCGACCGCTGCGCCGCGACGGCGACGGCGTCACCGACCCCCTCCCCAGCCCCGCCGCGGCCGCCGACTGCCGCCGCTGGCCCGCCCTCCAGCTCGGCGCCCACCTCGTCACCGACCTCGGCGAGCTGGTCCCGGCCCGGCTCACCGCGGGCGCGCCCGGCGCCCCGCGCGACGTGGCCTCCGCCGCGGACCGGGCCGGCTGGGCGCACACCGCCTGCCGGCTCACCACGCTCCGCGGCCAGGGCGTGCGGTCGGTGAACTCCTGGCGGTTCGCGACGCAGGCGCTGCCCGGGGCCGCCGGGACCGCGGAATGGTTCTGCACCCGCGCCGAGACCTGGCGGGGCGCGGGCAGCCGGGTGCTGGCCCAGTTCCAGGTGCCGGGCGGCCGGCCGGGCGCCCCGGGCGCGGTCGTCGCCCGCGCCGAGGACTCCTCCGCCTGCGGCGCCCGGGAGCCGGACGTCCTGGCGGGCGTGCTGTGGAGGTCGCGCGCCGGCGGCTGGTACGCGCTGGCGGCCGGCGGCGGCGACGTCGCCTCCGTCACGGCGACCGGCGAGGTGCGCGCCACGGCGCCGGGGCCGCTGCTGGCGGCGCCGGCCCGGCAGGGGGCGCGGACCGAGCTGACGGCCCGTCTGAAGGACGGCCGGACGATCAACGCCCTGGGCTGACGGGGCCCGGCCGGACCCCGTGGCACGGCCCGAACGGCCCTGGTCCGAGGGGTGTTCGGGCCGTCTAGGATGACCGCCATGACGACCGTGGTCCGCCGCCGGATGAGCGTCGAGGAGCGACGCGAGCAACTGATCGCGGTCGCCCTCGACCTCTTCAGCCACCGCCCGCCCGACAGCGTCTCCCTCGACGACATAGCGCTGGCGGCCGGGATCTCCCGGCCGCTCGTCTATCGGTACTTCACCTGCAAGACCAGCCTGTACGAGAGCGCCGTGCGGCGGGCCGCCGACGAGCTGACCGCGCTCTTCGACGAGCCCGTCCAGGGCCCGCCGGTCGCCCGCCTGGCCCGGGTGCTGCGGCGGTTCCTCGACTTCGTGGAGGGCCACGGCCCGGGGTACGCGGCGCTGCTGCGCGGCGGCCCGGTGGGCGCGGGCACGGCGGTGCCGCTGATCGAGGGGGTGCGCCGGACCGCGTACGCCCGGCTGCTCGAACACCTCGGGGTGGCCGAGCCCACGCCCCGCCTGGAGCTGACGCTGCGATCGTGGATCTCCTTGGTCGAGGCCACGGCGCTGCTCTGGCTGGAGGGCTGCGGGGTGCCGCGCCCGGAGCTGGAGGAGCGGCTGGCCCAGGCCCTCGCGGCGCTCGTCGCGGTGGGCGCGGCGCACGACGAGGACACCGCGGCCGTGCTGGCGCGGGTCCTCGCCGACGAGCCGGCGGGCGGCCCGGTGGCCGCCCTGGCCGGCCGGCTTCAGCCGCGCCGGAAGACCGCCACCGTGCGGCCCGGCACGGTGAACGTGCCCGAGGCGGGCGCGTACGAGGCGGACTTCACGACCGGGTCCGCGCCGCGCGCCTGCACGGGGTGCAGCGCGTAGCCGGTGCCCGCCGCCCCGGGGACGCGCTGGGCCTGCCGCTCGGGCGCCGCGTTGATGACCACGACCAGGTCGCCGAGGCGCATGGTGACGACGCCCGGGGTCTCGTCCCGCCCGGACAGGGGGAACGACAGGGTCGCCTCCACGGCCTCGGCGGTCGGCAGGCTGAACGCCTTCTCTGTCGTCCGGACGCGCAGCAGGTCCCGGTAGGCGGCCGAGGCGGCGGTAACGGGGCCGCAGCCGGGCCGCAGCGCCGGGTCGGCCAGCAGCGGGCGGGCGTACGGCCACTTGGCCTCGTTGTCGCGGGCCGGGGGCAGGCCGCGGCCGAAGCCGTTGCCGTCGGCGCAGTCCCAGTGGATCGCGTTGAACCAGTCGCCGCTGTCGTAGGAGTTGCGGTCCAGGGACTTGGAGCGCAGCAGGTCGGTGCCGGCCTGGGAGAGCGACGGGCCCTGGGAGAGCGTGGCGGCGGCCATGGCGACGACCTGGGCGCGGGCCCGGTCGGCGGGCGGGGTGGTGCGCGGCAGCTTGTAGGCGAGGGCGTCGTAGAGGGTCTCGTTGTCGTGGGCGTCGGCGTACGACAGGGCGTCGCCGGGCGCGGCGGCGTAGCCGGCGGGCGAGCCGTTGTAGTCGACGTCCGCGCCGGTGACCTCGCGCCCGGTGGAGTCGGTGAAGCGGTAGCCGGCGAGGTTGCCGGTCAGCCCGACCTTGATCAGGTCCTGGGCGTGGAGGAGCCGGGCCCGCTGCTCGCCGGCCGAGCCGTTGACGGGCGCGCCGTTGGGGTCGGTGAACAGGCCGGACGCGAAGCCCTGGACGCGGGGGTCGTCGTCGAAGGGGCCGCCGCCGCGCAGGGCGTCGCGGGAGCGGTCGGAGAAGGTGGCGACGCCGGTGCCGGCCATGTTCCGCTGGGTGGCCTGGACGAACCGGGCGTCGTTCGCGACCTCGCCGAAGTTCCAGCCCTCGCCGTAGAGGATGACCGACCTGCCGTCGACGCCGTCCCGCTCCGGGGTGAGGGCGTCGAGGGCCTTGCGGACGGCGAGGATGTTGGCCTTGGGGTGGTGTCCCATCAGGTCGAACCGAAAGCCGTCGATCTTGTACTGCCTGGCCCAGGTGACGACGGAGTCGACGACGAGCCGGCCCATCATGGCGTGCTCGGGGGCGGTGTTGGCGCAGCAGGTGGAGGTGGCGACGGAGCCGTCGTCGAGGAGGCGGTGATAGTAGCCGGGGACGATCCGGTCGAGGACGGACCGCTCGTCCTGGCCGGACGCGGCGGTGTGGTTGTAGACCACGTCCATCACGGTCCGCAGCCCGGCGTCCGACAGCCCCTGGACCATGCGCCGGAACTCCAGGGTGCGGCGCGGCCCCTGGGGGTCGGAGGCGTACGAGCCCTCGGGGACGGTGTAGTGCAGCGGGTCGTAGCCCCAGTTGTAGGCGTCGCGGGCGGCGGTCCGGGCGACGCACTTCTGCTGCTCGGCGGAGTCGGCGGGCGGCCCGGTGAGGTCGCAGGGCGGGGTGGCCTGGTCGGCGCGACGCTCGGGGACGGTGGCGAAGTCGAAGACGGGGAGCAGGTGGACGTACGAGGTCCCGGCGGCGGCGAGCGCGCGCAGGTGCCGCATGCCGGCCGAACCGCGGTCGGTGAAGGCGAGATAGCCGCCCCGGCCGGACGCGGCGGAGAAGTCGCGGACGTGCAGCTCCTGGATCTGCGCGTCGCGGGCCGGCACGGCCGCGGGCTTGCGCAGCCGCCGCCAGCCGGCGGGGGCCAGGGCGGGGTCGGCGAGGTCGGTGACCAGGCTGCGCGCGGAGTCGGCGGTCAGGGCGGTGGAGTAGGGGTCGGTGACCAGGTTGGTGACGGTCCGTCCGGCGGCCGGGGCGTGGACGGTGACGGCGTAGCGGTAGGGCCGGCCCGTCCAGTGGCGGTCGCCGGTCACGCTCCAGACCCCGCTCGCGGCGTCGCGCCGCATGGGGAGCCGGCGGCCGTCGAGCTCCAGCGCCACGGTCCTCGCCGTGGGCGCCCAGACGGAGAGGGTGGGCCGGCCGTGCCGGAACACCGGGCCCAGGGGCGCGGTGGCGGCGGCGCGGGCGTAGAGGTCGTCGAGGACGCCGGGGATCTGGACGCCGGTGGTGACGCCGTCGGTGACGGCCGTGAGCCTGCCCCGGAGCGCGGTGCGCTCCTGTGCGGCGGTGGCGTCGACGCGGTAGGCGTCGTGGGTGGCGGCGAGGCGGGGGTACTTCGCCGTCAGACCGCCGGGGAGGCGGGTGAGCCGGAAGCTGCCGCGGTCGTGGACGAGACGGTGGGGGCGGGCGGGGTCGCCGAGGGTCTTGGGCCAGGCGAGGGTGGACCTGTCGAGCCACTGCGCTTCCGCGCGGGTGGGGGCCGGGGGCTCGGCCGGTACGGCGTGGCCGGTTCCGGCGAGGGGCAGCGCTAAGAGCGCGGCTCCGGCGAGGGTGGCCAGGCGTCTGTTCACGTACGTCGCTCCTTGCGGTCGGTGGTTCGTCCTCAAATTCCCCCAGCTACCGCTGGGAGGTGCCCCCGGACGGGCTGAAATCAGCCCGTCCGGCGTTTGAGGACACGGTCAGCTACAGCTCCGCGCTCCCACGTGCAGGGCCAGTGCCGTGTTCGGCGCCACCGTCGCGGTGAGGCGGCCGTCCGGGCCCACCGTCACCCGTTTCCCCGACTGCACGTCGCAGTAGTCCCCGCCCGGCAGCGACGTCCGGAAGGTGCGGCTCACCGCGTACGTCTCGTGGTTGACCACGACGTACCCCTTGTCGCCCCGCCCGAAGGCGATGGTCTGGTAGCCGTTGTCCCACCAGTCGCCGACGGCGGTGCCCCGGACGGCGTTGTGGAAGCCGACCATCGACCTGATCTCGGGCCAGGCGTGCTGGCACTTCCAGCCGTCGCGCCAGCACTCCCGTACCGCGCCGCCCGCCGGCGGCCCGGCGTCGCGGTCGGTGAACTCGTAGCCGGAGTGGACGTCCGGTGTGCCGTAGGGCCACGCCAGCATGAAGACGTGGGCGAGGGTGTAGGCGGCGCCGTCGCGGTAGGTGAGGGTGTCGCCGCCGCGTTCGGTGTCATGGTTGGCGACGAAGACGGAGGCCTTGCCGCCGGGCAGGTAGCCCCAGCCCTCGCCGTAGTTCCTCAGGTAGGCGAGGCGCTCACGCTGGAAGACGCGTTGCAGGTCGCGGGCGTAGCGGAACTCCTGGGCGTCGCCGGTGCCGAGGTATTCCCCGGGCTGGACGGCCTCGCCGGCGCCGAAGATCGTCTCCTGCTTCCAGTACACGTCGGGTCTGCTCAGCCGGGACTTGATCGTGGCGAGGTCCTGGGCGGGTATGTGCTTGGCGGCGTCGACGCGGAAGCCGTCGACGCCGAGGGAGAGCAGGTCCTCCAGGTAGGCGGCGACGCGGGTGCGGACGTAGTCCTCGCCGGTGTCGAGGTCGGCGAGGCCGACGAGCTCGCAGTCCTGGACGTTACGGCGGTCGCGGTAGTCGGTGATCTCCGCCGTGCAGTCGTCCATGTCCTCGCGCCGGTAGGTGCCCGGGTAGTCGTACTTGCCGTACGGGGAGCCGCCGGTGCCGGTGGCGGTGCCGGTCGCGGGGCCCCCGGCCATGTGGTTGACGACGGCGTCGGCCATGACCTTCACGCCGGCGGCGTGGCAGGCGCCGACCATGGCGCGGAAGGCGGTGCGGTCGCCGAGGCGTCCGGCGAGGCGGTAGGAGACGGGCTGGTACGAGGTCCACCACTGCGGGCCCTGGACGTGCTCCTGGGGCGGGGAGACCTGGACCCAGCCGTAGCCGGCGGGGCCGAGGGTGCTCGCGCACTCGCGGGCCACGGAGGGGTAGTCCCACTCGAAGAGGACGGCGGTGACGTCCTTGCCGCCGGGTGCGGCGGGCGGGGCAGCCTGGGCCTGGGGGGCGCAGACCGCGGCGCCGGCGACGAGTGCGAGCGTGGCGGCCAGGGTTCTGCGGGCGATGCGGGGCATGCCGGTGGGGGGCATGGGGCCTCCTGGGATGGGGGGGGTGCGGTATACGACCCCGTACGGCAACGCGCCTTGCCCGTCAGGCCCATGAAGGTTCTTTCAGCAAGTTTGCCCGCACGAGTGCAACCGCTTGCCGCCGAGACCGTACGAGTCTCCTGCGTACCGGTCAACCCTTTGGACACGGTCCGGTTACAACCGCGAAATCTCGCGATTCCGTTCTTGCAAGGTCTTTCGCAAGAGATTGCAGCCTGTTAACTTCCTCCTCAGCTCGGGCCGTCCCCCCTCAGGCGGCCTCCAGAACGAGGAGCATCCATATGCGAAGAGGCATATCGGTCGCCGCCGTCGCCGGTGCGCTGGCCCTGACCCTGACCGCGTGCGGCGGTGGCGGCAACGACGGAAGCGACGGCTCCAAAGCGGCGAACGACCCGGGCGCCGTGACCGGCACCATCACCTGGTGGGACACGTCCGACGCCACCAACGAGGCGCCGGCCTTCAAGAAGCTGGTGGCCGCCTTCGAGGCCAAGTACCCGAAGATCAAGGTCGAGTACGTCAACGTGCCCTTCGACCAGGCCCAGCAGAAGTTCAAGACCGCCGCCGCGACCGGCAAGGGCGCCCCCGACGTGCTGCGCTCCGACGTCGGCTGGACCCCCGGCTTCGCCCAGCTCGGCTACCTCAAGGACCTCACCGGCACCCCCGCCCTCGACAAGAGCGAGGACTTCCTGGAAGGGCCGCTGAAGAACGCCGCCTACCAGGGCAAGACCTACGGCGTCCCGCAGGTCACCGACACCCTCGGGCTCCTCTACAACAAGGAGCTGCTCCGGAAGGCCGGCGTGGACAAGGCCCCGGCCGGCTGGAAGGAGGTCAAGGAGGCCGCCGAGAAGATCAAGGACAAGACCGGCGCCGCGGGCATCGGCCTGAGCCCGGACAGCTACTACTCGCTGCCCTTCCTCTACGGCGAGAACAGCGACATGGTCGACGCCGCCAAGAAGAAGATCACGATCTCGAGCCCGGCCTCCGTCAAGGGCGTCGAGACCGCCGTCGACCTGGTGAAGTCCGGCGCCGCGCCCAAGCCCGCCGGCACCGACGGCTACAACGCCCTCAAGACGGACTTCAAGAACGGCAAGCTCGCCATGATGCTCGACGGTCCCTGGGCGACCAAGGAGATCTTCGGCGGCGAGGCCTTCAAGAACCACGACAACCTGGGCATCTCGGCCGTCCCGGCCGGCTCCACCGGCACCGCGGGCGCCCCCGTCGGCGGCCACAACCTCGTGGTCTACGCCGGCTCCAAGAACTTCGACGCCAGCTACCTCTTCACCCGCTTCATGACCGAGGCGAGCCAGCAGGAGAGCGTCTCCACCGCCATCGGCGTCCTGCCGACGCGCAAGTCCGCCTACACCAAGGCCGTCCTGGCCGACCCGGTGCGCAACTCCTTCTACATGGCGCTCGGCAAGGCCCACGCGCGCCCGCCGATCCCGCAGGGCGGCGACCTCTTCACCGAGTACCTCCAGCACTACACCAAGATCCTCACGCTGAAGGAGGAGCCCAAGGAGGGCCTGGACGCCACGGCCAAGGCCTGGAAGTCCGCGCTCCTCAAGGACTACGGCATCGAGGAGTAGGACCCGATGGCCACAGTCCTCACCAAGGTCAGGCGCTCCTTCGGCACCCACTGGTACGCGTGGGCGATGGTGCTGCCGGTCGTCCTCGTGCTCGCCGTGCTCGTCGGCTATCCGCTGGGGAGGGGCGTCTACCTCTCCTTCACGGACGCCAACGAGGCCAACGTCGGCCGCACCATCGGCGTCAACCACATCGCCTCGACCTACGAGTTCGTCGGACTCGACAACTACTGGAAGGTGCTCTCCGGCCAGGAGGGCCACTTCTACTCGCGCCTGACCTGGACCGTCGTCTGGACCGCGGCCTGCGTCTTCCTCCACTACACCATCGGTCTGGGGCTGGCCCTGCTGCTCAACCGGCAGGTCCGGTTCCGGGCCCTGTACCGGGTGCTGCTGATCCTGCCCTGGGCGGTGCCGGCGTTCGTCGCCACGTTCTCGTGGCGGCTGATGTTCAACGAGAAGTACGGCGTCATCAACGCCGCCCTCACCGGCCTGGGGCTGGACCCGGTGGACTGGCTCGGCGACAGCACGCTCCAGAAGCTGTCGGCTGTCGCCGTCAACGTCTGGCTGGGCGTGCCGTTCATGATGGTGGCCATCCTGGGCGGCCTCCAGGCGATACCCGCCGAGCTGCACGAGGCCGCCGAGATGGACGGCGCCTCGCCCTGGCAGCGCTTCCGGCACGTGACCCTGCCCGGGCTGCGGCCGGTGAGCGGGACGGTGATCCTGCTGGGCGTCATCTGGTCGTTCAACATGTTCCAGGTCATCTACCTGCTGATCGGGCAGGGCGCGAGCTCGGAGAGCGAGATCCTGGTGACGTACGCCTACCGGCTGGCCTTCCAGGGCGTCCGCGACTACGCGGGGTCGGCGACGTACGGCATCCTCATCCTCTCCCTGCTGCTGGTCTTCGCCACCTTCTACCGCCGGATGCTCGCCCGACAGGAGACCGCGCGATGAGCGGCACCGCCACCCCCGTACCCCGAGGCCGCGGGCAGCGCTCGCGCGCGGCCTCCGTCGGCCTCCACACGGCGCTGATCGCCGCGTCGCTGGTCTCCCTCTTCCCCGTCCTGTTCGTCGTCTTCGTCTCGCTGCGCGGGCGGGACGGCTGGCAGGAGCCCACGAAGGCCACCGGCTTCTCGCTGTCCAACTACAGCCATGTGCTGGGCGAGACGAAGTTCCTCACCTGGTTCGGCAACTCGCTGATCGTGGCGCTGGGCGCCACCGTGGTGGGCGTGTTCATCGCGGCGAGCGCGGGCTACGCCGTCTCCCGGATGCGCTTCCCCGGGCAGCGGCCGCTGATGTGGACCTTCCTGGTCGTCCAGATGTTCCCGATGGCCGTGCTCATCGTGCCGCTCTACAACCTCCTCGGGGAGCTGGAGCTGCTGGACTCGTACGCCGGCCTGGTCATCACGTACTGCTCGGTGTCGGTGCCGTTCTGCGCGTGGATGCTCAAGGGGTACTTCGACTCGATACCCGCCGAGATCGACGAGGCCGGCCGGGTGGACGGGCTGACGCCGTTCGGCACGTTCTGGCGGCTGATCCTGCCGCTGGCCCGGCCCGGGCTGGCCGTCACCGCCTTCTACTCCTTCATCACCGCCTGGGGCGAGGTGGCCTTCGCCAGCCAGTTCATGAGCAGCGAGGACCACTACACGCTGGCCGTCGGCCTGCAGACCTTCGTGGGCCAGCAGAAGGCCGAGTGGGGGCTGATGACCGCGGCGGCCGTGCTCATCACCGTCCCCGCCGCGCTGGTGTTCTTCTACGCCCAGCGGCACCTGGTGGCCGGGCTGACCGCCGGCGGCACCAAGGGCTGACCCCTTGGGCTGACCTTGTGCGCGCACCGTCGTTGAGCCCTGCGCACGACCCGTACTACGTGACTACGAGCCGATAGGAAGTACATGACCCAGGATCTGGCGCCCTCCGTCCGCCCGGCCGCCGACGCCTCCCGAGAGGCCGACGGCTGGTGGCGCAGCGCCGTCATCTACCAGGTGTACGTGCGCTCGTTCGCCGACAGCGACGGGGACGGCATCGGCGACCTGCGGGGCATCCGCGAGCGGCTGCCGTACCTGGCGGACCTGGGTGTGGACGCGCTGTGGCTGACGCCGTTCTACGCCTCGCCGCAGGCGGACGGCGGCTACGACGTGGCGGACTACCGGGCCGTGGACCCGCTGTTCGGGCAGTTGTCGGACGCGGACGACCTGGTCCGCGAGGCGCACCGGCTGGGGCTGCGGGTGATCGTGGACATCGTCCCGAACCACACCTCCGACCGGCACGCCTGGTTCGAGACCGCGCTCGCGGGCCCGCCCGGGGGGACGGCCCGCGAGCGCTACCACTTCCGTCCCGGCAAGGGCGCCTCGGGCGAACTGCCGCCGAACGACTGGGAGTCCGTCTTCGGCGGCCCGGCCTGGACGCGGACGACGGACGCGGACGGCACCCCCGGCGAGTGGTACCTCCACCTGTTCGCGCCCGAGCAGCCGGACCTCAACTGGGACAACCCCGAGGTGCGGGCCGAGTTCGAGTCCGTGCTGCGGTTCTGGCTGGACCTGGGCGTGGACGGCTTCCGCATCGACGTGGCGCACGGCATGGTCAAGGCGGCGGGGCTGCCGGACATCGGGCGCACCGAGCAGGCGAAGCTGATCGGCGCCCAGGTGCTGCCGTTCTTCGACCAGGACGGGGTGCACGAGATCCACCGCGCCTGGCGGCGGCTGCTGGACTCCTACCCGGGCGACCGGATCGGGGTGGCGGAGGCCTGGGCGCCCACGGTGGAGCGCCTCGCGCTGTACGTCCGCCCGGACGAACTGCACCAGGCGTTCAACTTCCAGTTCCTCACCTGCGACTGGGGCGCCGGCCCGATGCGGGAGGTCATCGACGCGTCGCTGGCCGCCACCCTGTCGGTCGGGGCCCCCACCACCTGGGTGCTCTCCAACCACGACGTGGTGCGGCACGCCACCCGCTACGGCGCGGGCGACGCGGAGCTGGGGCTGCGCCGGGCCCGCGCGGCCGGGCTGCTGATGCTGGCGCTGCCCGGCTCGGCGTACGTCTACCAGGGCGAGGAGCTGGGGCTGCCGGAGGTCGGCGACCTGCCGGACGACGTGCGCCAGGACCCGGCGTTCTTCCGGGGCGACGGCCAGGACGGGCTGCGGGACGGCTGCCGGGTGCCGCTGCCGTGGTCGGGCGGCGCCGCGCCGTACGGCTTCGGGCCGGGCGGCAGCTGGCTGCCGCAGCCCGCGGCGTGGGCGGGCCTGTCGGTGGAGGCGCAGTCGGGCGACCCGCGCTCCACACTGGAGCTGTACCGCTCGGCCCTGACGCTGCGGCGGGAGCTGCCGGGTCTGGGCGACGGGGAGATGACGTGGCTGGACGCGCCGGAGGGCGTGCTGGCGTTCTCCCGGCCGGGCTTCGTGTGCACGCTCAACACGCTCGGCGAGGAGGCGTCCCTGCCGGTGCCGGGCCGTCCGGTGCTGGCCAGTGACGCCTTGGAATTCTCCGGCGGAACCGTACGAATCCCTGCGAATTCATGCGTGTGGTGGGCAGTCTGAGATGCGCCCGGTACAGTCACCTCCTGTGACCGCCCGGCTAGCCGATATCGCAGCCCAGGCGGGTGTCAGCGAAGCAACCGTCAGCCGCGTCCTCAACGGGAAGCCGGGGGTCGCCGCCTCCACCCGCCAGTCGGTGCTGGCCGCGCTCGACGTGCTGGGCTACGAGCGGCCCGTCCGGCTGCGCCGCCGCAGCGAGGGCCTGGTCGGGCTGATCACGCCCGAGCTGGACAACCCCATATTCCCGGCCTTCGCCCAGGTGATCGGCCAGGCCCTGACCAGCCAGGGGTTCACCCCGGTGCTGGCCACGCAGACGCCGGGCGGGGCCACGGAGGACGAGCTGACCGAGATGCTCGTCGACCGGGGCGTGGCGGGCATCCTCTTCGTCTCCGGGCTGCACGCCGACACCTCGGCCGACATGCAGCGCTACGAGCGGCTGCGGGCCCAGGGCGTGCCGTTCGTGCTGATCAACGGCTTCTCGCCAAAGGTGCGGGCGCCCTTCGTCTCGCCCGACGACCGGGCGGCCGTACGGCTCGCCGTCACCCATTTGGCGGCACTGGGGCACCGGCGGATCGGGCTGGCCGTGGGGCCCCGCCGGTACGTTCCGGTGCAGCGCAAGATCGAGGGCTTCCTGCTGAGCATGCGCGAGGAGCTGGGGGTGCCCCAGGACGAGGCGGAGCACCTCGTCGAGCATTCGCTGTTCACCCTTGAGGGTGGTCAGGCGGCGGCCTCCGCGCTCATCGACCGGGGATGCACCGCGGTGGTGTGCGCGAGCGACATGATGGCGCTCGGGGTGATCCGGGGGGCCCGGCAGCGCGGTCTCGAAGTGCCGCGCGACGTCTCGGTGGTGGGGTTCGACGACTCGCCGCTGATCGCGTTCACCGATCCGCCGCTGACCACGATCCGGCAGCCCGTGCGGCCGATGGGGCAGGCGGCGGTGCGTGCGCTGCTGGAGGAGATCGGCGGTACCCCGGCCCCGCAGAGCGAGTTCGTCTTCCTGCCCGAGCTGGTGGTCCGCGGGTCGACGGCGTCGGCCCCGGGCCTCGCGCGGGGCGCCGGTACGCGCGGTGCGGGTCCTGCCACGGGCTGAGAGCGCGGTGGCGGGGACCCGACCCGCGGACGATCTGCGGCGGGGAGCTTTCTGGCAGACTCTTCCCCTATGGGTGAAGCGACAGCAAGGACCCTGGAAGGCCGGACGGCCGCCCCGCCGCCCCCCGCGGAGCGTGCGGCCACGCCGCCGGCGGACGGCCGCCTGCTGCGCAGGCTGCGCTCCCCGCGCCACCCCCGCCTGTGGTTCGAGGTGCTGCTGATCGCGGTGAGTTACTGGACGTATTCGCTGGTCCGTAACGCCGTTCCCGAGCAGCGGGCGGCGGCGCTGCGCAACGCCGACTGGATCTGGCAGGCGGAGCAAAGTCTCCACATCGCCGTCGAGCACACCGTCAACCGGGCCGTGAATTCGGTGACGTGGCTGATCGTGGGGATGAACTACTACTACGCCACGCTGCATTTCGTGCTGACCATCGGGGTGCTGGTCTGGCTCTACCGCTGGCACCCCGGGCGGTACGCGGCCGCCCGGCTCGCCCTGTTCGCCACCACGGGCGTGGCCCTGCTCGGCTACTACCTGTATCCCCTCGCGCCACCGCGGCTGATGGCCGGGCCCGGCTTCGTCGACACCGTTCTGGTGCACCACACCTGGGGTTCGATGGCGTCGGGCAATCTGGCGAACGTCTCCAACCAGTACGCCGCGATGCCGTCGATGCACATCGGCTGGTCGACGTGGTGCGGTCTGACGATCGCCATGCTGGCGCGGGCGGTGTGGGTGCGCGTGCTGGGGGTGCTCTACCCGGTGCTGACGCTGGTGGTGATCGTGTCGACCGCCAACCACTTCTGGCTGGACGCGGTGGGCGGGCTGCTGTGCCTGGCGTTCGGCTTCGCGCTGTCCGGCGCCTGGTACCGGGCGCTGCCCTTCCGGCTGGCCCGCCATGTGGCGGTCCGGGGCGTCCGGTCGCATGCTGGGAGGAACGGGTCGACCGGCCGGCTGCCGGCGGGTCAGGCCCCGTAGAACAGCTCTTCGACCACGGCCCGGGCCCGCCGGGTGGTGCGACGGTAGTCGTCCAGCATCTCCCCCACGTGGCCCGGTTCGTAGCCGAGGTAGCGCCCGACGGCGGCCAGCTCCCGGGCGTCGGTGGGGAACGTGTCCCCGGCACGGCCGCGCACGAGCATCACCGCGTTGCGTACGGTGGTGGCCAGCACCCACGCCTCGTCCAGGATGCGGGCGTCCTCCGCGGAGACGAGCCGGGCGGCGCAGGCCGCGGCCAGCGCCTCCCGGGTGCGGGTGGTGCGCAGGCCGGGCTCCGCCCAGCCGTGCCGCATCTGCAGCAGCTGCACCGTCCACTCCACGTCCGACAGTCCGCCCCGGCCCAGCTTGGTGTGGAGGGTGCGGTCGGCGCCGCGCGGCAGCCGCTCCGACTCCATCCGGGCCTTCAGCCGGCGGATCTCGCGCACGGCGTCCTCGCCCAGGCCCTCGGCGGGGTAGCGCAGCGGGTCGATCAGCTCGGTGAAGCGCCGGCCCAGCTCCTCGTCGCCGGCCACCGGCTCGGCGCGCAGCAGCGCCTGGCTCTCCCACACCAGCGACCAGCGCCGGTAGTAGGCGGCGTACGAGGCGAGGGTGCGCACCATGGGCCCGGACCGGCCCTCGGGCCGCAGGTCGGCGTCGACGACCAGGGGCGGGTCGGTGGTGGGCAGTTGCAGCAGCCTGCGCATCTCGCCGGCCACCGCGAAGGCGGCCTTGCCGGCCTCCTCGTCGGACACGCCCTCGCGCGGCTCGTGGACGAAGAGCACATCGGCGTCGGAGCCGTAGCCCTGCTCGTGGCCGCCGAAGCGGCCCATGGCGACGACGGAGAAGCGGGTGGGCAGGGTGTCGCCCCACTGGGCGCGTACGGCGGCGCGCAGGGCGCCGGCGATGGTGGCGGCGTTGATGTCGGAGACGGCGTCGCCGACCGTGCGGACGCGGGCGCCCGGGTCGTTGCCGGCGGTCTCGGCGTGGCCGCGGGAGCCGGTGCCGTGCTCGCCGGTGGCGTGGGCGCCGTCGCCGGGGTGCCCGTAGGCGCCGATGATGTCGGCGGCGGCGGTGCGGAACAGCTCGCGGCGGCGTACGCCGCGCACGGCGACGATGGCCGCCTCGGCGTCCTCGGCGCGGCCGACGGCGGCCATGACCTCCTGTTCCAGGGCCTCCCGGCCGCGCGGGCGCAGGCCGCCGGGGTCGCCCAGCAGGGCGACCGCCTCGGGGGCCCGCAGCAGCAGGTCGGGGGCGAGCCGTCCGGCGGAGAGGACCCGGGCGAGGTTCTCGGCGGCCAGGCCCTCGTCGCGCAGCAGACGGAGATACCACGGGGTGCGGCCCAGGGCGTCGGAGACCTTGTGGAAGGTGAGCAGCCCGGCGTCGGGGTCGGCGGAGTCGGCGAACCAGCCGAGCAGGACGGGCAGCAGGGTCCGCTGGATGGCGGCCTTGCGGGTGACGCCGGAGGCCAGCGCCTCCAGGTGGCGCAGGGCCGCGGCGGGGTCGGCGTAGCCGAGGGCCTCCAGGCGCTGACCGGCGGCCTTGGGGCTGAGCCGGATCTCGCCGGGCTCCAGCTGGGCGACGGCGTCCAGCAGGGGCCGGTAGAAGAGCTTCTCGTGGAGGCGCCGCACCTCGCGGGTGTGCTGCCGCCACCGGGCGCCGAGCTCGGCGACGGGCTCCTTGCCGGCCGGCCAGTCGTCGCTGCGGGCCAGCGAGCGGCCGAGCCGGCGCAGGTCGGACTCGTCCTCGGGGACGAGGTGGGTGCGGCGCAGCCGGTAGAGCTGGATGCGGTGTTCCATGGCGCGCAGGAAGCGGTAGGCCGCGTCGAGGGCCTTGGCGTCGGCGCGGCCGACGTAGCCGCCTGCGGCGAGGGCGGCCAGCGCCTCCAGGGTGCTGCCGCTGCGAAGCGTGGCGTCGCTGCGGCCGTGCACCAACTGCAGGAGCTGGACGGCGAATTCCACGTCGCGCAGGCCGCCGGGGCCGAGCTTGAGCTCGCGGTCGACGTGGGCGGCGGGGATGGAGGCGACGACGCGGCGGCGCATCTGCTGGACGTCGGCGACGAAGTTCTCGCGCTCGGCCGCCTGCCAGACCAGCGGGGCCACGGCGTCGGCGTAGGCCTGGCCGAGATCCCGGTCGCCCGCGACGGGCCGGGCCTTGAGCAGGGCCTGGAACTCCCAGGTCTTGGCCCAGCGCTGGTAGTAGGCGAGGTGGCTGGAGAGGGTGCGCACCAGGGGCCCGTTGCGGCCCTCGGGGCGGAGGTTGGCGTCGACGGGCCAGATGGTGCCCTCGGGAGTGACGTCGGAGCACACCCGCATCATGCGGGAGGCGAGCCGGGTGGCGGCCCGCAGGGCCGGGCCCTCCGCCGTCCCCTCCCGGGCCTCCGCCACGAAGATGACGTCGACGTCGGAGACGTAGTTGAGCTCCTGGCCGCCGCACTTGCCCATGCCGATGACGGCCAGCCGGCAGGCGACGGCGTCGTCGGGCTGCTCCTCGGCGGCGATCGCCAGGGCCGTGCGGAGGGTGGCGGTGGCCAGGTCCGCGAGTTCGGCGGCGGCCCGGGCGACGTCGGTGGTGCCGCCGACGTCCCGGGCCGCGATGGCCAGCAGCGCGCGGCGGTAGGCGGCGCGCAGCGCGTCGGGCGGGGTGAGCCCGGCGCCGCGCTCCCCGTGGACGCCCTCGGCCAGGGCGCGCTCGAAGTCGGGGGTGGTGGGGCGCGGGCCGGCCGTGTCGTGGCCGTCCAGCGCGCGCCAGTCGTACGGGTGCCGGGCGAGGTGGTCGCCGAGCGCCTCGGAGACGCCCAGCACCCCCAGCAGCCGGTCGCGCAGCGGCTTGGCGGCCACCAGCGTCTCCAGCAGCTCCCGCCGCTCCCCCTCCCCCCGCGCGTCCAGCGCCTCGGCCAGCCGGGCCAGCCCGCGCAGCGCGAGGTCCGGGTCGGCGGTGCCGCCGAGCGCTTCGAGCAGCACCGGGTCGGCCCCGGTGGTGGCCAGCGCGGACCCCTCCAGCAGCCGTTCGGCACCGACGGGGTCGGTGAAGCCGTACCGCAGCAAGCGGGTGTAGGCACTGCTGCGGCGCCCGTCGGGCACGGTCATCGGCTGCCTCTCGTCCGTCCGCGGTCGGGGGGTCCGGTGCCGGTCAGAGCACCGGCAGCATCTTGCGCAGCTCGAAGGCGGTGACCTCGGAGCGGTACTCCTCCCACTCCTGCTTCTTGTTGCGCAGGAAGAAGTCGAAGACGTGCTCGCCGAGGGTCTCGGCGACGAGCTCGCTGCGCTCCATCAGCTCGATGGCCTCGCCGAGGTTCTGCGGGAGCGGCTCGATGCCCATGGCGCGGCGCTCGGCGTCGGACAGCGCCCAGACGTCGTCGTCGGCGCCGGCCGGGAGCTCGTAGCCCTCCTCGATGCCCTTCAGACCGGCGGCCAGCAGCACCGCGTAGGTCAGATAGGGGTTGGCGCCGGAGTCGATGGAGCGGACCTCGACCCGGGTGGAGCCGGTCTTGCCCGGCTTGTACATGGGCACCCGGATGAGGGCCGAACGGTTGTTGTGGCCCCAGCAGATGTACGAGGGGGCCTCGCCGCCGGCGCCGGCGGTGCGCTGGGAGCCGCCCCAGATGCGCTTGTAGGAGTTGACCCACTGGTTGGTCACGGCGGAGATCTCGCCCGCGTGCCGCAGCAGGCCGGCGATGAAGGACTTGCCGACCTTGGACAGCTGGTACTCGGCGCCGGACTCGTGGAACGCGTTGCGGTCGCCCTCGAAGAGGGAGAGGTGGGTGTGCATGCCGGAGCCGGGGTACTCGGAGAACGGCTTGGGCATGAACGTGGCCTGCACGCCCTGCTCCAGCGCCACCTGCTTCATCACCAGCCGGAAGGTCATGATGTTGTCGGCGGTGGACAGCGCGTCGGCGTAGCGCAGGTCGATCTCCTGCTGGCCCGGGGCGCCCTCGTGGTGGCTGAACTCCACCGAGATACCCATGGACTCCAGCATGGTGATGGCCTGGCGGCGGAAGTCCATGCCGACGTTCTGCGGGGTGTGGTCGAAGTAGCCGGAGGAGTCGGCGGGCACCGGGCGGGTGCCGTCCACCGGCTTGTCCTTGAGCAGGAAGAACTCGATCTCGGGGTGGGTGTAGAAGGTGAACCCGAGGTCCGAGGTCTTGGCCAGGATGCGCTTGAGGACGTAGCGGGGGTCCGCGTAGGACGGCGAACCGTCCGGCATGAGGATGTCGCAGAACATCCGGGCGGTGCCCGGGGCCTCCGCGCGCCAGGGCAGGATCTGGAAGGTCCCCGGGTCCGGCTTGGCGATCATGTCGGACTCGTAGACCCGGGCGAAGCCCTCGATCGCGGACCCGTCGAAACCGATGCCCTCGTCGAAGGCCTGCTCCAGCTCGGCGGGGGCGACGGCCACGGACTTCAGGTAGCCCAGGACGTCGGTGAACCACAGCCGGACGAACCGGATGTCGCGCTCTTCGAGCGTGCGGAGCACGAACTCCTGCTGCTTATCCATAGCTACCTATCCTTGCAGGTCAGACGGCTCGTTTCACCGGGTGCGGGCACAGGCTGGACCTTGAGTATCACGTCCCGGGGTTACCGGGGGGTTTCCGGGCGGCAGCCGCACCGTTCCGCCTTATGGGTGCATCGTACGTTCGCAGGGTGGATCTTGCCCCTCCCGATCCGCTGGATTTCCTCCCGTACCGGGCGGGAAGCCTCTTCGCGGGACCGAGGGGGGATGCCGGATGCGGACACGACGTCACGCCGGAGCCATGGCTCCGGGGGCCTGGGGAGCACGCGTCGTCGCGGTGGCCGTCGCGGCGGTCGTCGCGCTGGCCGGCTGCGGGAAGGAGGACTCGGGCGGCAAGGGCTCGGGCGGCAAGGGCTCCGGTGCCACGCCGGACGCCAAGGGATCACCGGGCGCCAAGGGATCACCGGGCGCCGAGGGATCGAAGGGCGCCGAGGGATCGAAGGGCGCCGAGGGATCGAAGGGCGCCGGGACAGCCGCGCTGCCCGGCCTCCCGCCGGTCGCGGACGCCCGGACGCGGCTGAAGGCGCTGAAGGAGGAGGCCCCGCACTCCATGTCGGGCTACAGCCGCTCCGCCTTCCCGCACTGGGCGCAGCAGGGGAACCGCTGCGACACCCGCGAGACGGTGCTGGAGCGCGACGGCAAGGACGTCAAGCGGGACGACCAGTGCCGGGCGGTCTCGGGCACCTGGCTCAGCCTGTACGACGGCAAGACGTACACCAAGGGCTCCCAGGTCGACATCGACCACATCGTTCCGCTGGCCAACGCCTGGCGGTCGGGTGCCGACAAGTGGGACAACGACCGGCGCAAGGCGTTCGCCAACGACCTGACGCATCCGCAGCTGCTCACCGTCTCGGCGGCCACCAACCGCTCCAAGGGCGACCAGTCCCCGGACCAGTGGCAGCCCCCGGACCGGGCCGCCTGGTGCGTCTACGGCCGGGCCTGGGTGTCGGTCAAGAGCACCTACGCGCTGAGCATCACCGCGGCCGAGCGGAACACCCTCACGAAGATGCTGGACTCCTGCGCCGGCTGAACCGAACGGCCCGGCGGTCAGGCACGTACGAACGGGGTGGCGAGGACGGCCGCCGCGATGGACTGCGGCCGGTCGTACATCAGCAGGTGGCCGGCCGGCGCCACGGCCTCGAAGCGCCCGTCGAGCAGGGCGGCGAGGGCCCGCTGGCGCTCCAGCCAGCGGAGCTCGTCCGCGGAGCCGGTGCCGGTGGAGGCGGCCAGGACGGTGACGGGGGCGGGCGGCAGCGGGTGGTGGGCGCGCAGGTCCTGGAGCTCGGCGGCGACGTCGTAGTAGCGGGCGTTCTCCATGAGCACCGCCCGCACCACGCGCCCGGTGCCGTAGACGCGGCGCACCAGGTCGGCCGGGGCCGGGTCGTCGCGGGTGAGGGAGGCGACCCGGACGCCGAGCCGGCGCAGGGCGGGGCCGAGCGCCCGGGGCAGCCCGGCGGCGGAGAAGGCCAGGCCGCGCACGTGCGCGGCGGCGGTGCGCAGCCCCAGCGCCGGCACCGGCCGGGCGTTCTCCTCGACGCTGGGGTCGGCGAGGACGAGCCCGGCCGTGCGCTCGGGGTGGAGCCGGGCGAACGCCTCGGCGTGGAAGGCGGCGAGCGAGTGGCCGACGACGGTGGCCGGGCCGGTCAGCCCGAGGGCGTCCAGGACGCCCGCTATCCGGGCACCCTCCGCTGCGGCCGTGGGCGGCCCGGCCGGCGGGGCGCTGAAGCCCAGCCCGGGCCGGTCGAAGCGGACCACCGTCCGGTGGGGGGTGAGCAGCGGGACGACGGGCTCCCAGTCGAACCAGGCCATGCCCAGCCCGGGGCTGAGCACGCACGGCGGCCCCGACCCCTCGCACAGCACGTGGAGGGGGACGCCGCCGACGCGCAGCATCCGTCCGGGTGGCCGCTCGAAACCGCTCATCCAGTCCCCCTCGCATCTCCGCGCCCCTCCGCCGGTCGCCGGACGAGCACGCGCAGGCTACTCGACCGGGCGGGTCCCGCGGTCCCCGGCCGTCACCCAGTGCGGCTTGCGGAACGCGAGGAACGCCAGCGGCGCCAGCAGCCCGAGGGTCGCCAGCCCGCCGCCCACGATCAGCAGGTAGCGCCACAGCGGCTGGCCGCCGAACTGCTCCGGCGGCACGAAGCCGATGCACATCGCGGCGGCCGAGGCGACGAAGCCGGTGCCCGCGACCAGGCGGACGGCCGGCACGCGGAAGCCGCGGGGCCGCTCGGGCCGGAGGGTGCGCAGCCGGATGACGGCGGCGAACATCAGCAGGTAGACGACGAGGTAGATCTGCGTGGCGACCACGGAGAAGATCCAGTAGGCGCTGGAGACGTCGGGCAGGAAGGCGTACAGGCCCGCGATGAGGGTGGTCAGCACCCCCTGGGCGACCATGATCGCGCGGGGTGCGCCGTGCCGGTTGAGCCGCTGGAGGGCGGGCGGCAGATAGCCCTCCTGGCGCGCGACCGCCAGCAGGCCCTGGGACGGGCCGGACATCCAGGTCAGCATGCCGCCGAGCGCGGCGGCGACCAGCAGCAGGCCGACGACCTTGGTCAGCCAGCCCACGTGGAAGTGGTCGAAGAAGCCCTGGAACGCCTGCATCACGCCGGCGGTCAGGCTCAGGTCCTCGCCCGGCATCACCCAGCTGATGGCGAGCGCGGGCAGGATGAAGATCAGCAGAACGAGTCCGGTGGCCAGGAAGACCGAGCGCGGGTACTGCCGGCCGGGCTCGCGCAGGGACGAGACGTGCACACCGTTCATCTCCATGCCCGCGTAGGACAGGAAGTTGTTGACGACGAGGACGAGGCTGGCCGGCCCGGTCCACGGCGGCAGGACGTGCCCGGTGTCCATGGGCGCGGCGGAGGGGTTGCCCTGGGCGAGGAAGACGACGCCGAGGACGACGAGGACCGCGCCCGGGATCAGGGTGCCGGCGATCAGGCCCATGCTGGACAGCCCGGCGACCGCCTTGGTGCCGCGCGAGGAGACCAGCACGCCCGCCCAGTAGACGACGACGATGACGGCGGCGACGTAGAGGCCGTTGCCGGCCAGCGAGGGGTCGATGACGTACGCGAAGGTGCTCGCCACGTACGCCAGCAGGCTCGGGTAGTACGCGATGGTCATCGCGAACTGGCACCACACGGCGAGGAAGCCCAGCGGCTTGGACAGGCCCTCGCTGACCCACCGGTAGACGCCGCCGGTCCAGCCGGAGGCGAGCTCGGCGGAGACCAGGGCGGTCGGCAGCAGGAAGACCACGGCCGGCAGGAGGTAGAGGAAGACGGCGGCCAGTCCGTAGAGCGCCATGGAGGGCGAGGGGCGCAGGTTCGCCACGGAGGCGGTGGTCATCAGGGCGAGCGTCGCCCAGGAGATGAACTGCGCCCGTTCGGGGCCCGGGCCGGGGACGACGGCGGTGCGGGGACTGTCCTCCCGCACCTGTTCCGTGATGGTCATGGGGGGAGGGGGTCCTTCGGGGCCGTGCGTCGATCTTTTCGCCCCATAATCGGCCCTTGGGGTCTCTCTGCGCACATCCGTGCCCCGCTCCCCGCCGCCGGACACCTGGAGACGGCATACCCCGAGGGGGTAGGGTGCCGGGAAGGTCGGAGGGCTCGGGAGGCAGGCGGTGCAAGGACGGCGGGGGGTCGGCGCGTGGTGCGGCCGGCTGCTGCTGTTCGCCGCGCTGGTCCTCGGCATCGTGACGATGCACACACTCGGCCATCCCCGCCATGAGCCCCCGCGGACGGCGGTCGTCGCCGACGGGGCCACCGGACACGCCGCGCACGGCGCCGCCGCGCCGCACGGCGCGCCTCGCGCCCAGGACCCCGCCGCCGGGCACGGCCCCCGGGCCGTGGACGCCCCCGCCGGCCACGGACCCCCCGGCATGGACCCCATGTCCGTCTGCCTCGCCGTCCTCGGGTCCGGCGCCGGGGCCGGAGCCGGCTGGGTGCTCGCCCTCCTCCTCGCCCTGGCCGCCGTCGTCGCCCTCGGGCTTCCCGTCGGCGCGGTCCCGGCGGGGCCCGGCGCGTGGTTCTCGCGCGCCCTGTGGCCCGTCCCGCCGCCACCGCGGCGGAAGGCCCTCGCCCGGTTGTCGGTGCTGCGCGTATAGCGCGGGCGGCGCCCCGCGCGCCGTCCCCGCGTACGACACCACCGACACCACACCCACGAGGTGCACTTCCCCATGCGTACGACCACCCGCCGCGCCGTGCTCGGCGCGGGCATCGCCCTGACCGGCGGCGGCCTGCTCAGCGCCTGCTCCGGCTCCCCGCGAAAGGCCGGATCCTCACCGGCCGGCTACGTCTCCCCCGGCGGCAAGGAGGTCGCCGCCGCCGAGGCCGCCAGGGCCGGCTCCGGCCGCGTCCGCGACGTCCGGCTCACCGCCACCCCGGCCCGGCTCGACCTGGGCGGCGGCCGCACGGTCGCGTCCTGGGCGTACGGCGACGCGCTGCCCGGCGAGGAGATCCGCGTCACCGCGGGCGACACCCTCGCCCTCACCCTCGCCAACCACCTGCCCGAGCCCACCTCCGTGCACTGGCACGGGCTGGCGCTGCGCAACGACATGGACGGCGTCCCCGGCCTCACCCAGCGGTCCGTGCGGCCCGGCGCGTCGTTCGACTACCGCTTCAACGTCACCCACCCCGGCACGTACTGGCTGCACCCCCACGCGGGCACCCAGCAGGACCGGGGGCTGTACGCGCCGCTGATCGTGGAGGACCCGAAGGAACCGCTGTCGTACGACAAGGAGTGGGTCGTCGTCCTCGACGACTGGGTCGACGGGGTCGACGGCAGCACTCCGGACGGCGTGCTCGCGGAGCTCTCCCAGGGCATGGGCGGCATGGATCACGGCGGGGGCGGCGCGGGCCACGGCGGCGGGGGGCACGGTGGGGGCGGGGGGCACGGTGGGGGCCACGACATGTCGCACATGGCGATGACCGGCCGGGCCGCGGCCGCCTCCCCGGCGCCCTCCGGGCCCTCCCGGATGCTGATGGGCGCCACCAGCGACGTCCTCGGCGGCGACGCGGGCGACGTCGCCTATCCGCACTATCTCGTCAACGGCCGCGTTCCCGAGGACCCGCGGACGTTCACGGCACGGCCCGGCGACCGCATCCGGGTGCGGTTGATCAACGCGGGCGGCGACACCGCCTTCCGGGTGGCGCTCGGCGACCACCGGATGACCGTCACCCACAGCGACGGCTTCCCGGTCGAGCACACGGAGACCGATTCCCTGCTGCTCGGCATGGGCGAGCGCTACGACGTACTGGTCGAGGCCAAGGACGGCGTCTTCCCCCTGACCGCGCTGGCGGAGGGCAAGAAGCGCACCGCGCTGGCCCTGCTGCGCACCGGCGGCGGGACGGCGCCCGCGGCGGACGTCCGGCCCCGGGAGCTGGACAGCGCCCCGCTGACCGCCGGCCGGCTGAAGGCCGCGGCGGGCGTCCGCCTGGCGGACCGGCGCCCCGACCGCACGCTCACGCTGCGGCTCACCGGTTCGATGGCGAAGTACGACTGGGCGATCGACGGCGCGCCGTACGACCCGGACCGGCGGCACCCGGTGCGCGCGGGCGAGCGGGTGCGGCTGGTGTTCGTCAACGAGACCACCATGTGGCACCCGATGCACCTCCATGGCCACACCTTCGCGCTGGCCGGCGGCGGGCCGCGCAAGGACACCGCGATCGTGCTGCCGGGCGAGCGGGTCACGGCCGACTTCGACGCGGACAACCCCGGGCTGTGGATGATCCACTGCCACAACGTCTACCACGCGGAGTCCGGGATGATGACGGTGCTGGGCTACCGCTCCTAGGGCGTCCGGCCGTCCGGGTACGCCACGGGCCCGCGCCGGACGCGGCGCGGGCCCGTACGCGACGGCTCAGAACGCCAGCGGCACCTGGGTGCCGGGCTGGATCTGGCCGTAGCGGTCCACGACCTTGTTCAGCTCGATCTGGTAGTAGAGGCCGTAGAAGCCGAGGAACCCCAGCAGCAGGCCGAGGCCACCGCTGCAGGTGGGCTGCAGGCCCGCGGCGCGCTGGGCGTCGGCGATCCGCCGGCCGGTCCGGTAGAGCGAGACGAACGGCGGCACGATCAGGAAGCCGCCCAGCGTGATGGCGAGCAGCGCCGTCCCGGGGTTGATCTGACGGCGGTTGTCGAACTCCGCCATCTCCTTATTGATCTTGTAGTACCAGACCAGGCCGTAGATGCCGAGGGTGATGAGCGGCAGGCCCAGCCAGGCGGCGAAGGGATTGCGGCGCTTCATGGACAGGCCGAAATGAGCCGCACCACCCTGCTGCGGGTAGCCGGGCATCGGGGCGGGAGCCGCCGGGTAGCCGTAGCCCGCCGGGGCCTGCTGCTGCGGGTAACCGCCCTGGTAGGGCTGGGCGGGAGCGGCCGGGGGGTAGGGGTTGCTGCCCGGGGCCGGCGGACCCCACTGCGGCGGCTGCATGCTCAACGAGTCTCCTCATGGAATTTCTGACAAAACATCAAGGAACCCGCAGCCGGAATTGCGCCACGGGTAGATCGCGCAGCTTGTCACAAGATTCCAATTCACTGCCAGGGGAATGCCTTCTTCACGACCGCGCGTGGCCCCGCTCACACGACATTGCGTCAGTCAGACGATTAGACTGGCGGCGTGGCTCAACTTCGTCTCGCCCTGAACCAGATCGACTCCCGCGTCGGCGACCTCGCCGGGAACGCCGAGACGATCGTCCGCTGGACCCGGCGCTCCGCCGAGCAGGGCGCCCACCTGGTGGCGTTCCCCGAGATGGCGCTGACCGGCTACCCCGTCGAGGACCTGGCGCTGCGGAGCTCCTTCGTCGAGGCCGGCCGCGCCGCGCTGCGCTCGCTGGCCGAGCGCCTCCGGGCGGAGGGCCTCGGCGAGCTGCCGGTCGTCGTCGGCTACCTGGACCGCAGCGAGGAGTCCGGCCACCGGCTGGGCCGCCCCGCCGGTTCGCCGCGCAACGCCGCCGCCGTGCTCCACCGCGGCGAGGCCGTGCTCACCTTCGCCAAGCACCACCTGCCGAACTACGGCGTCTTCGACGAGTTCCGGTACTTCGTGCCCGGCGAGACCATGCCCGTGGTGCGCGTCCACGGTGTGGACGTGGCGCTGGCCATCTGCGAGGACCTCTGGCAGGAGGGCGGCCGGGTGCCGGCGGCCCGCTCCGCCGGGGCCGGGCTGCTGCTGTCCATCAACGCCTCCCCCTACGAGCGCGAGAAGGACGACACCCGCCTGGAGCTGGTCCGCAGGCGCGCCCGGGAGGCCGGCTGCACCACCGCCTACCTCGCGATGACCGGCGGTCAGGACGAGCTGGTCTTCGACGGCGACACGATCGTCGTCGACCGCGACGGCGAGGTCGTCGCCCGCGCCCCGCAGTTCGAGGAGCGCTGCGTGGTGCTCGACCTCGACCTGCCCGCGGCCCCCGCCGAGGTGCCCTCCGGCATCGTCGACGACGGGCTGCGCATCGACCACGTCACGCTCTCCGCCGATGTGCTGCCCCCGTACGAGCCGGAGTTCACCGGCGGCGGGGCGCCGCACCTGAGCGACGACGAGGAGGTCTACCTGGCGCTGGTGACGGGCCTGCGCGCGTACGTGACGAAGAACGGCTTCCGCAGCGTCCTGATCGGCCTGTCCGGCGGCATCGACTCGGCGCTCGTCGCGGCCATCGCCTGCGACGCGGTCGGCCCGGAGAACGTGTACGGCGTGGCCATGCCCTCGCGCTACTCCTCCGACCACTCGATCGCCGACGCCGAGGACCTCGCCCGCCGCACGGGCCTGAACTTCCGGACCGTGCCGATCGCCCCGATGTTCGACGCGTACATGGGGTCGCTGGGCCTCACCGGCCTCGCCGAGGAGAACCTCCAGTCCCGCCTGCGCGGCACCCTGCTGATGGCGATCTCCAACCAGGAGGGCCACATCGTGCTGGCCCCGGGCAACAAGTCCGAGCTGGCCTGCGGCTACTCCACGCTCTACGGCGACTCCGTCGGCGCGTACGGCCCCATCAAGGACGTCTACAAGACCGGCATCTTCCGCCTCGCCCGCTGGCGCAACCGGGCGGCGGCCGAGCGCGGCGGGACCCCGCCGATCCCGGAGAACTCCATCACCAAGCCGCCGAGCGCCGAGCTGCGCCCCGGCCAGGTCGACACGGACTCGCTGCCGGACTACGAGGTGCTGGACCGTCTCCTGGAGCTGTACGTCGACCGCGACCGGGGCCGCGCGGACATCGTGGCGGAGGGCTTCGACCCGGAGCTCGTCACCCGGATCCTGCGCCTGGTCGACACTGCGGAGTACAAGCGCCGCCAGTACCCGCCGGGCACGAAGATCTCCCCGAAGGGCTTCGGCAAGGACCGCCGGCTGCCGATCACCAACAACTGGCGCGAGGTCTGACGCCCCCCGGGGCCTCCCTACGACGCCCCGCGCACGACCAGGCCGTCGAGGAGCCGCGCCGTGGCCTCGGCCACGGCGTCCACGGCCTCGTCGAAGACGGCCCGGTTGTGCGCGGCGGGCGCCCGGAAGCCGGACACCTTGCGCACGTACTGGAGGGCGGCGGCCCGGATGTCGTCCTCGCCCGCGTCGGGCGTGACCGGGGGCCTGAGGGTCTTGATGCTCCGGCACATGCCTCCAGTGTGCGCCCGGGCGTCCCCCGGCGGCGGCGCCTCAGAGGGTGACGCGCGCCGCGACCGGCAGGTGGTCGCTCGCCGTCGCCGGCAGGGACCAGGCCGAGACCGGGGCCACGCCGCGCACCATGATCTGGTCGATACGGGCCATCGGGAAGCCCGCCGGCCAGCTGAAGCCGAAGCCGTCCCCGGCCGCGCCCTGCGCCGAGCGCAGCTGCGAGGTGACGGGGGCCAGCGAACGGTCGTTCATGGTGCCGTTGAGGTCACCGAGGAGGACGACCTTCTTGACCGGCTCGCGGGCGATGGCCTGGCCGAGGGCGGCCGCGCTGTTGTCGCGCTGCCCGGCGGTGAAGCCGGCGTTGAACTTCACCCGCACCGACGGCAGGTGGGCGACGTAGACGGCGACCGGGCCCTTCGGGGTCTGGACGGTGGCGCGCAGCGCGCGGGTCCAGCCCATGCGGATGTCGACCGGGCGGTCGTCGGAGAGCGGGTACCTGCTCCACACGCCGACCGTGCCGTGCACGGCGTGGTACGGGTAGGCGCCGGCCAGCGCGCGCTCGTAGCGGGAGGCGTCGCTGAGCTCCTCCAGGGCCACGACGTCGGCGCCGGAGGCGGCGACGGCCCGGGCGGTGCCGGCGGGGTCGGGGTTCTGGGCGTTGACGTTGTGGGTGGCGACGGTGAAGTCGCCGCCCTTGGCGGACTTGGTGCCCAGCAGGCCGCCGAAGAGGTTGACCCAGATGACGGCCGGCAGCAGCAGGGCGACGAGGGCGGTCGCCGAGCGCCGCATCACCGCGCACACCAGCAGCACCGGGATCAGCAGGCCCAGCCAGGGGAGGAAGGTCTCGGTGAGGCTGCCGAGGTTGCCCACCCGGTTGGGTATGTCGGCGTGCAGCAGCATCAGCAGGGCGAGCAGGACGGCGAGGGCCGCCACGACCACGCCGCGTCGCCAGACGTCCCGGCCCCGCCACTGGTCCCGCCACCGGCGCAGGAGGTGCGGGACTCCGGAGCCGGTCCGCTCCGGACCCGCTTCCCCGAGACCCGTCTCCTCCGTGTATGCCTGCGGCATCGCTGTCCTCACCCGTTCCGTCCGCTGCTTCCCCGCCCTCCGACCATAGGTGATCATGACGGCGGGTCCGATCCTCGACGTCCCTGGCCGGGGCGTCGGGGAGGAGGACGAGCGTCCGGCCTGAGCGGGTTCCTCCGGACCCGGCCGGGACGGGCTCCTGTGACACAACGGGCACATTCGGACGAGTCCCCCCGTGTGCCTTCTCACGTCGGCCTCACATCGGCCTCACATCGGCCTCACGCCGGCCTCACGCCGGCCGTACGCCCTCCAGCAGGGTGTCCACGATCCGCTCGGACAACCCCTCCGGAAGGTCCTGCTCCGCGTGGAACAGCGCCCGGGAGAGCATCGGGCTGACGAAGAGGTCGGTGAGGAACGCGACGTCGAGGTCGGCGCGGACCTCCCCGTTCGCCATGCCGCGCCGCAGCACCGCCGCGAACGCCTCGCGCCGGGCCCGTACGACGGTGTCGTGGTACTCGTCCCACAGCGCGGGCCGGGCCCGCACCTCGGCCACGACGGTGCGCAGGACGGCGGAGGAGCGCTTGGCCAGGCCGCGCCGGCGCAGGAACTCCAGCAGGGCGACGAGGTCGTCGCGCACCGGGCCCCCGGTGGGGCCGGGCACGGCCTCGTCGAGGGAGCGCAGCACGTCGAGCAGCACCGCCTCCTTGCCGGGCCAGCGCCGGTAGACGGTGGCCTTGCCGACGCCGGCCTCGCGGGCTATGCGCTCCATCGACAGCTCGGCGACGCCGGTGCCCTCCTCCAGCAGCCGCAGCACCGTCTCGACGACGGCGGTGTCGACGGCCGCGCTGCGCGGCCGGCCGGGGCGGCCCGCGGTGGGTGCGGTCATCCCTCCGCCCCCTCGGCCTCGGCCTGCCGGGCCCGGGGGTCGGCGCCGACGGGCCCGGCGGTGGCGCGGGCCGCGCCCTTGGCGGGCAGGAAGCGCACCGCGACCAGCGCCCCGAGCAGGGCGAAGGCGGCGGCGCCCAGGACGGTGACGTGCATGGCGTGGAGGAAGGCCTCGTGGGCCGGGCCCACGAGGTCGCGGCCGCCGGGGCCGAGCCGGCGGGCGACGGCGAGGGTGGCCTCGATCGACTCGCCGGCCGCGTGCCGGGCCTCCCCGTCGAGCTCCGGGACGGCCGCGAGCCGGTCGGCGACGCCGTCGCGGTAGACGGTGGAGAGGACGGAGCCCAGGACGGCGACCCCGAGGGCGCCGCCGATCTGGCGGAAGGTGTTGTTCACCGCGGAGCCCGAGCCGGCCTTCTCCCGGGGCAGCGACTGCATGATCGAGACGGTGGCGGGCGGGGTGATGTGCGCCATCGCGGTGCCCTGGAAGAGGAAGAGGATCTCCAGCACCCACAGGGGTGTGTCGGCCTCGAGGAAGGCGTAGCCCGCCATCGTGACGGCCATGCCCAGCATGCCGGCGGTGCACACGGCGCGGGCGCCGAACCGCTGGACGACGATCCGGGTGCGCGACGCGAAGACCATCTGGGCGGCGGCCAGCGGCAGCATCAGCAGCCCGCTCTGCAGCGGGGTGAGGCCCCGGGCGCTCTGCAGGTAGAAGACCATGAAGAAGGTGACGCCCATCAGCCCGAAGAAGACCAGGGCGAGCGAGGTGACGGCGGCCGAGAAGGCGGGGTTCCGGAAGTAGCGCACGTCCATCGCGGGGTTGCCGCTGCGCCGCTCGTGGAGGACAAACAGGGTGAGCACCAGCAGGCCGCCGCCGGTCGTCCCCCAGACCTCGGGGACGGTGAAGTCGGCGAGCTGGCCACCCTTGATGATCCCGTAGACCAGCAGCACGAGCCCGGCGACGGACAGCAGCACGCCGACCGGGTCGAGCCGGCCCGGGCTCGGGTCCCGGGAGTCGGGCACCAGCACGATCATCGCGATCAGCGCCGCGGTGACGATGGGCAGGTTGATCAGGAAGACCGAGCCCCACCAGAAGTGGCTGAGCAGCAGGCCGCCGGTGATCGGCCCCAGGGCGATGGCCAGTCCGACCGCGCCGGCCCAGATGCCGATGGCCTTGGGCTGCTCCTCGCGATCGAAGACGTTCATGATGACGGCGAGCGTCGAGGGCATCACGAAGGCGCCGCCGAAGCCCATGAGCGCGCGGTAGGCGATCAGCTCCTCCGGGGAGCCGGCCAGCGCGGCCAGCGCGGAGCCGATCCCGAACACGGCCATACCGAAGATCAGCGTCCGCTTGCGCCCCCAGCGGTCGCCGAGCAGGCCCGCGGTGAACAGCATGCCGGCGAACACCAGCGTGTAGGAGTTGATCGCCCACTCCAGCTCGCTCTGGGTGGCACCCAGGCCCTCGGGCGCGGGCGCGGCGAGCGTCTTCATCGCCACGTTGAGGACGGAGTTGCCGAGGACGACCACGAGGAGGCTGCACAGGAGGACGGACAGGACGGCCCAGCGCCGGCGGTGCACGGCCTCGGGGACCCTGCGGGGCGGCGGCGCGGGGGTGTCGGGGGTTGCCATGGTCCCAGCCTAGGGCAGTTCCGATACGGTGCCGTCTCGTATCACTCGCAGGGAGGCCGCGGGGGCCGCTTCCCCGCCCGCCCGGGCCGTGTCAGCATGGAGGGGATCCGGGGACGCCGTCAGGGCGCCTCGAGACGACACACACAGGAGCACCGGCCATGACGCACGCTGTGACGACCCCCGACAGCAGCCAGAGGAACGACAAGGCGCTGTACGGCGGAACGAGCTCTCGGCGCATCACCGTCCGCGACATCGCCCGCGCCAAGGAGCGCGGCGAGAAGTGGCCCATGCTGACCGCCTACGACGCGATGACCGCCTCCGTCTTCGACGAGGCCGGCATACCCGTCCTGCTGGTGGGCGACTCCATGGGCAACTGCCACCTCGGCTACGACTCCACGGTCCCCGTGACCATGGACCAGATGACCCTGCTCTCGGCCGCCGTCGTACGCGGCACCCGGCGCGCCCTGATCGTCGGCGACCTGACCTTCGGCTCGTACCAGGAGGGCCCGGTCCAGGCGCTGCGCAACGCCACCCGGCTGGTGAAGGAGGCGGGCGTCGGCGCGGTCAAGCTGGAGGGCGGCGAGCGCTCGGCCCACCAGATCGAGCTGCTGGTCCAGGCCGGCATCCCGGTGATGGCGCACATCGGCCTCACCCCGCAGTCGGTCAACGCCTACGGCGGCTACCCCGTCCAGGGCCGCGGCGAGGAGGCGGCGGCGCAGCTGCTGCGCGACGCCAAGGCCGTCCAGGACGCGGGCGCCTTCGCGGTGGTCCTGGAGCTGGTCCCGGCGGAGCTGGCCGCCGAGGTCACCCGGACCCTCCACATCCCGACCGTCGGCATCGGCGCGGGCGTGGAGTGCGACGCCCAGGTGCTGGTGTGGACCGACATGGCCGGCATGACGTCCGGCCGGGTGCCGCGCTTCGTCAAGCAGTACGCGCGGCTGCGCGAGACCCTCGGCGACGCCGCGAAGGCCTTCGCGGAGGACGTCGTCGGCGCCGCGTACCCGGCCGAGGAGCACTCCTTCCACTGATCCGCCAGGGCCCGGGGGCCGGGCACCGGGGGGCTGTCGGCGATCTGTCGGTGGCCTGTCGGTGCCCGGCACCCGGTGCCGGGCGGCCGTCGGCCCGCTGTCGGTGACGCCTGGCACCGTAAGGGCCATGAAGCGAAACGACAGCCCACGAAGCGGCGGGAACGCCGTCGAAGTACGGGGCCTGGTCAAGCACTTCGGCGAGACCAGAGCGCTGGACGGGGTCGACCTGGACGTGCGCGAGGGCACCGTCCTCGGTGTCCTCGGCCCCAACGGCGCGGGCAAGACCACGCTGGTCCGCTGCCTCTCCACCCTCATCCGGCCGGACGCGGGCACCGCCCGGGTCGCCGGCTACGACGTGGTCCACCAGCCCCGGCAGCTGCGCCGGACCATCGGCCTCACCGGCCAGTACGCCTCCGTGGACGAGAAGCTCTCCGGCTGGGAGAACCTCTACATGATCGGGCGGCTCCTCGACCTCTCCCGCAAGGACGCCCGCCGCCGCGCGGACGAGATGCTGGAGCGCTTCTCGCTGACCGAGGCCGCCAAGCGCCCCTCGGGCACCTACTCCGGCGGTATGCGCCGCCGGCTCGACCTGGCCGCCTCCATGATCGGCCGGCCGTCGGTGCTCTACCTGGACGAGCCCACCACCGGCCTCGACCCCCGCACCCGCAACGAGGTGTGGGAGGAGGTCCAGCGCATGGTCGGCGAGGGCACCACGGTCCTGCTCACCACGCAGTACATGGAGGAGGCCGAGCAGCTCGCCCACGAGCTGACCGTCATCGACCGCGGCAAGGTCATCGCCGGCGGCCGGGTGGACGAGCTGAAGGCCAAGGTCGGCGGCCGCACCCTCCAGGTCCGCCCGGCCGACGCGGGCCGGCTCCACGAGCTGGCCGACGCGGTCACCCGGGCCGGTCTCGACGGCATCGCCGGCGCGACCGCGGACGTGGCCGAGGGCGTGGTCAACGTCCCGATCGTCAGCGACGAGCAGCTGACCGCCGTGGTGTCCCTGCTGGGCGAGCGCGGCTTCGCCCTGGCCGGGATCAGCACCCACCTGCCCAGCCTCGACGAGGTCTTCCTCGCCATCACGGGCCAGAAGACGTCCACGCACGACGCCGAGCAGCCCACCCGCAACGACGAGCTCGTGGAGGTCGCGGCATGAGCGCGACGACGGTCAGCGCGCCCCCGGCGGCGCCCGCCCGGGAGGGCCGGATCGGCCTGCGGGGCAATCTCCGGCACATCGGCGCCCTCGCCCGGCGCAACATGCTCCAGATCAGGCAGGACCCCGAGTCGATGTTCGACGCGGTCATGATGCCGATCATCTTCATCCTGCTCTTCACCTATGTCTTCGGCGGCTCCATCGCCGGCAAGGGCCACGAGAAGGAGTACGTCAACTACCTCGTGCCCGGCCTGATGGCCATGATGGGCATCCAGATCTCCATGGCGGTCGGCTCGGGCATCAACGACGACTTCAAGAAGGGGGTGATGGACCGCTTCCGCACCATGCCGATAGCCCGGTCCTCCGTCCTCATCGCGAAGATCGTCGTCGAGACCGGCCGGATGCTCATCGGCACCGTGATCCTGCTGGCCATGGGCTTCGCGGTCGGCCTGACCGTCAGCACCTCGGTGTTCAACCTGCTGGCGGCCGTCGCGCTCGCCATGGTCTTCGGCGCCTCCCTGATGTGGATCTTCATCCTGCTGGGCCTGGCCCTGCGGACGGCCCAGGCGGTGCAGGGAATCGCCATGCTCGTCCTGATGCCCCTCCAGTTCGGCAGCTCCATCTTCGCGCCGCCCGGCAACATGCCCGGCTGGCTGGAGACCTTCACCCGCTACAACCCGCTGTCCAACCTCGCCGACGCCGCCCGCAACCTGATCAACGGCGGCCCGGTCGCCCACTCGGTGTGGATGACGCTGGCCTGGTCCGTGGGCATCACGGTCGTCACGGCGCCGCTGGCGGTCGCCCGTTTCCGCAAGAAGACGTGACCGGGAAGCGGCCCGCGAGGGCCGCGCGGCACCGCCCGGTGCGCACCGGGACGCGTCACACCAGGGCGCCGGCCTCCTCGGGAGAGAGTCCGGCGCCCTCGGCGTACGCACGCCCGTACGCCTCCTCCCCCAGCTCGGCGCGGGCCCGCTCCACGGCGGCCGTGTGGATGTCCCGTTCCAGGGACGCGATGTGGAAGGCGGCCGGGCGCATCGCGTCGGAGGCGCCGATCAGCCGGGCGCCCTTCGCGGCGTGCTCCGCGCCGCCCAGCACGGCGTACGCGTGCCCGGCGTTGAGCAGCTGTATCGCGGTCATCTGCGGCGCTATCAGCCTGCTGAGCCGGTCGTCGGCCTTCTCCAGGGCCAGGCGCAGCCGGGGCAGCGCGTCCCCGGGACGGCCCCGCACGGTCTCCACCCAGGCCAGCAGTCCGTGCATCATGGCCTCGAACACCGGGATGGCCCGGTCCCCGAACTCGGCGGCCAGCTCCTCGAAGATCTCCGCCGCCTCCGCCAGCCGGTGCTGCCGGCCCAGCAGGATGCCGAGCTGGACGCGGACGAACGCGGCGGCGTCCGGGCCGGCCCGCTCGACGTCGGCGAGCGCCTCCCGGTAGAGGCCCTCCGCCTCCACCAGGTCGAGCCTGCCGTCCTCGACCAGCACCTCCGTCAGCCGGGCCCGCAGCAGCGGCACCTGGCCCTCGGAACCCAGCTCCCGGACCCGGTCGATGGCCTCCCGGTAGTCCTCGGCCGCGTCCGCGAACCTGCCCCGCTTCTCCAGGGCCTCGCCCCGGCCGGACAGCGCCTCGGCCACTCCCCAGGAATCGCCCAGACCGCGGAAGATCTCCAGGCTCTCGTCGGCGTCCGCGATGCCCTGGTCCATCCGGTCCGGGCTGTCGTTGAGGACCTTGGCGCGCAGCTGGAGCATGTTGGCGAGCTCCCAGGCGTAGCCCAGCGCGCGGCAGCGGTCCACGGCGTCGTCGAGGATCGCGTAGAGGTCGTCCACGGCCCCGGTCATCAGGCTCGCGTAGTACCACATCACACCCGGCACCCGGCAGTTCTGCGGCTGCCCGTCGCCGTAGGCGGTGACGATGCCGCGCAGCAGGCGCTGCGTCTCCGGCTCGCCGATCTCCCGCATATTGGCCTCGAAGTTGGCGACCGCGATCAGCCGGACGCCCCGCCGCGCCTCCTGCAGCAGGTCGGGCGGCATCGGCGGGGGCAGCTCCGTGCAGCTCTGCAGCAGGGGCGGCGCCAGGACGACGGGATCGGCGAACGGGTCGGGGCCGAGCCCGGCGACGGCCCCGGCCCAGTGCCGGGCGTCGGCGCGGTGGTCGCGCAGCTGCCAGAACCAGCCCAGGGACAGCACGAGGCACAGCGCCTCCTGCTCCTCGCCCGCGGCGACGGCGCGGCGCAGCGCGGAGCGGAGGTTGTCGTGCTCCCGCTCCAGCAGGTCCAGCCAGGCGCGCTGCTCCGGACCGCGCAGCAGGGGGTCGGCGGTGCGGGCCAGTTCGCGGTAGGCCACCAGGTGCAGCCGCTCGACCGCCGCCCGCTCGCCGGCCTCGTCCAGCCGCTCGCCGGCGTACTCCCCGACGGTCTCCAGCAGCCGGTAGCGCATCTGGCCACCGGCCGCGGGCGCCGCGACCACGAGCGACTTGTCGACCAGCGAGCCGAGCAGGACCGCCACGTCCAGCGCGTCGACCTCCGCGCCGTCGGCGCACACCTCCTCGGCGGCCACCAGGTCGCAGCCGCCGGAGAAGACGGACAGCCGGCGCAGCACGGCGCGTTCGGGCGCGTCCAGCAGGTCCCACGACCAGTCGACGACCGCGCGCAGCGTCTGCTGGCGGGGCAGCACGGTCCGGCTGCCGGACGTCAGCAGCCGGAAGCGGTCGTCGAGGCGGTCGGCGAGGCCGCGCGGGGTCAGCAGCCGCAGCCGGGCCGCGGCCAGCTCGATGGCGAGCGGCAGCCCGTCCAGGCGGTGGCAGATCTCCGCGCAGGCCGCCGGGTCGTCCTCCACCCGGAAGCCGGGCCGGGCGGCCGCGCCCCGGTCGGCGAGCAGCCGCAGCGCCACCGGGTCCGGCAGCGGCTCCACGGGCCGCACCAGCTCGCCGGGCACGGCGAGGGGTTCCCGGCTGGTGGCGAGCACGGTGACGCCGGGGCAGTGCGCGAGCAGCGTCTCGGCGAGCCGGGCCGCGGCCCCGATCACGTGCTCGCAGTTGTCCAGGACGAGCAGCATCCGGCGGCGGGCGCAGTGCTCCGCCAGCCGGCCCAGCGGGTCGAGGGCGGCGTCCGTCGTGGCCCCCCGCAGCCCCTCGGTGGCGCTGCTGCGCACCACGGTCTCGCGCGCCCCGAGCGCGGTCAGCACGGCCTCGGGCACGGTCTCGGGGTCGTCGACGGGCGCGAGCTCCGCCAGCCACACGCCGTCGGGCCAGCGGTCCTCCGCGGCGGCGGAGGCCTCGGCGGCCTCCTGCGACAGCCGCGTCTTGCCGGCCCCGCCGGGCCCCAGCAGGGTCACCAGCCGGTGCCGCCCGAGATCCTGGCGGATCAGCGCGAGCTCCCCCTCCCGCCCGACGAACGAGGTCAGCCGGGCCCGCAGGTTCCCCCGGGGAGCGGCGACGTGGGCCGCGGCGCCCTCGGCCCCACCGGGGGCGTACGCACCGGGACCGGAACCGGGCCCGCCGGCCTGCGGGGCGACGGCCGGCCCGGCACCCGGGCGTGGCGCCGTCGTGGTGTCGGGGACCGGCTCCGAGGCGAGGAGTTCGGTGTGGAGGGCGCGCAGGGCCGGGCCCGGGTCGGTGCCCAGGCGGTCGGCCAGGGAGCGGGCCACGTCCGCGTACGCGGCGAGGGCCTCCGCCGGGCGGCCGGCGGCGCGCAGCGCGCGCAGCCGGATGACCTGGAGCGGCTCGTCCAGCGGATGGGCGTCGCAGAGCTCGGCCAGCTCGGGCAGGACCGCGGCGGCGTCGCCGAGGGCCACGCCGGCGGCCAGCCGGGCGCGGCGGGCGGCGAGGCGGCGGGTGTCACAGCGGGCGGCCGGCGCGGTGCGGTCGGGGAGGTCGGCCAGGGCCGGGCCCCGCCACAGGGCGAGGGCGTCGTCGAGGAGGCCCCTGGCCTTGGCGGGGTCGCCGTCGGCCAGCGCCCGCTCGCCCTCGCCGGCGAGCCGCTCGAAGCGGTGGAGGTCGACGTCGTCGGGCTCGGCGCACAGCCGGTAGCCGCCGGCTACGGAGGCCACCGTGTCGTGGCCGACGGCCCGCCGCAGCCGGCCGACGAGCGCCTGCAGGGCGCCGGTGGCGTCGGCGGGCGGCGCGCCGTCCCAGACCTCGGCGATCAGCGTCTCGGGGTCCAGGACCCGGCCGGGCCGCAGGGCCAGCGCGGCCAGCAGCGCGCGCAGCCGGGCCCCGCCGAGGGGAAGGAGGTTCCCGTCACCGGAATGGACCTGGGTGCTGCCGAGGATGCCGTAACGCATCGCCCTATTCTCCCCCCGCTCGAACTTCGTGCTACGCCTTATCGTCGCGCACCGAGTACCGTCGCCCGGTACGCCCACCGGCCGCGGGGTGTCCCGGCGGCCCCTCCCCTCCCCAGGAGCACTACTCATGACAACGGACGCGGCCCGCGGCGAGCGGCGCATCAGCCCCGTCTTCCTCGCCCTCGTCGCCGTCATGGCGGTCTCCATATGGGCCGTGTGGAACGACTTCGCGAAGAACCCGGGCCTGCCCGTGTTCCTGTTCGTGACCTCGGCGTGGATCGTGTCGCTGTGCCTCCACGAGTTCGCGCACGCCCGGACCGCCCTCCACGGCGGCGACATCTCGGTGGGCGCCCGCGGCTACCTCACCCTCAACCCGCTCGCCTACACCCACGCCCTGCTGAGCATCGTGCTGCCGCTGGTGTTCGTCGTGCTGGGCGGCATCGGTCTGCCCGGCGGCGCGGTCTTCATCGAGCAGCACCGCATCCGCGGCCGGTGGAAGCGGAGCCTGGTCTCGGCGGCCGGCCCGCTGACGAACCTCGTCTTCGCCGCGGTGGTCTCGGCGCCGTTCTGGCTGGGTGCCCTCGACGGCGTGCCGGACGACCTCCGCTACGCGCTCGGCTTCCTCGTCATGCTGGAGGTGACCGCCACGATCCTGAACATCCTGCCGGTCCCCGGCCTGGACGGCTACGGCGTGATCGAGCCCTGGCTGTCGGCGAAGGTGCGCCGCCAGCTGGAGCCCTTCGCCCCGTTCGGCCTGCTCGCGGTCTTCGGCTTCCTGTGGATCCCCGAGGTCAACCACGCGTTCTTCGACATGATCGACGCGGTGCTGCGGGCCCTCGGGGTCAGCGAGTGGGACACCTGGAACGGCTGGCGTCTCTTCCGCTTCTGGGAGGGCAACGCCGCCGTCCCGCTCAACCCGTGACGCGGCCCGGCCGGTGACGCCGGTCAGCCCGTGACGCCGCCCCGCTCGGCCGCCGCCTTGTCGTTCTTCGCCTTGCGCAGGTAGTACCAGGCGATGTTCGAGGACACGCCGAGCAGCAGGATCCAGACGATGCCCAGCCAGCTGCCCTCGGCGAACGAGACGGCTGCGGCCGCCACGGCGAGGACGCACACGGCGAGGGCGTAGAGGGCGAGGCGGGGCATGGGGGCGGCTCCTGTCCGGCGTCCGGGGGCGCACATGTGCGTACGATCCCGGTCATTGTCCCCCATGCCCCGGGCGCGTCAGACGTCGGTGACGCGGAGCCCCGCGTGCGCCTTGTAGCGGCGGTTCACGGAGATCAGGTTGGCGACCAGCGATTCCACCTGGTGGGCGTTGCGCAGCCGGCCCGCGAAGACGCCGCGCATGCCGGGGATGCGGCCGGCGAGCGCCTGCACGATGTCGGTGTCGGCCCGCTTCTCGCCGAGCACCATCACATCGGTGTCGATCTCCTCGACCGCGGGGTCGGAGAGCAGCACGGCGGACAGGTGGTGGAAGGCGGCGGTCACCCGCGAGTCCGGCAGCAGCGCGGCGGCCTGCTGGGCCGCGCTGCCCTCCTCCGGCGTGAGGGCGTAGGCGCCCTGCTTGTCGAAGCCGAGCGGGTTGACGCAGTCGATCACCAGCTTGCCGGCGAGGTCGGCGCGCAGCGCCTCCAGCGTCTTGGCGTGGCCCTCCCACGGCACGGCGACGATCACGACGTCGCTGCGGCGGGCACACGTGGCGTTGTCCGCGCCCTCGATGCCCAGGCCCAGCTCCGCGGCGGCCGTCTCCGCCCGCTCGGCGGCCCGCGAACCGATGATCACCTTCTGGCCCGCCTTGGCCAGCCGGTAGGCCAGGCCGCGCCCCTGGTCACCGGTACCGCCGAGCACGCCGACCACGAGGCCGGAAACGTCGGGAAGGTCCCAAGGGTCCTTCGCCGGGGCCTTCTTCACGTCCTTCACGTCATCAGAAGTAGTCATGACGGCGATACTGTCACGCCGTTCCCGGGCCCGGCGGGCCGGTGCGCCGCCGCCGGCCGGGGCGTGGCGGGCCGCCGCGCCCGAACGGGTGAGCCGCCCCGCAACTCCACGGTCCGGTGCGGCGGTTGGGTGAAGGATGCGGCATATGGACGCCGTACGGGTCGCACTGCTGCGCGAAGCACTGGCCGGAACCGAGTGGCTGCGGGCCACGCGCCGCTTCGCGGGGACGCTGCGCACGTCGGTGGCCACCCATGGCGGGGGCCTGCTGCTGGTGGGCACCGCGGAGTACGAGCCGTGGCATCTCGCCGCCCACCTCGACGACGAGGCGGCCTGGTCCGGGCTGCCGGGGCTGTCCCCCACGCTGGTGCGCCACCGGGTGCCGCCCGGGGCTCCCGCCCATCTGTCGGCCGGGCTGGGCCGGCTGGAGGCGGCCGGGCGCGGCGAAACGGTGCTGGTGGTGGCGCCGGGGCCGCCCGGGGAGGGCCTGCTGGAGCGGGTGCACGACGCCCGCCGGGGCGGGGCGACCGTGCTGGCCCTCGACGACGACGGCACCGCGGCCCACCACCACGACCTGCGCGCCCTCGCCCATGACGCGCTGGCGGTGCCGGCCTCGGCGGAGATCGATCTGGAGACCGCGCAGCACCTGCTGAGCGCCGCCGCCGGGGAGAACGCGCCACCCGCCCGGCGGGGCGGGCGGCTGCGCGACCGGCTGTCACGCCTCGCCGACCAGCTCGCCGCCCCGCCCCCCGACCGGTGGTGACCGGACCCCGGTGCCGGGCTGACCGAAAAAAATAGTTTTGCCACATCAGGTGCCCGCCCTCACCATGGTGCCCCGTGACCGAGCACCATCCCCCCTCCCCCAGCCCTTCCCGTTCCCGCCGGCTGCGCGCCCTGCTGCCCGACCTCACCCCCTGGCACGCGTCGGCCGACTTCCGCCGCATGTGGCTGGCGGGCCTGGTGACGGTCTTCGGCAGCTTCCTGACCTTCATCGCCGTGCCGCTCCAGCTCAAGGAGCTCACCGGCTCGACCCTCGCGGTCGGCGCGATCGGCGCGGTCGAGCTCGTCCCGCTGATCGTCTTCGGCCTCTACGGCGGCGCGCTCGCCGACGCCATGGACCGCCGCAAGCTGATCCTGTGGACCGAGGCCGGCCTCGGTGTGCTGAGCACCCTGCTGCTGCTCAACACCGTCCTGCCGCACCCCATGATCTGGCCGCTGTACGTGGTCGCCGCGCTGGTCAGCGCCCTGACCGGGCTCCAGCGGCCCGCGCTCCAGGCGATCGTCCCGCGCATCGTGGCGCACGAGATGCTGCCGGCCGCCACCGCCCTGAACTCGCTGCGCTGGCAGGTCGGCGCCATCGCGGGCCCCTCCCTGGCGGGCGTGGTCATCGCCTTCGCCGGGCTCCAGCTGGCCTACGCGCTGGACGTCGTCTCGTACGCGGTCTCCGTCCTCCTCGCCCTCCGGCTGGCGCCCTCGCCCGCCGCGCACGACGCCGAGAAGCCCTCGCTGCGCGGCGTCCTGGAGGGCGCCCGCTACGCCTGGAGCCGCAAGGAGCTGCTGGGCACGTACGCGGTCGACATGGCGGCGATGTTCTTCGCCTTCCCCACGGCGATCTTCCCGTTCCTCGCCGACGACCTGGACGCGCCGTGGGCGCTGGGCCTGATGTACGCGGCGGGCGCGGTCGGCTCGCTGGTGGTCTCCCTGACCAGCGGCTGGATCTCGAACGTCCACCGGCACGGCCGGATGGTGGTCCTCGCGGCCGCCGGCTGGGGCCTGGCCATGGCGGTGGCGGGCTGGATGCACAACGTCTGGCTGGTGCTGTTCTTCCTGGCGGCGGCCGGGGCGTGCGACACCGTGAGCGGCCTGTTCCGCTCGGCCATGTGGGACCAGACGATCCCCGACGAGCTGCGCGGCCGGCTCGCCGGCATCGAGCTGCTGTCGTACTCGGTGGGCCCGCAGCTGGGCCAGGTCCGGGCGGGCGGCATGGCCTCGCTGACCAACGTCCGCGCCTCGGTGTGGACCGGCGGTCTGGCGTGCGTGGCGTCGGTGGGCCTGCTGGCCGTGTCGCTGCCGAAGCTGATGACGTACGACCAGCGGACGGACCCGCACGCGGCGCGGATGCGGGAGCGGAAGGCGGCGGCCGGGGTGGCGGAGGCCGCCTAGCGGCACCCCCCGGCCGGGCTGGAATCAGCCCGGCCCGGGGCCCATCACCTCAGTCTTCCTTCCAGCGCGGGTCCTCCCGCCACTCCTCGTTCCGCTCGCGGGCGGTCTCCATCGCGTGCGACGCCTCCTCGCGCGACGCGTACGGACCCAGCCGGTCCGCGGCCCGGCACTGCGGGCCCTCCTCCACCGCCTGATGCTCCAGGCAGTAGTACCACTCGCCCGGCCTGCCCGCCGTGCGGCGCTTGAACAGAGCCATCACCGTCTCCCTCGCGTCACCTTCTCGCCCACATCGTCCCCGATACGCCCTGGCTACACTCGCTGACATGTCTGGCCAGTCGCTTCTTGTCCCGGGGACCCTCTCCCCCGCCCGTTCCGTCCCCGCCTCGATCCCGCGGCCCGAGTACGTCGGACGGCCCGCTCCCACTCCGTACGACGGGCCCGAGGTCCAGGACGCCGAGACGATCGAGAAGATGCGGATCGCGGGCGGCATCGCCGCGCGGGCGATGGAGGAGGCGGCCAAGCACATCGCGCCGGGCGTCACCACCGACGAGCTGGACCGGGTGGCGCACGAGTACATGTGCGACCACGGCGCGTACCCCTCCACGCTCGGCTACCGCGGCTTCCCCAAGTCGCTGTGCGCGTCGATCAACGAGGTCATCTGCCACGGCATCCCGGACTCGACCGTCCTGCGCGACGGCGACATCGTCAACCTCGACGTGACGGCCTACATCGGCGGCGTCCACGGCGACAACAACGCCACCTACCTCTGCGGCGACGTCGACGACGAGTCGCGCCTCCTCGTCGAGCGCACGCGCGAGGCCCTGAACCGGGCCGTCAAGGCGGTCAGGCCGGGCCGCCGGATCAACATCATCGGCCGGGTCATCGAGTCGTACGCCAAGCGCTTCGGCTACGGCGTCGTCCGCGACTTCACGGGGCACGGCATCAACTCGTCCTTCCACTCCGGCCTGATCGTCCCCCACTACGACAGCCCCCACCACGACACCCTCATCCAGCCCGGCATGACCTTCACCATCGAGCCGATGCTGACGCTGGGGACCCACGAGTACGACATGTGGGCGGACGGCTGGACTGTCGTCACCAAGGACCGCAAGCGCACGGCGCAGTTCGAGCACACCCTGGTGGTGACGGACACGGGTGCGGAGATCCTGACGCTCCCGTAGGGTTTTACCGACAGCTTGTCGGGAAGCAATTGACTTAGGTAAGCCTAACTGGAGAGGATGGGCGGAGGCGGCGCGTCCCGGCGTACCCGCTTTCGCCCGTCATGCCCGCGATTCTTCCCGCCCTCGGTCCACCGGAGGTCCGCCTTGGACTCGCCCGCCACGACTCCGTTCTCCACGCTCATCCGCACCGCCTCCCACGAACAGCACACGGAGGCCGAGAACTCGTCGTTCATGAGCGACATGCTCGGGGGCCGGCTCGGGATCGACGCCTACCGCCGCTACACCGAGCAGCTCTGGTTCGTCTACCGGGCCCTGGAGTCCGGGTCCGCGGCCCTCGCCGCCGACCCCGTCGCCGGACCGTTCATACGGCCCGAGCTGGCCCGGACCGCCCAGCTCGAGCGCGACCTGGCCCATCTGGGCGGCCCCGGCTGGCGCGACGGCCTCGTGCCGCTGCCCGCCACGGCGGCGTACGCGGCCCGCGTCGAGGAGTGCGCCCGTGAGTGGCCGGCGGGCTACGTCGCCCACCACTACACCCGCTACCTCGGCGATCTCTCCGGCGGCCAGATCATCCGCGGCACCGCCGAGAAGACCTGGGGCTTCGCCCGCAAGGGCGACGGCGTCCGCTTCTACGTCTTCGAGGGCATCGGCAATCCCGCCGCCTTCAAGCGGGAGTACCGCGAGCTGCTGGACGCGCTGCCCGTGGACGACCTGGAGAAGCAGCGGGTCATCGAGGAGTGCCGGCGCGCGTTCGCGCTGAACACGGCCGTCTTCCAGGCGCTGGGCCGGGAGTTCCCGCTGAGCGCCTGACCACCCTGCCGACCGCACGAACGCCCGCGCCCGCCGGTCACCGTGACCGGCGGGCGCGGGTGCGTTCCGGGGCGCCGGGCGTCAGCCGCGGGCGCCCTGGCGGCGCCGCGTGGCCCAGACGGCCCCGCCGCCCGCGAGCACCATGGCACCGGCCGCGCCGAGCAGCGGCCCGGTGGGGGTGTCGGACCCGGTCTGGGCGAGCGAGCCGGTGTCGCCACCGGTGGTGGAACCGCCCGTGGTGGAACCACCGGTGGTCGAGCCGCCCGTCGTGGAACCGCCGGTGGTGGAACCGCCCGCGCTGGAGCCGCCGGTGGAGGAGCCGCCGGTCGTGCCGCCGGTGGTGGAGGTGCCGGGGCCGTCGGGGAGCTTCGCGTTCGGGTCGGTGGCGACGGCCAGGTTCACGGGGTCGAGGTCGTCGCCCTCCTCGTAGTAGCCCGCGAACGCCTCGGCGCCCTCCTTCGTCAGCTTCGCCGTCGCCCCGTTCAGCGCCAGCACACCGTCCTTGGGCATGAGCGAGCCCTCGGTGAGCGTGAGCTTCGCGAGCTCCACGTCGCGGACGGAACCCTTGGCGGTGACCTTGGCGGCCAGCGTGCCGGTGGTGCCCTTCGCCTTGACCTTGAGGTCGCTGAACTTGAGGTCCAGCCCCCCACCGTGCGCCGTGAAGCGGACGGACCCGTTGAAGCCCGCCGTCAGCTCACCGGACGCGGCGTCGAACTTGCCGCTCCCCTTGGGGAACTGGAAGCCGGCCGAGCTGTGGGTCTTCGCGCCGTCGGTGAGCTCGATCCTGCCCTTCCGCTTCTCGATGTAGCCGCGGAAGGATTGCTTGACGCCCCAGTAGAGGTTTCCGTCGTAGAGCTTGCCCTGATCGGACGTGCCGTCCGGCTGGGGGTTCTTGTCCTTGCCGGGGTCCTTGCCCTTGTCCGGGTCCTCGCCCTCGCCCTTGCCCTTGCCGGGGTCCTTGCCCGGGTCCTTGCCCTTGTCGGGGTCCTGACCCTTGCCGGTGTCCGTCCCCGGAGCGGCGGCCTTCACCGCGACGGTGACCGCGTCGAGGTTCTCGCCTTCCTCGTAGTCGGAGACGGTCTGCCCGTTCTCCTCGTACGAGAAGGCCTTGACGCCGTCCGCCGTCAGCTGGGTGGGTATCTTCGTGAAGGTGTAGGCGCCGTCCGCGCCTTCACCCATCTGCTCCTGCTTCACCTCGAACGAGGCGATGGCGACGTCCTGCTCGGTCTTCTTCCCGCGCGTGACGTCCGCGGTGATGCTGCCCTTCGCGCCCTTCGAGGGGGCGTCGGTGCGGAACTTGATGTCGGAGAACTTCAGATCGAGCAGGTAGCCGCTGCCCTTCCGGTGCGACTGGAAGTGCACGCCGCCCTTGAAGGTCGTGGTGACCGCGCGCGTGGAGCGGTCGTAGCTGCCGGTGCCGCCCGAGAAGGTGAAGGCGCCGTTGTTCGCGGCCTGCTGGGCGCCGTCAACGAGCCTGATCCGGCCTTCGTGCTTGACGACGTACTTACGGAAGGATTCCTTCACTCCCCACTCGAGCGTGCCGTCCTTGATCTGCATCGCCGGCTGCTGCTGCCCTTCGGCCGTGGCGGGGGCCTCCCCCGCGTACGCCGGCACGGTCAGCGCGGTGGCGCCCAAGGTGGTCGCCGTGGCCAGCGCCGCGAGCGCTGCGCGGCGTGCGGTGGCAGTCATCGTCTCTACTCTCCTGAAGCAAGTCGTTGGACATGAGATACGTACATCAGGGCGTGCGGCCTCCCATGACATCAGGGAGGCAAGGGGCGGGGAAGGTCCGGGGTGCTCCCAGCCGACGGAGGGTCAGCTTCCGTTCGCTGCCTTCCGCTTGCGTACCGCGAGGTACACCGCACCCGCCGCCACCAGCACCCCGCCGCCGACGGCGGCCGGAAGCACCGGGAACGGGGAGGACCCGTGCGCGGCCGGTCCGGCACGGCCCGCCGCCGACGGCGACGGCGACGGGGACGCCACCGCCTTCGGCTCCGCGGCGCCCGCCGCACCCGCCGCACCCGCCGCACCCGCCGCACCCGCCGCACCCAGATCGGGCAGCGCCGGCGGCCGCGCCGTGTCGTCGAGCGGGACGGCGAGGGAGACGGGGTCCATCTCCGTGCCCTCCTGGTACATGCCGCCGAAGGCCTTGGCGCCCTCGGCCGTGAGCCTGGCCGGGGCCTCGGAGACGGCGGCGAGGCCGTCCTTCTCCTTGAGGCCGGAGGTGTCGAAGGTGACGAGGGGAACGCCCTTCTCCGCGCTGCCGCCGCCTCTGGTCACATCCGCCGCCAGCGTTCCCCTGCCGTCCTTCGCCGTCACCCGGACCCCGCTCAGGGCGAGGTCGAGGTCCTTGCCGGTGAAGCGCAGGGTGCCGGCGAAGGACGCGTCGAGCGTCGCGGACCCGGCGCCGGACCCCGCGTCGTACGAGCCCTTGCCGGCGGTGAACCGGAAGAGGGCGCCGCCGTCCTGGGCGCCGTCGCCCAGCTTCCAGGCGCCGTGGGCGATCGACCCCGTCACGTACTCCCGGAAGGTCCGGCGCACGCCCCAGTCGACGGCCGCGCCGGTGAACCGGCCCCTGGGCCGGTCCTTCCGCTCCGGCGAGCCGGTGGCGGAAGGAGCGGCGGAGGCGCCCGCCACGACGTCGGCGGAGAGGCCGACCCGGTCCAGCGCGGTGCCCTCGGTGTAGTAGCCGGCGAAGGCCTTGGCGCCCTCGGCGGTCAGCGTGGCGGGGATGTTCGCGAGGGTGACGGCCTTCCCGGCGCCCCGCAGGTCGATGCCCGAGAGGTCGAGCGAGGCGAAGGGCACCCGGGAGGCCTCGGTGACCTCACCGGAGCCCTTGGCCCGGCTGCGCACGTCGGCGTAGAGCGTGCCGCGGCCCCCGGAGAGGCGGACGGCGGGGCTGCCCACGGTGAGGTCGAGCTCGTGGGAGCCGTCGGGCTTCCGGTGGCCGGTGAAGCGCACGGACCCCGAGAAGCCCGCCTCGAAGGCGCCGCTGCCGGGCGTGTACGTCCCCTTGGCGGAGTGGAAGCGGAAGGCGCTGCCGCCCACCGTGGCCGCGCCGCCCCTCAGTTCCCACGACCCGTGCGCGACCGGCCCGGTGACATAGCTCTGGAACGAGGACTTGATGCCCCAGTCCAGCCGCCCGCCGGACACCTCGCGCGCCTGGTCCGCCGCCGGTTCCGCGTGTGCGGCGGGCGCCGGGACCGAGACCGCCAGCAGCGCCCCGAGCAGCGCGGCGGCGGGCGCGCGGGCAGGTCTGAACGGCGGCATGGGGAACCCCTCTCGCACCATGGCAATTTAGGTAAGGCTAACCTAAGCTACATCCGGAATCATTTGCCAGTGAAAGGCGGGATCGTGTCCCAACACCGGCCCGGGAGCGGGGCGATGCGCCTCCCACGCCTCCTCGGCGCCCTCGTGGCTCTCCTGGCCCTGGCGGCCGCGCTCACCGGCTGCGGCACGTCCGGGGCCCCGTCCGGCACGCCGGGCGACGGCACGGGCGGGCGGAAGGCGGCACCCGACCGCGTCGAGCCGCTCTCCGGGACGCCGAAGGCCACGCTTCCCGTCACCGTGCGGTCCGCCGACGGCCGTGACGTCACCGTCACCGCCACGGATCGCATCGTCCCACTCACGGGCTCGCTGTCCGAGGTGGTTTTCAGCCTCGGTCTGGGCGGCAGGGTCGTGGCCCGGGACATCACCACCACGTTCGAGCAGGCACGCGAACTCCCCGTCGTCACCCGCGCGCACGACGTCTCGGCCGAGAGCGTGCTGTCGCTGAGGCCCACGCTCGTCCTGGCCGAGACCACCACGGGCCCGGCCGAGGCCGTCGAGCAGATCCGCGCGGCCGGCGTCCCGCTCGTCGTCCTCGACCCCGCCAAGAAGCTCGCCGACGTCGGCACCCGGATCGGCGGGGTGGCCGAGGCGCTCGGCGTCCGCGACGCCGGCGACCGGCTGCGCCGACGCACCGAACAGCGCCTGGACGCCGCGCGGAAGGACATCCCCGCCGGCTCCGGCCGGAAGCCCCGGGTGGCCTTCCTCTACCTGCGCGGCTCGGCGTCCGTCTACCTCCTGGGCGGCGCCGGTTCGGGGGCCGACTCGCTCATCGAGGCCGCGGGCGGCGTGGACGCGGGCACGGAGGCCGGCCTGCGCAAGGACTTCACGCCCATCACCAGCGAGGCGCTGGCCAAGGCGGCCCCCGACGTCATCCTCGTGATGACCAAGGGCCTCGCGTCGGTCGGCGGCACGGACGGCCTGCTGAAGATCCCGGGCGTCGGCCAGACCCCGGCCGGCCTCGACCGCCGCGTCGCCTCCGTCGACGACGGCGTACTGCTCAACTTCGGGCCGCGCACGGACACCGTCCTCGCGTCCCTCGTCGAGCAGATCCACCAGGGCGGGCGGTGACATGGCCGCCGTGGCCGACACCCCGTCACCGGGCGCCCCGGCGGAAGCCCCGTCCGCCGACCGGGCCGCCGCCGCGCGCCGGCGCGGCCGTACGCCCGCCCTCCTCACCTGCGGCATGGGCGCCGCCCTGGTCCTCCTCTGTCTCCTGTCCGCCGGCACCGGCGCCTACGACATCCCCCTCGGGGACGTGGTCGGCTCGGTCCTCCACCGCGCCGGGCTCGGCGGCGCCGCGCTCGACCGGGTCGGCGAGAGCGTGCTGTGGAACGTCCGGCTGCCGCGCGTGGTCCTCGCCCTGCTCGTCGGCGCGTCACTGGGGTGCGCGGGGGCGCTGATGCAGGGGGTGTTCGGCAACCCGCTCGCCGAGCCGGGCGTCATCGGCATCTCCGTCGGCGCGGCCGTGGGCGCGGTCGCCGCGATCTCGCTCGGGCTGAGCTTCCTCGGCACCTGGACGGTCACCGCGTGCGCGTTCGTGGCGGGGCTGGCCACGGTGCTGCTGGTGTACACGCTGTCGCGCTCGGGCGGCCGTACGGAGGTGGTCACGCTCATCCTCACCGGCATCGCGGTGAACGCCTTCGGCGGCGCCCTCGTCGGCCTGGGCATCTTCCTCGCCGACAACGCGCAGGTCTCCCAGATCGCCTTCTGGCAGCTCGGCTCGCTCGCCCAGGCGACCTGGCCGAAGGTGATCGCCGTCCTGCCGTGCGCGCTCGCCGGCCTGGCGGTCGCGCCGCTGTACGCGCGCCGCCTGGACCTGCTGGCGCTCGGCGAACGCCCCGCGCGCCACCTGGGCGTGGACGTGGAGCGGCTGCGGCTGGTGCTGGTCGCGGTGGTGGCGCTGCTGACGGCGGCGGCGGTGGCCGTGGCCGGCGTCATCACGTTCGTGGGGCTGCTGGTGCCGCACCTGCTGCGCATGGCGGCCGGGCCGGGGCACCGCTTCCTGCTCCCGGGCAGCGCCCTGGGCGGCGGCCTCGTCCTGGTCGCCGCCGACCTCGCGGCCCGTACGGCGGCCCAGCCGGCGGAACTGCCGCTGGGCGTCCTGACGGCCCTCTTCGGCAGCCCGTTCTTCTTCGTCCTGCTGCGCAGGACGCGCCGCCGGCAGGGCGGGTGGGCCTGATGCGCTCCCGCTTCTTCCCCTTCTCCCGGGTGCGGCGACTCCCCTCCCCCTCCTCCCCCGGCGCCGTCCTGGCCGAGGCCCGGGCGCTGGAGGTGCGGCTCGGCGGGCGGGTGGTGCTGGACGGGGCCGGCCTCTCCGTCGCCGCCGGTGAGGTCGTGGCGCTCGTCGGGCCGAACGGCGCCGGGAAGTCCACGCTCCTGGCCGCGCTGGCGGGCGACCTGCCCGCCGGGTCCGGCGAGGTGCGGATCGACGGGCTGCCGGCAGGCGACTGGAGCCCCGGCGAACTGGCCCTGCGCCGCGCGGTGCTGCCGCAGTCGGCCGAGCTGTCGTTCCCGTTCACGGTCGGGGAGGTCGTACGGATGGGCCGCGCCCCCTGGGCGGGCACGGCCGCCGAGGACGAGGACGACGCGGCCGTCGCCGCCGCGCTCGCCGCCACCGAGGTGGCCGGATTCGTCTCCCGGCCGTTCTCCGCGCTGTCCGGCGGCGAGCGGGCCCGGGTCGCGCTGGCCCGCGTCCTCGCGCAGCGCACCCCGCTGCTGCTGCTCGACGAGCCGACGGCCGCGCTGGACCTGCGCCACCAGGAACTCGTGCTGCGCGTCTGCCGTGAACGCGCCGCCGCCGGGGCCGCCGTGGTGGTCGTCCTCCACGACCTCGGCCTCGCCGGCGCGTACGCGGACCGGGTGGCCGTCCTCCACGAGGGGCGCGTCGCGGCGGACGGTCCGCCCGAACAGGTCTATCTGCCCGAATTGCTAAGTCGTGTCTATTCCCAGCCCGTCGACGTAATTGATCATCCGCACACCGGAGAACCTCTGGTGATCCCGCGACGGGTGGGAAGAGATTTTGCCTCGTGAGAGCAGAATCACTCACCGAACGGGGAACAGGGTAGGCAAGGCTCAGATAAGTTAGGGCGGCCTAATTCGGCCAATCGATTTAGGCCATGCCCTCGTCCGCTCTCCGAGCAAGCCTGGAGCCCCCATGCGCGCCCTTCGCTCCTCCGCCGTCGCCGCCATCGCGGCCGTCGCGGCGCTGACCGCCGTGTCCGGTTGTGCCGAGAAGTCGGACAAGAAGGACTCAGACGCCATCACGGTCAAGGCCACGGACGACAAGTGCGAGGTCTCCGCCACCTCGTTCCCGGCCGGCCACGTCAAGCTCGCCGTCGAGAACAAGGGCTCCAAGATCACCGAGGTGTATGTCTACGCCGCGGGCGACCGCATTGTCGCCGAGCGGGAGAACATAGGCCCCGGCACCAAGGCCGAGATCGTCGCGACGATCAAGAAGCCCGGCGGCTACGAAATCGCCTGCAAGCCCGGAATGAAGGGCGACGGCATCCGCCAGAAGATCACCGTCACCGGTGACGGCAAGCAGGAGAAGGCCAACCCCGAGCTGGACAAGGCGGTCGCCGAGTACCGCAAGTACGTCCAGCAGCAGGCCGACGAGACGATCCCGGCGGCGCAGAAGTTCGCCGACGCCGTCAAGGCCGGCGACGTGGACGAGGCCAAGAAGCAGTACGCCGTCTCCCGCATCGGCTGGGAGCGCACCGAGCCCGTGGCCGAGTCGTTCGGCGACATCGACCCGAAGGTCGACGTCCGCGAGGACGGCCTGGAGAAGGACCAGAAGTGGACCGGCTGGCACAGGCTGGAGAAGTCCCTCTGGGCGGACGGGAAGATCACCGACGACGACAAGAAGCTCGCCGACCAGCTCATGGACGACCTCAAGGGCTGGCAGAAGGTCGTCGGCACCGCCGAGATCACCCCGACGAGCATGGCCAACGGCGCCAAGGAGCTGCTCGACGAGGTGGCCACCGGCAAGGTGACCGGTGAGGAGGAGCGGTACAGCCACACCGACCTCGTGGACTTCCAGGCCAACGTCGAGGGCGCCGAGAAGGCCTACACGCTGCTGAAGCCGGTCGCCTCCAAGAACGACTCCGCCCTGGCCAAGGAGCTGGACGAGCAGTTCGGCGCGCTGAAGAAGCTGCTGGACGACTACCGCGACGGCGACTCCTTCAAGGCGTACGACTCGGTCGGCAAGGACGACCGCAAGAAGCTGTCCGACGCCGTCAACGCCCTGGGTGAGCCGCTGTCCAAGCTCGCCGGCGCGGTCGCGAAGTAACGGGGAGGGCCTCCCATGACCGACGAGACGCGCGAGAACGCGACCACCACCACCGGCGCCGAGGAGCGGGCCGTGCCGGCCGCCAAGGCCGCCCCGTCCCGCCGTGCCCTGCTCGGCTGGGGCGGTGCCGGCCTCGCGCTCGGCGCCGCCGCGGCCGGCGGCACCGCCGCCGCGCTGCGCACCGGCGCCGACACCCACCCGGCCGCCTCGGCCGGCGACGCGGTGCCCTTCCGCGGCGCCCACCAGGCCGGTATCGCCACCCCCGTCCAGGACCGGCTGCACTTCGCGTCCTTCGACGTCACCACGTCCGACCGGGACGCACTGATCAAGGTGCTGAAGGAGTGGACGGCGGCCGCCGAGCGGATGACGTCCGGTCACGAGGTCGGCGACGGCGCCTTCGGCGGGCAGGAGGAGCTGCCGCCGGACGACACCGGCGAGGCCCTGGGCCTCAAGCCGTCCCGGCTGACCCTGACCTTCGGCGTCGGCCCCGGCCTGTTCGAGAAGGACGGCAAGGACCGCTTCGGGCTCAAGGCCCGGCGCCCGCAGGCCCTGATCGACCTGCCCGCGTTCCCCGGCGACAACCTCGACGCGGCCCGCAGCGGCGGCGACCTGTGCGTGCAGGCCTGCGCCGACGACCCCCAGGTCGCGGTGCACGCCATCCGCAACCTGGCCCGCATCGGCATGGGCAAGGTCGCCATCCGGTGGTCGCAGCTCGGCTTCGGCAAGACCTCCTCGACGACGCCCGACGCGCAGACGCCGCGCAACATGATGGGCTTCAAGGACGGCACCCGGAACGTCTCGGGCACCGACGAGGCCGCCCTCGCCAAGCATGTGTGGGTGGGCGCGAAGGACGGCCCGGACTGGATGGTGGACGGCTCCTACCTCGTCGCCCGGCGCATCCGGATGCACATCGAGACCTGGGACCGCACCTCGCTGCGGGAGCAGGAGGACGTCTTCGGCCGCGACAAGGCCCAGGGCGCGCCGGTGGGCCGGCAGCGCGAGCGCGACGAGCCCAAGCTCAAGCTGATGAAGCCGGACGCGCATGTGCGGCTGGCGCACCCGGACAGCAACAACGGGGCCACCATCCTGCGCCGCGGCTACTCCTTCACGGACGGCACGGACGGGCTGGGCCGGCTGGACGCGGGGCTGTTCTTCATCGCGTACCAGCGCGACGTCCGGGACGCCTTCGTGCCGCTGCAGACGAACCTGGCCCGCAACGACGCGCTGAACGAGTACATCCAGCACGTCGGTTCGGCGATCTTCGCCGTGCCGCCCGGTGTCAAGGGCGACGGCGACTGGTGGGGCAAGGGCCTGTTCGCGTGAACAACGTGAACGACCGCCCTGATGGTCCTGTTATGGAAGGAGATGCCGGATGTTCGGCAACTACCTGATCGGCCTGCGCGAGGGTCTCGAGGCCAGTCTGGTCGTCTGCATCCTCGTCGCCTACCTGGTCAAGACCGGGCGCAGGGACGCGCTGCCGCCGGTGTGGACGGGCGTCGCCGTGGCGGTGCTCATCAGCATGGGCTTCGGCGCGCTGCTGACCTACGGCTCGCAGACCCTGACGTTCGAGGCCCAGGAGATGCTCGGCGGCTCCCTGTCGATCATCGCGGTCGGTCTGGTGACGTGGATGGTCTTCTGGATGCGGCGCACCGCGCGGCATCTGAAGAAGGAGCTGCACGGCAAGCTCGACGCCGCGCTGGCGATGGGCACGGGCGCGCTGGTCGTCACGGCCTTCCTGGCCGTCGGCCGGGAGGGCCTGGAGACCGCGCTGTTCATCTGGGCCGCAGCCGACGCCACCGACGACGGCGTCCGGCCGCTGGTCGGCGCGATGCTGGGCCTGCTGACGGCCGTGGTACTGGGCTGGCTCTTCTACCGCGGCGCGCTGCGGATCAACCTGGCGCGGTTCTTCACCTGGACCGGCGGCATGCTGATCGTGGTCGCGGCGGGCGTGCTCGCCTACGGCTTCCACGACCTCCAGGAGGCCCGCGTCCTGCCCGGCCTGGCCGACAGGGCGTTCGACATCAGCGAGCAGATCCCGGCCGACAGCTGGTACGGCACCCTGCTGAAGGGCGTCTTCAACTTCCAGCCGGACCCGACCTGGCTCCAGGTCGCGGCCTGGACGCTGTACCTGGTGCCGACCCTGCTGGTGTTCTTCGCTCCGGGGCGGCCGGGTAGGGTGGCGCCGTCCCGAGCAGCCACCGAGGAGTCGAAGCGCGATGAGACGCCGGTCGCCACGGCCACGCCGAGTGTTGCCGGCGGCGGCTCTGACGCTGCCCCTGGTGCTGACGGCGACGGGCTGCGTGACGGTGCACGGCGAACGGGCGGTCCTTCCGGCGGTGAAGGACAGGGCTGAGGCCACGAAGGTCCTCGAGCGCTTCACCGACGGCTACAACGAGGCGTACCGCAAGCTCGACCCGGCCCTGGTGGACCGGGTCGAGAGCGGTGCGCTCGCCGAGATAGCCAAGGCCGATCTGGCCGTCCAGCGTGCCGCCACTCCGGGCGGCAACCCGGGCTACCCCGCCCTCAGGCTGCGGGACGCCCGTTTCACGATTCCGAAGATGGCCGGCTGGCCGAAGTTCTTCGTGGCCGACACCGCCAGCAACCGCGACCGCAACCGGTGGCTGGTGGTCTTCTCGCGCGACGGCGCCCGGGAGCCCTGGAAGGCCTCGTACCTGACGCTGCTGGCCGACGGGAAGGTGCCGGAGTTCGCCCTCGACGAGGACGGGTACGCCGAGGCCGTGCCCGCCGACGGCGCGGGCCTCCCGGCGGCGCCGGAGAAGCTGAGCCGCGCGTACACGGAGTATCTGCGTACCGGGAACAACGGCCCGTTCGCCCCCGGGGGCCCGCCCGCGCAGCTGCGCGCGGAACGCGAGGGGCTCGCCCGGACCTCCACGTTCTGGACCGAGTACATCGACACGCCCGACAAGGCCCCGGGCTTTCCCGCGCCCGCGCTGCGCATCCGCGGCGGCGGCGCGCTGGCCTTCTTCACGGCGCATCACCGGGAGAAGCGCACCATGGTCAAGGGCGTGCGCCCGTCCGTCTCGGACCCGCGTACGAAGGCGCTGCTCAAGGGCGACCTGAAGACGGCGGTGACGTACACCCGCGTCTCGGAGTCGGCGGCGCTCGTCCCGGCGAAGTCCGCCCCCGGCGCGGCCGGCGGCGGCCGGGTCGTCGTCGTCAACCGGATCGAGTCCCTGATCGCCGCCAAGGGCGAATAGCCGACGGCCCCGTGCGGGACCGGGACAGCCCCCCCGCGCGTCAGCGGCCGATGGGCCAGGGGTGCGCCGGCTCGTGGTCCTGGCGCTCGCCCGCGTACTGGGCGCAGGCGTCGGTGAGGGTCTCCAGCAGGGTCAGCGGATCGGGCAGCGGGTGCTCGGCGCCGCGGAGCCAGACGACCGGCTCGTCGCCGGGCAGCAGGGAGGGCGGCAGCAGGACGTAGCTGCCGCGGCAGTGCCAGCGCAGGCCCGGGTGCTCGTCCATGGTCTCGGGATGGCAGTCCAGCTCGCAGGGCCACCACTCGTCCTCGTCGTCCGGGGTGCCGCGGGTGGCGGTGAAGAACAGCATCCGGTCGTCCTGGGCGATCAGGGCGACCGGGCCGGTCTCGATCCCGGCCGCCGTGAGCCGGTCCAGGGCCTGCCGGCCGGCCTCGGCGGGGACGTCGAGGACGTCGTGCGCGATGCCGGTGGCGGTGACGAAATTGGCCTCCGGCTGGCCGCGCAGCCATGTGGTGACCTTGTCCGCGTCGGTGGTGGCGAGGGTCTGCCAGGCGAACGAGACGGGGTGACGGCCGGGAGTGGGACAGCCGATGCGCTCACAGGAACAGCCGTAGCCGGACGGGTGGGCGGCCGGGGCGAGGGGGAAGCCCGCGGCGGCGGCGGCCAGGAGCAGCTCCTCGCGGGCGGCTCCGGTGGCCGCCCCCGTGCCCGTAGCACCACCCGCTCCGCTCCTGGGGCGGCGCAGCCACTGGGAGAACCTGCCCTTGCGTTCCATCTATCCCCTCACTTCGACCGCGGTCTCCGGTCAATGCTGCCACCATCCTGCTCCTGGTGTGACCGCCGAACGCATCCGGGGGGTGTGAGACCCGCCGCGCCGGCGGCCCCCGCGGGGGCCCGGTGCGGGCGTCCGCGGAGCTCGCGGGGGTTTCAGCGCCGGCCGGCGCCGCTCAGCACGAGGTCGACGAGGGTGTCGACGAAGTCGTAGGTGAGCGGGGCCGTACGCATGAGCCAGCGCTGGGAGAAGGGGCTCAGGAGCATCTCGGCGACGATGCGCAGATCGGCCTCCTCGGCGATCTGGCCGGCCTCCCGCGCGCCGCGCAGCCGGTTGACGTACGCCTGGACGCCGGTGTCCTGGAGCCGGTTCACGAACTGCGCGGAGAGCTCGGGGTCGTGGGCCCCGGCGACCGCGAGCGCCCGGTAGGGGGCCTCGAACGCGGGGTCGTTGAACTCGTCGACGGTCGCGCGCAGCACGAACTTGAGGTCGGCGGCGATGTCGCCGGTGTCGGGCAGCTCGATCGGCCCCTCGCCCGCGTCCGCGGTGAAGGCGTCGAGCAGGACGGCGGCCTTGGAGGGCCACCAGCGGTAGATGGTCTGCTTGCCGACGCCCGCGCGGGCGGCGATGCCCTCGATGGTGAGCTTGTCGTAGCCCACCTCGCCGACCAGCTCCAGGGCGGCGTCGAAGATCGCGCGCCGGGAGCGCTCGCTACGGCGGGTGGCGTCGGGGGTCTTGGAAGTGGCCATGGCGCGCAGTGTAGCGAGGGATTGAGGCGAACCGTATCGTCTCAGAACCCCTTGACGAGACGAACCGTCTCGTCCATAGTGGACGCACAACGAGACGGAGCGTCTCGCTGAAGCAACGCATCGGAACGATGAACGGAGACCACCATGACCCGAGGTAACGCGGGCGGAATGCTCGGCGTCGGCGGCACCCGCACCAAGCTCTCCCGCGGCGCGCTGCGCGGCGGCGGACGCGGCGGCCGGGGAACCGGCGGAGGCGGCGATGTGAACGCCCGGAAGCGCGAGCTGCTGCGCTCGCTGCGGGAGGGCCGGGCCGGCCGCGGTGGCGCGTAGGACCTGCCCGGCGGGTGCCCGGGCGGGGGCCGCGCCAGCGGACACGCCCCGCGGCACAGGACCCGCCGATAAACCACCCGTACGGTTCATGCGCGAACCTCGCGCAGCGTGGACGATTTGGGCACGCACGACAGCCTCGTGCGTGCCCAACACCACCGTGAGGAGCGCGACTTGCGTACGACCCCGCGTGCATCCACCCCTCGCCGCTACCTGATGTGCCCGCCCGCGTACTACCGGGTCACATACTCGATCAACCCCTGGATGGACCCGGGCAAGCCGGTCGACCTCCCCCTCGCCCTCGCCCAGTGGGAGGACCTCCGCGACCGCTACCGCTCCCTCGGCCACACCGTCGAGGAGCTGACCCCGCGCCCCGACCTGCCCGACATGGTCTTCGCCGCCAACGGCGCCACCGTCGTCGACGGCCGGGTGCTGGGCGCGCGCTTCGCCCACCCCGAGCGCTGGGCCGAGGCGGGGGTGCACCTGGAGTGGTTCCGGTCGCACGGCTGGGCGGAGGTGCGCGAGCCCGGCCACATCAACGAGGGCGAGGGCGACTTCGCCGTCACGGCCACCTGGCTGCTGGCCGGCCGGGGCTTCCGCAGCAGTCCGCTCTCCCACCCCGAGGCGCAGGAGTTCTTCGGCCGCCCGGTCATCGGGCTCGACCTGGTCGACCCGCGCTACTACCACCTGGACACGGCGCTGTGCGTCCTCGACGACGCCGCCGACGAGATCATGTACTACCCGGGCGCGTTCTCGCCCGGCAGCCGGGCCGTGCTCGAACGGCTCTTCCCCGGCGCGCTGATCGCGAGCGAGGAGGACGCGGCAGCGCTCGGCCTCAACGCGGTCTCCGACGGCCGCCACGTCCTGCTGCCGCAGGCCGCCGTGGGACTCTTCGGCCCGCTGCGCGAACGGGGCTTCGAGCCGATCGGGATGGACCTCGGCGAGCTGCTCAAGGGCGGCGGCAGCGTCAAGTGCTGCACACAGGAGCTCAGGAGCTGAGCCCCGGAGCGGGCCCCGGGGGACGGGAGGCCTCAGGCGACGTACGGCCTGAGGCGGCGTACGGCCTCAGGCGGCATACGGCTTCAGGCGGCTTACGGCTTCAGGCGGCCGGGGGCGGCGGCCACTCGTCGCCCCAGTCCGCATCGCGCGCCTCCCTGTAGAGGGCGCCGTGCCGCTTGGTCACGGTCTCCCGCGCCAGCCCCTCCTCCGGGGTGCACAGCTCCAGCAGCACCTGACCCTTGCGGATCTGCGGCTTGCGCACGATCCGGGCGGGCGCGTCGGGCACCTCGGGCATCTCGGTGTCCCGCACCGCCGCCACGTACGCGAACTTCTCGTCCTCGTACGCCAGTGAGCCGCCCTTGACCTGCCGGTGCAGCGAGGACCGGCTCACCCGGGCCGAGAAGTGGCACCAGTCGGTGCCCGGCGCTATCGGGCACGCGGCGCTGTGCGGACAGGGCGCGACGACCCGGAATCCGGCGCCCACGAGCCGGTCCCGCGCCTCGATGATCCGCAGATAGCCGTCGGGCGTCCCCGGCTCGATCATGACCACGGCCCGGGCGGCACGGGCCGCCTCGTCGGTCAGCGCGTGCCGGTCCGCCTCGGTGAGCTCCTTCAGTACATAGGAGACGGTCACCAGGTCGGTGCCGGGGAGCGTGAGCCGGTCCCCGATGGCCTGCCGCCGCCACTCGGCCGTGCGCAGCGCCGTCGAGGGCGCGGTGCGCGCGAGCTCGGCGCCCAGCGACAGGGCGGGCTCCGCCCAGTCCAGGACCGTGGTCCGGTGCGCGCCCTCCGGCCAGGCGGCGGCCACCGCCCAGGTGGCGGCGCCGGTGCCGCCGCCCACGTCCACATGGGTGGCGGGCGTCCACTCCGGCATCCGGTCGCGGAACGCCTCCAGCGCGGAGCGCACCGCCTCGAACGTCGCCGGCATCCGGTACGCGGCGTACGCGGCGACGTCGGAACGGTCGCGCAGCAAGGGCGCGTCGGTCGGGGTGTGCCCCCGGTAGTTGGCGATCAGCCGCTCGACGGCCTGGGCGGCCTGCTTGGGCGGCAGCCCGTCGAGGAGGCCGGCGAGCGCGGAGCGCAGGGTCTCGCCGGTGAGCCGGGTCTCTCCGGCGGGCGACGGTGCGGGGGCGTGCATTCCTGCAAGTTTAGGGGGCTGCCGTGTCTGCTGTTTCTCCTGAGGCGGGCGAGGCGGTGGTGGCGACGCCGGACGGGGTCCCCGCCGGGCCCGTCGCCTCCGTCGGGGAGTCCGCCCGGCTCCGCCAGGGGCGGCACAGCCCGGCGAAGCAGGCGAGGGCCGCCAGCGCGCAGCCGAGCTGGACGGCGGCCATCGGCACCGCCGTGTGCTCGCCCGCGATGCCGACCAGCGGCGACGCGACGGCGCCCAGCAGGAAGGTGGAGGTGCCGAGCAGGGCGGACGCGGAGCCGGCGGCGTTGCCGGAGCGCATCAGGGCCTGGGCGTTGGTGTTGGGCATCGCCAGCCCCATGGCGGACATCAGCACGAAGAGACCGGCCGCCACGGGCGCCAGCCCCTGCCTGCCGAGGACGCCGGACGTCATGACGAGCAGGGCCGTCGCGGCGAGGGCGATCGCCACCAGGCCCACGATCAGCACCTTGTCCAGGCCGACCCGGCCGACCAGCAGCTTGCCGTTGATCTGGCCGACCGCGACGAGCCCTACGGAGTTGAGGCCGAAGAGCAGGCTGAACGTCTGCGGCGATGCCCCGTAGATGTCCTGGATGACGAAGGGGGAGGCCGAGATGTAGGCGAAGAGCGCGGCGAAGGCGAAGCCGCCCGCCAGCATGTAGCCGGTGAAGACCCGGTCGGCGACCAGGCCGCGCATGGCGTTCAGCGCGGTGCCGAGGCCGCCCGGCTGCCGCCGGTCCGCCGGCAGGGTCTCCTCAAGCCGGCGCCAGACCAGCAGCGTGAGGCCGAGCCCGATGACGGTCAGGACGACGAAGACCCCCCGCCAGTCGGTGACCCGCATGATCTGGCCGCCGATGAGGGGCGCGGCGACGGGGGCGACGCCGGATATGAGCATGAGGGTGGAGAAGAAGCGTGCCATGGCCACGCCGTCGTAGAGGTCGCGCACCACCGCGCGGGCGATGACGACGCCCGCCGCCCCCGCGAGCCCCTGCACCAGCCGGAAGGTGATCAGCAGTCCGGCGGTGGGGGCGAGGGCGCAGGCGGCGGTGGCCAGCACATAGACGGCCATGCCGGCCAGCAGCGGCCGGCGGCGCCCCCACATGTCGCTCATGGGGCCGACGACGAGCTGGCCGAGCGCCATGCCCAGGAGGCAGGCGGTCAGGGTGAGCTGGACGGTGGCCGCGGGGCTGTGGAGGGAGTCGGTGACCTGCGGCAGGGCGGGCAGGTACATGTCCATCGACAGCGGCGGGACGGCCGTGAGCCCACCGAGGACGAAGGTCACGAGCAGGCCGGTACGGCGCGCGGCGGCGGTTCCGCCGGACCTCCGGCCGCGTGCCGTGCGGGTGCGGCCGGGGTCGGTCATGTGTCTGCTCTCCTGTGCTTCCGGGGCGATTCGTGTAAGTTTCAAGCTCCTTCCATGGTGTCATGACCGCAGCAGATATGTGGCCCTTACATGTGGTGATCTGCGCTACGCGGGCCCGGGCCCATGGGCCGGTCGGGTGGGTGACGCGCTCAGGCCGGGCGCTCAGGCCGGGCGCTCAGGCCGGGCGCTCAGGCCCGGCTGAAGCCCGGCGCCCCCGCCTCGGAGACGAAGCGGGCGGCGGTGGTGATGTCGCCGCCGGGGCTGACGACCCCGCCGAGCACCCGGAAGTCGGCCTGCAGCCTGGCGTGGTCGAGGGTGACGACCGCGTAGCCGCGCCGGGCGTCGTAGTACTTCATGTGCGGATTGGCCGCCAGCATCAGCGTCCAGTCGTCCGGGCGCTCCTCGCCGTCGAACCCGCTGGACACCGAGGTGCCCACCACCTCGACGCCCACGGTGGGGGACGCCGGGTCGTCGAAGTCCCGCTTGATGTCCATCGCGTAGTGCACATGGACGTCCCCGGAGAGGACGACGAGGTTCGCGACGCCCGCCCGCTCGACGCCGGCCAGCACGCGCTCCCGGGACGCCGGGTAGCCGTCCCAGGCGTCCATGGAGAGCCGGGACCGGGCGGCGGTGGTGTTCTTGCGCCGACTGAACGCCACCTGCTGCACCACGACGTTCCAGCGGGCGGCCGAGGCCCTCAGCCCGTCGAGCAGCCAGCGCTCCTGCGCCTCCCCGGTGATGCTGCGGGCGGGGTCCTCGGACTCGGGCCCCGGGTACTTCCAGCCGTCGCCGTACGCCTGGTCGTCGCGGTACTGCCGGGTGTCGAGGATGTCGAACTGCGCCAGCCGCCCGTACGCGAACCGGCGGTGGAGCGGCATGTCCGGCCCGGTCGGCCGGTGCGCCTCGCGGAGCGGCATGTTCTCCCAGTACGCCCGGTACGCGGCGGCGCGGCGGGCGCGGAAGACGTCGACGGGGTCGTCGTTCTGGGAGACCAGCCCCGCGTAGTTGTTCTCCACCTCGTGGTCGTCCCAGGTGACGAACCACGGGTGGGCGGCGTGCGCGGCCTGGAGGTCGGGGTCGGACTTGCCGAGGGCGTAGCGCAGCCGGTAGTCGGTCAGGTCCCATGTCCAGTGGTCGAAGAACTCCGGGAGCGGGGTGTCGGTGTACGCGCGGGCGCCCGCCTGGGCGTTGATGGCGTTCTCGTAGATGTAGTCCCCGACGAAGAAGACGGCGTCGAGGTCCTCCCGCGCGAGGTGGGCGAGGGCGGTGTAGTAGCCCTCGTCGTACTGCTGGCACGACAGGACGGCGAAGGTGACCCGGTCCGGGTCGGCCTGGGGCACGGGGGCGGTCCGGGTGCGGCCGACGGGGCTGATCCATCTGCCGGTCCGGAAGCGGTACCAGTAGACGGCGCCGGGGTCGAGGCCGCGTAAGTCGAGGTGGACGGTGTGGTTGTCGGCGGCGGGAGCGGTGGTGGTGCCGTTCCGCAGGATCCGCCGAAACGATTCGTCGGCGGCGAGCTCCCACTGCACGTCGACGGCCCCGTCGGCGGGCATGCCATTGCCCGGCTCGTACGGGAGAGGAGCGAGCCGGGTCCACAGCACGACGGAGTCGGGCAGGCAGTCGCCGGAGGCGACGCCGAGGGTGAACGGATTCTCGGTGAGGGGGGTCATGCCCACAGAGTGCGCGTGACGGGGGTGACTGTGAAGGTGCGTGGTACTGAACATTTGACGTCACGTCAGAGGGTGGGGTGGGCCGGCGCGGGCGGCGTTCTCTCTCCATGGCGTCCACGGCGTCCACGGCGTCCATGACATCCATGACATCCACGACGCTCGCCGCGCGAGGGGGCGGGAGCGTCGCTACCGTGGGGTGAGCGACACACGCCGAGAGGGGTCACGTATGTCCGTTCTCATGTCAGTGCTGGCCGCCTCGATGGCCGTGACGGCGCCCCTGGGCGGCATGACCAGCCACAACGTCTTCGTGGACGACCGCTTCCAGGCCGCAGGGGACGGCACCCACCAGGCGGTGACCTTCGATACGAAGGCGATACCCGCCGGAAGCCGCGTGACGGTCGTCGAGCACACGGACCAGGACAGCACCCGCATCGAGCTCCGCGTCGACGGCGTACAGGCGAACCACGCGTTCGGCGCGCACGTGCACATGAAGCCGTGCGGCAGCACGCCCGAGGCCGCCGGTTCGCACTATCAGAACGTGATGGACCCGGTGCAGCCGTCGACCGACCCCCGGTACGCCAACCCGGCCAACGAGGTCTGGCTGGACCTCACCACCGACGCGAGCGGGGACGCGCACTCCTCGGCGACCGTCGCATGGCGCTTCCGCGCCGGAGAGGCACGGTCCGTGGTCATCCACGAGCACGCCACGGCCACCGACCCCGGCCACGCCGGCACGGCGGGAGGCCGGCTGGCCTGCGTGAACGTGCCGTTCGCGTAGGGGGCGCAACGGCGTGGGGGGGGGGGGGGGGGGGGGGGGGGGGGGGGGGGGGGGGGGGGGGGGGGGGGGGGGGGGGGGGGGGGGGGGGGGGGGGGGGGGGGGAGGGGG
>NZ_JBWKFM010000031.1:0-57548 GCF_056434285.1 Streptomyces sp. NPDC044063
CCCCCCCCCCCCCCCCCCCCCCCCCCCCCCCCCCCCCCCCCCCCCCCCCCCCCCCCCCCCCCCCCCCCCCCCCCCCCCCCCCCCCCCCCCCCCCCGCCGAACGGGTCACGCGAATCGCGCCCCGGCGGTCGCTGCCCGAGGGTGGGGGTGTGAAGGCCACCGAGAGCTCCCGGGACGACGTCCCGGCCCCCGACGACCATGTCGTCGTGCTGTTCGGCGCCACCGGCGACCTCGCCCGGCGCAAGCTGCTGCCGGGGCTCCACCGCCTCGCCCGGGCCGGGCTGATGCCCGCCGGTTACCGCGTCGTCGGGTCGGCGCCCGCCGCGGCCGCGCTGACCGACGACGAGTTCCGGGCGCACGCCGAGAAGGCCGTCACCGAGTTCGGTGGCGGCCGGCCCACCGGGCCGGACTGGGAGGACTTCGTCGGCCGCCTGAGCTTCGGCGCCAGCGACCCCGAGGACTCCGGGCCGCTGCTCGACGCCGTCCGGGCCGCCGAGGCGGCCCTCGGCGGCACCCCGCGCCGGCTGTTCCACCTCGCCGTGCCGCCCAGCGCCTTCGCGTCCGTCATCGGCACCCTCGACGACACCGGGCTGGCCGAGGGCGGCCGCGTCATCATCGAGAAGCCGTTCGGCACCGACCTCGACTCGGCCCGGGCCCTCGACGCGACCGTCCACGCCGTCTTCGACGAGTCCCGCGTCTTCCGCATCGACCACTTCCTCGGCAAGGAGTCGGTCGACAACATCCTCGCCCTCCGCTTCGCCAACGGCCTCTTCGAACCCATCTGGAACCGCGACCACATCAGCCACGTCCAGATCGACGTCCCCGAGACGATCGGCATCGAGGGCCGGGCCGGGTTCTTCGAGGAGACCGGCACCTTCCGGGACATGATCGTCACCCATCTGTTCCAGGTGCTCGGCTTCGTCGCCATGGAGCCGCCCGTCTCCTTCGACGCCACCTGCCTGCGCGACGAGAAGGCCAAGGTCTTCCAGGCGATGCGGCCCATCGACCCGGCGCACGTCGTGCGCGGCCAGTACACCGGCTACCGCTCCGAGCCCGGCGTCGCCCCGGACTCCGACACCGAGACCTTCGTCGCCCTGCGCGCCGACGTCGACAACTGGCGCTGGGCCGGCGTCCCCTTCTACCTGCGCTCCGGCAAGGCGCTCGGCCGCCGCCGCCAGGTCGTCACCCTCCACTTCCGGCAACCGCCGCTGCGCATGTTCGAGGCCGCGCCCGGCACCCACGGGACGCGCGGCAACGCCCTCGTCGTCGACTTCGACGACCCCGGCTGGATCGCCGCCGACTTCCTCGCCAAGGAGCCCGGCCCCGCCATGCGGCTGGGGCCCGCCCGGATGACCTTCCGGTACGCCGACTCCTTCGGGGCCCGGCACGGCCTGGAGGGCTACGAGCGGCTCATCCACGACGCGATGCTGGGCGACCAGTCCCTGTTCACCCGCTCCGACGGCATCGAACGCCTCTGGGAGGTCGCCACCCCCTTGCTGCGCGCCCCGCGCCCCGTCGAACCGTACGCCCAGGGATCGTGGGGCCCGCCGTCCGCCGACGCGCTCATCGCCCCCCACCACTGGTACCTGCCGGACGACATGTCCGCCGACGCGCGGGGAAGCGGAACATCATGAGCAGACTCGGCCTTCCGGACCATATCCACGCCTGCCTCTTCGACATGGACGGTGTCCTCACCCGGACGGCGACGGTCCACGCCGCCGCCTGGAAGGAGACGTTCGACGACTTCCTGCGCCGGCGGGAAGGCCCCGGCTTCCGCCCCTTCGACCCCGTCGCCGACTACGACCGCTACGTCGACGGCATGCCCCGGGCCGACGGCGTGCGCTCCTTCCTCGCCTCCCGGGGTATCGAGCTGCCCGAGGGCGACGACGCCGATCCGCCCGCCCCGGACACCGTGCGCGGCCTGGGCGACCGCAAGAACGACCTCGTCCTCCGCAAGATCCAGGAGCTGGGAGTGGAGGCCTTTCCCGGCTCGGTGCGCTACGCCGAGGCCGCGCGCGACGCCGGGCTGCGCCGCGCGGTGGTGTCCTCCAGCGCCAACTGCGAGGCCGTGCTCGTCGCGGCCGGCATCGACCACCTCTTCGAGGTGCGGATCGACGGACTGGTCGCCGCCGAGCGGAAGCTGCCGGGCAAGCCCCACCCCGACACCTTCCTCGCGGCCGCCCTGGCCCTGGACACGCCCCCCGACCGGGCGGCCGTCTTCGAGGACGCCCTCGCGGGCATGGAGGCCGGGCGCGCCGGGAGGTTCGGTTTCGTCGTCGGGGTCGACCGGGCCGGGCAGGAGGAGGAACTGCGCCGGCACGGCGCCGACGTGGTGGTGGACGACCTCGCCGACCTGCTGGGAGACCTCCCGTGATCACACATCCGGCCTATATGGTCGAGCCCTGGTGTCTGCGCGAGACCGAGCTCAACCTCGACGTGCTCTCGCAGAGCGAGTCCGTCTTCGCGCTGTCCAACGGGCACGTCGGCTGGCGCGGCAACCTCGACGAGGGCGAGCCGCACGGCCTGCCCGGCACCTACCTCAACGGCGTGTACGAGTTCCGGCCGCTGCCGTACGCGGAGGCGGGCTACGGCTACCCGGAGTCCGGACAGACGATCATCAACGTCACCAACGGCAAGCTGGTCCGCCTCCTCGTCGACGACGAACCCTTCGACCTGCGCTACGGAAAGCTGCACAAGCACGAGCGCGTGCTGGACTTCCGCTCGGGACTGCTGCACCGCATCACCGAATGGACCTCGCCGAGCGGGCGCACCGTCCGCGTCCGCTCCAGCCGGCTGGTCTCGTTCACCCAGCGGGCCGTCGCGGCCGTCTCCTACGAGGTCGAGCCGCTCGACGGCGACGTGCGCATCGTGGTCCAGTCCGAGCTGGTCGCCAACGAGCAGCTGCCGTCGACCGGCGGCGACCCGCGGGCCGCCGCCGTCCTGGAGCAGCCGCTGACGTCGGAGCAGCACGCCGCCCACGGCCCCAAGATCCGGCTGCTGCACCGCACCCAGCACAGCGGACTGCGGGTGGGGGTGGCCGCCTCGCACGTGGTCAGCGGCGGCGAGCGCACCGAGATGTCGTCCGAGAGCAGCGACGACCTCGCCCGCTTCACCATCACCTCCCGGCTGAAGTCGGGGCAGCGGCTGCGCGTGGAGAAGTTCGTCGCGCACGGCTGGTCGGCGATGCGCTCGGCGCCCGCCGTGCGCGACCAGGTCGACGCCGCCCTGGCCGGCGCCGTCAGCACCGGCTGGCGGGGGCTGGCCGACGAACAGCGGGGCTTCCTGGAGGACTTCTGGTCCCGCTCGGACGTGGAGGTCGACGGCGACGCGGAGATCCAGCAGGCCGCGCGGTTCGCGCTCTTCCACGTCCTGCAGGCCGGCGCGCGCGGCGAGGCGCGGGCCCTGCCGGCCAAGGGGCTGACCGGCCCGGGCTACGACGGGCACTGCTTCTGGGACACCGAGACCTTCGTGCTGCCCGTGCTGACCTACACCGCGCCCATGGCCGTGGAACAGGCCCTGCGCTGGCGCTACAACACCCTGCCCGCGGCCCGCGAACGCGCCCGGCAGCTGGGCCTCCAGGGCGCCGCCTTCCCCTGGCGGACCATCAACGGCGACGAGTGCTCGGGCTACTGGCCGGCCGGTACGGCCGCCTTCCACATCAACGCGGACATCGCGGACGCCGCCGTGCGCTACACCAAGGCCACCAACGACGAGGCGTTCGAGAAGGAGGTCGGGCTGCCGCTGCTGATCGAGACCGCCCGGCTGTGGCGCTCGCTCGGCCACCACGACCACCACGGCGACTTCCACATCGACGGCGTGACGGGCCCCGACGAGTACAGCGCGATCTCGGACGACAACGTCTACACGAACCTGATGGCGCAGCACAATCTCCAGGAGGCCGCGGCCGCCGTCGAACGCCACCCCGACGTCGCGGCGCTGCTGGGCGCCGACGACGAGGAGGCCGCCGCCTGGCGCGACGCCGCGACCCGCATGACGCTGCCCTACAACCCCGAACTGGCCGTGCACGAGCAGTCCGAGGGCTTCACCCGGCACCAGCTGTGGGACTTCGCGCGCACCGGCGACGACCAGTACCCGCTGATGCTCCACTTCCCCTACTTCGACCTCTACCGCAAGCAGGTCGTCAAGCAGGCGGACCTCGTCCTCGCCATGTGCCTGCGCGGCGACGCCTTCACCCCCGAGGAGAAGGCCCGCAACTTCGCCTACTACGAGCAGCTGACCGTACGGGACTCGTCGCTGTCCGCCTGCGGGCAGGCCGTCATGGCGGCCGAGACCGGCCACATGCGGCTGGCCTACGACTACCTGGGCGAGGCCGCGATGATGGACCTCTCCGACCTGGAGGGCAACACCCGCGACGGCATCCACATCGCCTCGCTCGCCGGCACCTGGTTCGCCCTGGTCGTCGGCTTCGGCGGGATGCGGGAGTACGACGGCATGATCGCCTTCACCCCGCGGCTGCCCGAGCAGCTCGGCCGGCTGGCCTTCACGGTGCAGTTCCGCGGCCAGCGCCTGCGGGTGGAGATCACCGGCAGGACCGCGACGTACAGCCTGCTGGACGGCAAGGCCCTGGAGATCCTGCACTGCGGCGAGCGGCTGCGGGTCACCTCCGACGCGCCGGAGGCCCGCCAGGTGCCGCCCATCCCCACCGGCCCCGCCCCCGAACAGCCCGCGGGCCGCGCCCCCACCCGCCGCGGCCGCGCCGTCGGCCACGGCGAACAGGAGCCCGCCCTCCGCGCCCCCTAGGACCCGGTCAGCGTCGGCTGCTCCGGCGCCAGCCGTAGCCGCTGCGGCGCAGCCGGCGTCTGACGCCCGCCAGCACCGGATGCCGGTCCTGCTGCTCGCGGGAGCGGCGGTCGAGCTCCTCGGCCAGGCGCTCGGTGCGCTTCTCCACGTCCAGCTCGTCCAGGATGCGGTCCACCTCGGCCAGCAGCGCCCCGTGCAACTGCCACTGCCGGGGGTGCCGGCGCACCCCGTCGAGCAGCAGCAGGGCCGCCCGGTTCCGGGCGGCCCGGCCGGCGGCCAGCTCCCGTACGAGCCGGTCCTCGGCCTCCTCGGCGTTGGTCGTGACCTGAGTGGTGATCAGCACGGCGAAGGCCTCCACCGCGCGCCCCAGATGGTCGAACAGCTCCTCCAGGGCCGCCCCCACGTCCGGCGCGAACAGCTCCTCCTCGGTGCGCTCCTTGGCGAGGTCGGTCAGGGTCCGGCAGATCACCCGGAGCACGACCGCGGCGATCTCCAGGGCGTCCAGGCCGGTCCGCAGCACGACCCGGAAGAGCAGCCCCTCCCTGACCCGGGGGTTGAGGCGCAGGCTGTCCTCCGCCTGCCGGAGCGAGGCGTCCACCTGCACGATGTCGTGGTCCAGCCGCCGGGCCTCGTGCAGCCGGGCCGCGGCCTCGGCGACCGGCGTATGGCCGGTGACCTCGGCCCCGACGCGGTGCAGCAGCACCCGCATGCGGCGCGCCAGGTGCTGGATGGCGTCGCCCGCCGGCTGCACCCACACCGGTGGCACGAACAGCACGTCGAAGAGCAGCCCGACGACGGCGCCGATCAGCGTCTCCAGCACCCGGTCCCACGCGGTCTCCGCCACCCGGGTCACGCCCAGCACCAGCATCGCGCTGATCGCGACCTCGGGCACGAATTCACCCGCCCGGACGACCCGCCCGATGACCAGCGAGGCCAGGATGATCAGGCCCAGGCTCCACCAGGTCAGCCCCACCAGCGCGCTGAAGCCGATGGCGATGAGCACGCCGGCCACCACGGAGTTCACCCGGCGGATGCTCGTGGTGAGCGTGGAGTAGAGGGTCACCTGGACGACCAGCAGGGCCGTCAGCGGGGCGGTGAGCGGGGCGGGCTCGCTGCTCAGTTGCAGGGCCGCCACGTAGGAGATCACCGCGGCCAGCGTGGACCGCACCGCCTGCACGAAGGCGGGCTCCCTGCCGCGGCGGACCAGGGTCGTCAGGGGATCCGAGAAGTCGGGCACCCAGTGCGTCTTCCCGCCGGGCGGTGCCGGGGACACGAGGCCGTCACCGGCCTGGAGTAGTGGCACACCCCGCCGAGGGCGGTCACAGCGCCCGGACGACCCGCGCCGGATTCCCCACGGCGAGCACACCGGCCGGCAGGTCCCGGACGACCACGGACCCGGCCCCGACGACCGTGCCGGCGCCGATGGTCACCCCGGGGCAGACGATCACTCCGCCGCCCAGCCAGACGTTGTCACCGATCGTCACCGGAACGGCCTTCTCCCAGCCCTCCCGCCGGCGCGCGGGATCCAGCTCGTGCACCGGCGTCAGCAGCTGCGCACGGGGACCGATCTGGACGTCGGCGCCGATGGTGATGGGCGCCGTGTCGAGGAGGACGGCACCGAAGTTCACGAAGGTGCCCGCGCCGACGCTGATGTGGTGGCCGAAATCGCAGTGGAACGGCGGCCGGATCCGTACGCCGTCCCCCACGGCCCCCAGCAGCCGCCGGAGGATCGCCAGACGCTCGGCGGGGTCGGTGAGCCGGGGGTCGTTGTACGCGGCGCAGAGCGCCTCACGGCGCCGGGTGTCCTCGGCCAGCTCGGGATCGTCCGGGAGGTACCACTCCCCGGCCAGCATCCGCCGCTTGTTCTCACCCACGTCCCGCCCCCTCCGTCCGCCGGCCCGCCGTACCGCCGTCCCGCCCCGCGTACGCTCCCCGAGGCCGGTGGCGGCGTCAAGGCCTGCTTGAATCACCGGATGGACGATGTGACGGTGCTTCGGGTGTTCACCGGTCCGGACGGCACGGGAGGCAACCCGCTCGGGGTGGTCACCGACGGCGGCGCCGTGCCGGAGGGGCCCGGACGACGGGAGCTGGCCGCCCGGCTGGGCTTCAGCGAGACGGTGTTCGTCGACGACGCGGCGCGCGGCCGCGTCGACATCCACACCCCCGGCACCCGGCTGCCGTTCGCGGGGCACCCCCTGGTCGGCGTCGCCTGGCTGCTGCGCCGCCAAGGGCGCCCGGTGGACGTGCTGCGCCCGCCGGCGGGCGAGGTGCCGGTCTGGGAGGAGGGGGAGACCACCTGGATCCGGGGACGGGCCGCGTGGGCGTCCGACCGGCGCACCGAGCGGTTCGCCACGGCGGCCGCCGTCGAGGCGCTGCCCGGCCCACCGCCGGGGGAGGGCTGGCTGTACGCCTGGGCCTGGGAGGACGAGGCCGCGGGGCGGGTGCGGGCCAGGGGCTTCCCCCGGCGCGGCGACGGCATCGTGGAGGACGAGGCCACCGGCGCCGCCGCGCTGGTGCTCACGGCCCGGCTGGGGCGGTCGCTCGTGGTCCGGCAGGGCACCGGCTCGGTGATCCTGACACGTCATCACCCCGACGGGACGGTGGACCTCGGCGGCCGGGTGACGACATGACCGTTGGCTGTACGGGTGCGTCGCCGTGTGGCGTATGCCACGGCGATCCGTGCTCAACTTTCCCTGTCGTGCGGGAATGCGATGGGAGACAAAGGGGTTTCGCCTATGTCATTGGCTTGACGTAGCGAGCGGAGGACCATCCACCATGGCGACCACGAACCCCACGATCCCCGGAGCCGGTACCGACTCCCGTGCCGCGCGACTGCTCGGACGGCCCCTGGCCCTCGGCGATCTCACCCTGGCCAACCGCATGGTGATGGCGCCGATGACGCGGCGCTTCTCGCCGGGCGGCGTGCCGGGCGAGGACGTCGCCGCGTACTACGCGCGGCGCGCGACCGGCGGCGTGGGCCTGATCATCACCGAGGGGACCTACGTGGCCCGCGAGGCCGCGGCGGCGTACGACAATGTGCCGTACTTCCACGGCGAGGAGGCCCTGGCGGGCTGGGCCCGGGTGGCCGAGCGGGTGCACGAGGCGGGCGGTCGCATCATGCCCCAGCTGTGGCACACCGGCATCGCCCGCACCGACGGCGTCGCGCCGCTCGGCGTACCCGCCGACACCCCGTCCGGGATCGACCTCGGCGGCGACCCGCACGGCAGGGCGATGACGCAGGCCGACATCGACGCGGTCGTCGGCGCCTTCGCGCGGGCGGCCGCCGACGCCGAACGCGCCGGCTTCGACGGCGTCGAACTGCACGGCGCCCACGGCTACCTGATCGACAGCTTCCTGTGGAACGGCACCAACAGGCGCACCGACGCCTACGGCGGCGACGAGGCGTCCCGCGCCCGCTTCGCCACCGAGATCGTCACGGCGGTACGCGCCGCCGTCTCGCCCGGCTTCCCCATCGTCTTCCGCCTCTCGCAATGGAAGGCCGACCACTACGACGCCCGCATCGCCGGGACCCCGCAGGAGCTGGAGCGGCTGCTCGCCCCGCTCGCGGCGGCGGGCGTGGACGCCTTCCACGCCTCCACGCGCCGCTACTGGCTCCCGGAGTTCGAGGGCGCCGACCTCAATCTGGCCGGCTGGACGAAGAAGCTCACCGGCAAGCCCGCCATCACCGTCGGTTCGGTGGGCCTCGACCAGGAGTTCACCAGCGCGCGCCGGGGAGGCACCGACCGGGCGGGGGTCACCGGCATCGACGCGCTCCTGGACCGCCTGGAGCGCGACGAGTTCGACGCCGTCGCCATCGGCCGGGCCCTCATCGCCGACGCCGAGTGGCCCGCCAAGGCCCTCACGGACCGGCTCCACGAGGCGGCCCCCTACAGCGCGTCGCTGCTCGGCACACTGGTCTGAGCACGGCGCACCAGCACACCGAACAGCCCGGAAGGACGGTTCACACGATGACCTGGCCCGCGACCGCACGTTACGGCCTACGGGCGGCTCCCGGCGGCCTCGGGCTCGTCCAGGACCTGCTCAACACGGCCGCCGTGGAGGCGCCCGGAGCGGTGGACCTCCTGGCCGGCCCGGACGACGCCCAGGCCTGGGCGGACGCGGCCGTCGCCGGGTGGACGGCCGTCACGGGGCAGCCCGTGCCGCCGGTGGTCCTGGGCCCCGACGGCCCCGAGGAGCTGCGGGTGCTGCGCGACGACCTCCGGCGGCAGACCGCCGAGGGGGCGGGGGACGCGGCCGGGGCCGCGCCCCTCGCCCTGGTCCTGCACTGCACGGCGGCGGCGCTCCAGCTCGGCGAGGACGGCGTCGTCCGCCTGGAGCCGCGCGGCACGGGCTGGCGGCGGCTGGCCGCCCTGGTGCTGGTGGCGGCCTTCGAGGCGCAGCGGGACGGCACCCGGCACCGGCTCAAGACGTGCCGCGAACCGCGCTGCGCCGTCGCGTTCTACGATCGTTCGCGGAACAACTGCGGCGTCTGGCACGAGGTCAGGACCTGCGGAAACGCCGCCAACCTACGGGCGTCCCGCGCCCGCCGGCGGGCCCTGGAGTCCTGACCCAGGGGGCCGTGGCGCGCGGCGCCCGGCCTCACCAGCGGCAGTGCCGGGACGCCGGGGCGCGGTGCGAGGCCACGGCCCGGTCGAGGTTGGTCGCCGCGCTGATGAGCGCGAGGTGGGTGAGGGCCTGGGGGAAGTTGCCGAGGGACTCCCCGGCGGCGCCGATCTCCTCGGCGTACAGGCCGAGGTGGTTGGCGTGGGTGGTCATCTTCTCGAAGACGTAGCGGGCCTCGCCCACGCGCCCGGCCCGGGCCAGGGCCTCGACGTACCAGAACGAGCAGAGGTTGAAGGTGCCCTCGTGCTCCGGGAAGCCGTCCGTGCCGTCGGTCCGGTAGCGGTGCACGAGGCTGTCGCTGACCAGCCCGTCCTCCAGCCGCCGCACCGTGGACAGGAACCGCGGGTCGGACGGTCCCACGAACTTCACCAGCGGCATGACCAGCAGGGACGCGTCCAGGGTGGTGCCGCCCGCGTACTGCGCGTAGGCGCCGAGGTCCGGTTCCCAGCAGTGGTCCTGGACGTACCGGTAGGCGGCCGCGGCGGCGTCGCGCCAGCGCTCGACGGGCGCCGGCATGCCGCGGTGGCGCGCGATGCGCATCGCACGCTCGAAGGCCACCCAGGTCATGAGGGCGGAGTAGGTGAAGCGCCGGCGGCCGCCGCGGGTCTCCCAGATGCCGTCGTCGGGCTCCTCCCAGTGCTTCTCCAGCCACTCCAGCTGGCGGCTCAGGGCCTCCCACAGTTCGTAGGAGATGGGCTCGCCGTGCTTGTTGTAGAGGTAGACGGAGTCCATCAGCTCGCCGTGGATGTCGAGTTGCAGCTGCTCGGCCGCGGCGTTGCCGACACGGACCGGCCGGGAGCCGCGGTAGCCCGCGAAGTGCTCCAGGACCGTCTCCGGCAGGTCGGACCGGCCGTCGATGCCGTAGAGCACCTGCAGCCCGGTGTCCGGCGGCGCCTCGACGCAGCGCTGGTGGAGCCAGTCGATGAACGCCGCCGCCTCCTCGGTGAACCCCAGCCGCATGAGCGCGTAGAGGGTGAACGCGGCGTCGCGCACCCAGGTGTAGCGGTAGTCCCAGTTCCGGGAGCCGCCCAGGCTCTCCGGCAGGGAGGTGGTCGGGGCCGCGACGAGGGCTCCGGTGGGCTGGTGGACGAGGAGCTTGAGGACGAGCGCCGAGCGCTCGACCGTCTCCCGGTAGCGGCCCCGGTAGGTGGAGTTGCGCAGCCAGCCGTCCCAGTAGCGCAGGGTGTCGTCCAGCAGTCGTGAGGCCTCCTCACGGTCGAGGGGCCGGACGTCGCCGCCCCACTGCGCGGCCAGCTCCAGTGTCCCGCCGGGTTCGAGCGTCACCGTGGCCGTCGCGGCGTCGCCGTCGGCGCGCAGCGGCACGGACGAGCGCAGCAGCAGCGTGCCCGCCGGGCCGGAGAAGGCGGCGCCGACGCCCTCGATGACGGTGACCTCGTGCGGGGCCCGCGCGTAGTCGAACGCCGGACGGCAGACGATCTCGACGGTGCCGCTCCCGCGTACCATCCGCAGCTGCCGGACGATCTGCCGTACGTCGGAGGACGCGTAGGAGGGGTGGTCGGGCACCATGAGGTCGTAGAGCTCGGCGACGGCCTGCTGCGCGAGGAAGCGGGTCAGCAGGACGTTGGAGTCGGGCAGGTACATCTGCTTGGTGCGCTCGGTGCCGCGCACCCGTACGGAGAACGAGCCGCCGTGCCGCGCGTCGAGCAGCGACCCGAAGACGGAGGGCGCGTCGAACCGCGGCAGGCAGCACCAGTCGATCGTCCCGTCGACCCCCACCAGCGCCACGGTGTGGAGATCGCCGATGACGCCGTGGTCCTCGATGGGGAGGTAGTCGACCGGGAGGCAGGTGCCCTCGCGGGGCCTGGTGTCGTGCTTCATGGCCGGTCCCTTCCGTCCGCCGGAGCCGGGACACGCGACACCTTCCGTTATACCTCCGCGGCTGTGCCTCCGCGGCGGGGCCCGGGGCGTCGCGTCGGCGGGGGCGCGGGCGGGCCCGCCGCACGGATGGCCGTGACCGCCGCGCACGAGCGCGCCACGGGCCGTACCGTCGGCAGGGAGAGCCGACGGCAGCGGAGCGCAGAGGAGCACGGCGATGAGCGGTCCCGAGAGCGCGGACCATGTCAGCGTCCACCTGACCGAATGCGCCGACGGCGACGCGGCCGCGGTGTTCGCCGTCCTGGAGGACGCCTTCCCCGAGGTCACCGGCGAGCCCCGGACCGAGAACCGTCCGTCGCGCCCGGGAGCCGCGGCGCCCACCGTCTGGTGCATGGTCGTCGACGCGCGCACCCGCCGCGCTCCCCGGGGCGAGGGCGCTGGCCTGGCCGGCGCCGTCACCGTCGACCTCTTCGGCGCCGCCGACCCCGTGCGCCAGGTCAAGGAGGAGCTGGCCACGGCCTTCGCGCTGGAGGACCACGGCACCGTGCCCGGCGAGCACGAGCTGGAGGCCCGGCTCAAGCTCACCGCCAAGCCGGCCGGCTGACCGCTCGCCGACGAGGATCGTTGCACCGTACAGGAGTTGAGGGTGGCGGGCCTATGATGCCCTTCGGGCACCGGACGCCGTCGCCGGCCCGGTGAGGCGCGCGCGGTGCCACGAGCCGCTCCTGGAGGCACCGCAGTGTCGATCGAGCTCAACCACACCATCGTCCTCTCCCGCGACAAGCGCGAGTCCGCCGACTTCCTGGCCACCGTCCTGGGCCTGGAGAAGGGCGTCCCCTTCGGCCCGTTCGTCGCCGTGGCGATGGGCAACGGCGTCACGCTGGACTTCATGACCGCCGAGGAGGGCGAGACGATCGCGCCCCAGCACTACGCCTTCCTCGTGCCCGAGGAGGAGTTCGACGGGATATTCGAACGGATTCGCGGGGCCGGGGTGGAGTACTGGGCCGACCCCCACCGCACGCTCCCGGGGCGGATCAACCACCACGGCGGCGGCCGGGGCGTGTACTTCCCCGACCCGAGCGGCCACTACCTGGAGGTCCTGACCCGGACGTTCGAGGTGCCGGGGCAGGAGGAGCGGGAGTAGCGGGCCGCCCCGACAGGACCTCAAAGGCGCTCTTATTCCCAAAGAAATCCTTTGAGGTCGTGTCGGAATTCATTATTCGACTTATAGCGCCGTTCTCGGTAGCTTCGGCGATGTCCGCATCCCCGACCGAGACCGAAGGCGGTGTTTCCGGTGATGGACGAGCGCCGAACGGCGACCCCTTGGACGCTCATGGCCGCGACGGCGGTGCTGTGGGGCTCCGCGTTCCCCGCCATCCGCGTGGCGCTGGACGACTACCCGCCGACGGCCATGGCCGTCCTGCGCCTGGCCGTCGCCGTCGTCCTGCTGCTCCCCTTCGCCCTCACCGGCCGCGTCAGCCGGCTCCGCCGGGGCGACGTACCGCGCATGGCGGCCTTCGGCCTCACCGGCATGACGGCCTATCAGCTCCTGCTCTACGCGGGCGAGCGGCACGTGGAGGGCGGCACGGCCGCCATGCTCGTCGCCACCTCCCCGGTCTTCGTCACCGTCCTGGGCATGCTCTTCCTGCGCGAACGCCCCGGCGCCTGGGGTGTCACCGGACTCCTCACGGCCCTGTGCGGCGCCCTGATCGTCGCCACCTCCGGCGGCGACGGCGGCGGCTCGTGGGGCGGCATGGCGATGGTCGTGCTCGCCGCCGCCTCCCAGGCGACCTCCTTCGTCCTCCAGAAGCCCCTGCTGCGCCGCTACTCGGGCATGGACTGCATCTTCTACGGCAGCCTCTTCGGCCTCGTCCCGCTGCTCGCCGTCGCCCCCGAGGCGGCCGGGCACGTCGCGGCGGCCGGCTGGCAGCAGACCGCGGCCGTGATCTGGCTCGGGCTCGGCTGCACGGTCCTCGCCTTCTGCACCTGGTCGCGCGTCCTCGCCGTCGCCCCCGCCTCGACGAGCTCCCTCGTCCTGTACGCGGTCCCCGTCGCCGCGCTGGCCCTGGACGCCGTGCTCCTCGGGGTCCTGCCCACGCCCCTCGCGGGCCTGGGCGGCCTGACCGTACTGGCGGGCGTCGGCATAGCCGCCGTCCGCCGCCCGCCGGCACGCCCCACCCCGCCCGCACCGTCGCGGGAGACGGCGGAGGCGGAGCACGAGGAACGCACGCCGGCGGGGGTCTGAGGCCCGTAGGCCCCCTGAACGAACCAGCGACCTGAACGAGTCAGCGGCCGGACGCCCCGGAGGGGAGGCGTCCGGCCGCTCGGCGTTCCCCCGGTGATTCCCCGGTGATTCCCCGGTGATTCACCCGCGCGGGCGAGCCGGGTGCTTCGGGCGGGCGGCGGCGCGGAAGGAAGGGAGACATGTTCGAGAACACCCGGGCGTTCAGCGGATTCGCCGTACGGGACACCGACCGGGCCAAGCACTTCTACACCGAGACGCTGGGCCTGGACGTGTCCGAGGAGAACGGGCTGCTCTGGCTGCGTTTCCCCGGCGGCACCCGCGTGCTCGTCTACCCCAAGCCCGATCACACGCCCGCGACCCACACCGTCCTCAATTTCCCGGTGCCCGACGTCGAGGCGGCCGTCGACGAGCTCGGCCGGCGCGGGGTGACCTTCGAGCGCTATCCCGGCATGGAAGCCGACGAGAAGGGCATCTTCCGCGGCGGCGGCCCGCTGATCGCCTGGTTCACCGACCCCTCCGGCAACGTCTTCTCCGTCCTCCAGCAGGACTGATCCTCGTACAGCCGGGGGAGTGTCAGACCCGGGTGCGAGACTCCGTACGTGAGATGGGCACTGGCGGAAGCGGGGGACGAGGGCGTCCGGATCTGCCCGCTGGACGACGAGGGGCGGGCCGCCGGCCCGGTGGAGACGGCACCGGACGCGGCCGCGGCGGTGCGCGCCCGGCCGGACGCCGACCGGTGGGTGTGGCGTTCCACGGCGCGGCTGTACGACCGGATGCTCGCCGCCGGCGTCCGCGTCGAGCGGTGCTACGACGTCGAGGCGGCCGAGGCGCTGCTCATCGGGCACGAGGAGGGCCAGTCGGGCCAGCCGCGCTCGCTCGCCGCTGCCTGGGCGCGGGCGCGCGGCCTGCCGGTGCCGCCGGACCCGCCGCTGCGGGCCGCGGACGCCCAGCCGTCGCTGTTCGAACCGGGGCCGGTGCCCCTGCCGCCCGGCACGGACGAGCTGGCGGCGCTGCTGGAGGTCTACGCCGGCCAGCTGGCCCGCACGGACCGGACCGGGCACCCCGGGCGGATGCGGCTGCTCACCGCGGCGGAGTCGGCGGGCACACTGGTCGCCGCCGAGATGGGCCGCGCGGGCCTGCCCTGGCGCGCCGACGTGCACCGGGAGCTGCTCCACGAGCTGCTGGGCGAGCGCTATCCCGGCGGCCAGGACACCCGCCGGCTGGCCGAGCTCGCCGACGAGGTGTCCCGGGCCTTCGGCGACGACGTGCGGGTCCGCCCGGACCTGGCCACCGACGTCGTGCGGGCCTTCGCCCGTGAGGGCATCACCCTGTCGTCCACCCGGGCGTGGGAGCTGCGGGACATCGACCACCCGGCCGTCCCACCCCTGCTGGAGTACAAGAAGCTCTACCGCCTCCACACCGCCCACGGCTGGGCCTGGCTCCAGGCCTGGGTGCGGGACGGCCGCTTCCGCCCCGCGTACCTGCCGGGCGGCACCGTCACGGGACGGTGGACCACCAACGGCGGGGGCGCGCTGCAGATCCCCCGGGTGGTGCGGCGGGCGGTCGTCGCCGACCCGGGCTGGACGCTGGTCGTCGCGGACGCCGACCAGATGGAACCCCGCGTCCTGGCCGCCGTCTCCCGCGACCCCGGCCTGATGGACGTCGCCGGCAGCGGCCGCGACCTCTACGCCGACCTCGCCGACCGCGCCTTCTCCGGCGACCGCGACCGCGCCAAGCTCGCGGTGCTCGGCGCGATCTACGGCCAGACCTCGGGCGACGGCCTCAAACACCTGGCGGACCTGCGCCGCCGCTTCCCCCGGGCGGTCGCCCACGTCGACGACGCGGCCCGAGCGGGCGAGGAGGGCCGCCTCGTCCGCACCTGGCTGGGCCGCACCTGCCCGCCCGCCTCGACCGCCGTCCCCGAGGAGGCGGGCATCCCTCAGGAGGACCCGGCGGAGACATCCACCGCCGGAGCCCGCGCCCGCGGCCGCTTCACCCGCAACTTCGTGATCCAGGGCAGCGCGGCCGACTGGGCCCTGATCGTGCTCGCCACCCTCCGCCGGTCGATCGCCGGCCTCCGCGCCGAACTGGTCTTCTTCCAGCACGACGAGGTCATCGTCCACTGCCCGAAGGAGGAGGCCCCGACGGTCGCCGAAGCGATCCGCACAGCGGGCGACGAAGCGGCCCGCACAGCCTTCGGCGACACCCCGGCGCGCTTCCCCTTCACGACGGCGGTGGTGGAGTGCTACGCGGACGCGAAGGCGTAGAGACGTGAAAGGAGGGGACCGCGCCTCGCACCGACATCAGGTACGGTCCCCGAGCGCCTCCCGCACGGCGGACGGCCCCGGGAAGTCGGCCGGCAGGGCGTCCATCAACAGCTCGTCCACGGGCCGACCCAGCCAGAACCCGGACTGACGCAGCCGCCCGGAGTGCCGGAAGCCGGCCTTCTCGTAAGCCGCGATCCCGGCCCGGTTCGGCTCCAGCACCTTCAACCACACCATCCGCACCGCGCCCGCGTGGAAAGCCCAGTCCAGCGTGAGACGTGCCGCTTCCGCCGCGTACCCTTTCCCACGCTCCGCAGGAGCGATCACCAGAACGAACTCGGCGGTCCGGACGAACGTGTTGACGGTGAGGACCGCCATCCCCACAGCGGTCTCGTCCTTGAGACGAACGACCTCGAACTGCACGTAGTTGTGATTCGATCGCTGCCGCTCCCAGCCGGCATCACGAACCTCCCAGGACTGCGGGAACTGATTGCCGTAGCCCACCACTGTCGCCACGTCGTTCTCCCACCGGTGATACTCGGCCAGCATCTCCCGGCGCGGCTGCCCCAGGCCCAGAGTGTCGCCGGCCAGGAGGATCTGCGGACTGCTCATACCGTGCTCCCTTCGGACACCGGCCGGACCGGGCCGTCCGGCGTGAAAGTCGGGGTGTACAAGGCCGTGTCAGCCGGTTCTTCAACAGGAACGCCGTCCCGGTCTGCTATCCAGGCATGCAGCCGCCATGGATCAGCAGCGGCCCCATGCCGCCACTCCGCCCGTCGCCCCACCGCCGCCAACAACAGCACCGTCGCCGCCGACTGTTCCAAACACGCCCACCGCGCCGGAATCACCGCCGACGCCCAGCGGACAGCGCGCACCGCCTGCTCGGCCTGATGCCTGCTCGCCGGCCTCAGGGCATGCCCACAGCAGGAGAGCCGCACCATACGCCGGAACCGTCCTCGACGAGGCCCCGCCACCCTCACCACAGCCGTGACCGCCAGGACAGGCACAGCGCCCATCCGCCACGGCAGTGAAGCTCTCGGGAGCGGCTCCAGGATCGTGGAGACCTCGTTCGTCCCCCAGGACATCGGCGCGTCCCCGTGCGGGACCACCACCCCGACCGATGGAGCCCAGGTCCCATCCTGTGGCGTCGACAGCACCTGCGTCCGACCGGACCCGTAGTCGATGACGAGGCACGCGAAGGGCGTCACCACAGCCACGGACACGGTCATCACGCACCACCCTCTGCAAGCGGCGCCCATTCAACAGACGGCGCGGCCTCGACGGCTTCCAGCCACGCCTCGGCCGCCAACGCGGACAATAGCGGGGGCCACACAGTCCGCACACCCAGCGCCGCCCCACCGAGCGCGGCTCGCAACGGCCCCGGATCGATCAGCCCCAGGCCGGCCAGCCGCTCACCAGCCCGGGACAGCCGCCGCAGATTGACCCGGACGCCGCGGTGGAAGTCACCCGCGAACACACCTTTCGTCGCCCGCCGACGATGCATCGTCGGCAGCAGATCCCCGGCGGCGTCCACCAGCAGCGGTTTGTAGCGGCGCACACAGAATCGCTCCCACGGGGGAATCGACGCCACGGCATCCAGCAGCGCCCCGTCGAAGTACGGGTTGTGCAGTTCGAGACCAGCCGCAGCATCGGCCACCTGCACGTCCGCGTAGGCCAGGCGTGCTGATCCCCGCACCCCGGTGACGAGACGGTCACCGACGGACGCGCCCTCGCTCGTGGTGACGGGCACCGACAGCCAGGGCGGCCGCCTCATCCATGGCCGCGCCAACTGCTCCGCGTCCTGGCGCAACGCAGCACCGATCAACGGCCAGGGACTCACCCGCCGCAGTCGCGCCCATGCCAGAGCATCCGCCGCCAACCGCATCAGCCGGCCACGCCGCGCCAGATCGGCAAGATGCGTCGGTGGCGACAGAAACACGTTGTCCCCACCGTCCCCCGTCAGATGACAGGACGCTCCCGCATCCGCCGCAGCCCGCAGTTGCGCCGAGAACATCGCCCACGACGCCGAGCACGGAGCGGGCTCATCCGTCGCCGGCAGCCGATCCTCCGCCGGACTGAACGGAAGATGCCCGGACCGCAGAGGCAACAGCCGGTGTTTCAGGTCCGGCGAAGTGAGGCCGCGCGCATATCGCACATCACCGCCCTCGGTCACACCCTCGGGATGCACGGTCATGCCCATCACCGGGCCGTGCCGCAGCGCGATGGCCACGACTGTGGTCGAGTCCATCCCCGCCAGATCACAGGAGACCGCCATGCCCTCCACGCGAGCCCTGACACCCTCGAACAGTGCGCGCCGCACCAACGGCACAGCCTCGCCGTATGAGCCTCGCGACGGTGACCACCACGGCACGACCGCGGCGACTCCGCTCGGCCCCATCGCCAGCCGATGGCCCGCCGGAACCGGGACCACACCCTTCCACGCCGAGTGCCCCGGCAGAGCAGCCCGCTTGTCCCACAGATAGGAGGCCAACCACTCCTCGTCCAAACCACCACCCGTCAGCCCGGACAGAGCCCTCGAACTCGAACTCCATGCCGTGCCGTTGCGGCCGGAGACCGTGTACAGCGGGCAGGCGTGCGCCGCATCCGCGAGCACCTCGACCACACGCCCCCTGGCCCGCACCACCGTGTAGGAGCCGGCCCACGCACGACCCACGGCCGCCGGATCCTCCACTGCCAGGACACGCCTGAGATCCTCCGCCGACGCAGCACACGGCCCGAACACAGCAAGCCGCACGGGGCCCTCCGCCACCGTCCGCACCAGGCGCGCCGACCACGTCCCCACCGTCCACAGTGGCGGGTCCTTCCACAACAACCGGGCACCCACGGGCACAACGGGCTGACCGCCCGGTGAGCATCCCCCGAACCAGCCCATTCGACTTCTCCTTCGAACGAGTTGAGGCGCGGAAACGGCGACCCCCTCTCGGGTGGCCGCCGCAAGCGATCAGCTGTACGGTTCCTGTTTGCCTTCGACGGACTCGTTGTCGTTGCCCGTCGTCAGCTCGGCCGCGTCACCGAGATCGATCGCCATCGCATCATCCGTGTGCTCCACGTCAGTTCACCCCCTCTCGTCGTCAAGAGCGCAGTTGGCACGGGCGGATCAGGCGTGGAACAATTCTTGATCTTCAACTTGGATATCCAAGTAGCTCTCCGAAGGTAGCGCCGCTGTCACGGATCGTGCAAGTAGTGCGAGGGCGCGGGTGGTCGTGGGTACCGTCGCGGCATGGGACTCACTGATGACGAGCTGCGGGGGCGCTTCGCCGCGGCCAGAGTGCTGCGCCTGGGGACGGTGGATGCGACGGGTTCACCGCACCTTGTGCCCGCCACGTTCGTTGCCATGGGTGACACCGTGGCCATCGCGATCGATCACAAGCCCAAGCGGCATGCGAACCTGAAGCGTCTGAGCAACATCCGCGAGAACCCGGCCGTCACTCTCCTTGTCGATCACTTCGACGAGGACTGGGACCGCCTGTGGTGGGTGCGCGGGGACGGCGAAGCGCGCGTGGTCGAGAACGAACTGGCGCATGAACTTGTCGACGCGTTGGTGGACAAGTACGAGCAGTACCGCGATCACCGTCCAGCTGGTCCTGTGATCAGAGTTCATGTGAACCGCTGGTCAGGATGGGTGGCAAGGCAGGGGTAGGTGCAGTGCCATGGCGCCCGGTTACGCTCACTTGTGCAGCTGGTCCAGTCAGGAGCGTGATGTCAGGGAAACCGGCACGAGAGCACCCCTACGAGAAGGTCGCCAACCAACTGCGCGCGGAGATCCTCAGGGGACTCCTCGCGCCTGGCGTCAAGCTCCCGTCGGAGAACGAGCTGAAAGATCTCCATGGCGTCACCCGGGCCACGGTCCGGAAGGGGATCGCTCTGCTCCGCATGGAGGGCCTCGTCATCTCGTCCCAAGGCAAGGGCGCGTTCGTTCGCGAACGGCCGCACGTCAGCATGCGCCAGGCGGGGAGTGTCTACCGCGCTCGCCGGACCACCGGCGAGGCGAACTACAACGCGGAGGCCAAGGCCCAGGGGCAGAGGCCCAAGCAGGTGATCCGCGAAGTCGTCGAGTCGGCAGCGCCGGAAGAGGTGGCGGACCGCTTCGGCTTCGAGCCGGGCGCGCCGGTGATCGTGCGGCGGCTGCTCTTCACGGTCGACGACCGGCCCATGCAGCTGTGTGACGGCTACTACGAACGCTCCCTCGCCGCCGGCACGCCGCTCGCCGAGCCCAAGTTGATCAAGGGTGGGGCCAACGCCTTCATCGAGAACCCTGAGGGGCCCATCGGACGCCGCATCGTCCAGTTCGTCGAAGACCTCGACATCCGCATGCCGTATCCGCACGAGATCGACCAGCTCGACATCCCGGCCGGCGTGCCCGTCGCCAAGGTGATGCGCACGGCCTACGACTCGGCGGGCGACGTCCTTGAGGTGCTCGACTCGGTCGTGCCCTGTGATCGCCACACCTTCCGGTACGTGATTGACGTGCCGTGATGACGATGTGCTTCCTCGGGAGCGCTACTGCCCACCGACTGGCGTGAGTCGGTGTACCGTGGGGCGCGGGTTGCTTAACTAGAACTTGCGCACTACGAATTCGGCCATGCGGAGAGAAGGTATGGCGAAGCCCCCGCCGCGGTCGGTTACCGCGACGAGGGCCCCAGAGCCGGTCGGGGCTGGTTATCGGCCAGCCCCGACCTACCTCCCGAAGGCGGCGCCGTAGATCGCGGCTACCGCGGCGACCAGCTGCACGACCGGAAGCCATGCCGTTGCCGCGTACCTGAACTGCCGTAACGTCACCTTCCGCCGTCTCCTGCGGTTCATCTGCCACCCCTTTCTGTCAGGCTCGGGCGGGGTGGTGCAGTCGCAGGTCAGTCGTGCCAACAGCGTTGCCGTGGCCGACTGATGACGCTTATATTACTCGCCCCGAAATCCAGCCATCAGGGCAGGGATGTATTAATGGACACCGCCCAAAGCGTCTTTCCTGGTCTTAGTTAGCCTTTTCTATTAGTAGTTTCTCGTTGTCAGAACGGCAAGGTCAGCGCAGGTTGGGGATGCATGCTGCCTTTCGCCTGGTCTTGAAAGACTTCGACTCGGCTCATGAAGAAAGCGCTATGTCCTGGGGCGACAGCCAAGCGGTTGGCTTGAACCGAGCCATCACCTGGTGGACCATGAAGGCTTGATCAACTTTTCTGTGACGGGAGATTTTCGATGCGTCTGTTAAGGGTCCTGGCCGCGGCCGTTCTCGCCTGGGCGGGGTTGTCCCTCCCCGCCTTCGCGGCGGACGGCGCGGGCGGTGCTGTCCGCTACACCGTCTGGCAGTGGAACGTCTCCGGCGATGCCATGAACCACAACTCGACCACGAACGGCATGGTCGACGCCGCCGTCGCGTCGATCCGTGGTCGTGACGCCGACTTCGTCGCGCTCAACGAGCTGTGCGCAGGGCAGTACCGGGCGCTCGCGGCCAGGTTGCGGGATGCCGGCTGGCCGGTGGACGGTGCGAACTTCGCGCGTTTCGAGGGAGCCTACCCCGCGGGGTACACGGTGTGCGGTGGGGAGGAGTCGGGCGTCGCGATCTTCAGTAAGCGGCCGCTGGGGGTCGCGGAGCGGTTCCCGCTGCCCGACGACGGGAAGCGGGAGAAGCGCAAGCTCCTGTGCGCGGCCTTGAAGGACAGGCCGCACGCGAGGTTCTGCGCCACCCACATGACCGCCGTGGACGCCTACCGGAAGAGCCAGGCCGACGCCGTGCGCGCACAGCTGGAGGACTACCACCGCAAGGGCGACACGGTCATCGTCGCCGGCGACTTCAACATGCGGCCCGACTGGGGCCGGATGGACGACTTCTACTCGGCGAGCGTGAACACGCCCCACAACGACCGCAACACCGGGCACTACCACGAGCTCGACGACAACGACGCCGCCCACTGCGCCGGCTACGGGGAGTCGACCGTCAGCACGCCCGATCCCCAGGACGCCGGCCCGTGCGGCGGCGGCGCGAAGCTCGACTTCATCTTCGTCCGCGAGGACAGGATCGCGGGTGCCTACGAGGCCGACTCCCTGGCCCCGGCCACCCAGTGCGGCGGTGCGCTCTGTTCGGACCACCGCGTTCTGGTCGGTTCCGTCACCGTCTCCGTCGACGACGGGGCGTGAGCGGCCCCGCCGCCCACGCCCCTCGGTACCGCCGCCGAGCCGCTACGCGGACGCCAAGGCGTAACGATCCGCCGCGGTCCGGCGCAGTGCGTTCTTGTCGGGCTTGCCCGCCTCGGTGAGCGGCAGGGTCTCCGCGAAGGTGATGGACGCCGGCTCGTACATCGCGCCGCGCGCCCCGCGCACCAGCTCCCGCAACTCCCGCTCGCCGACACCGCTTCCGGGGCGGGCCACGACCACGGCGTGCACCTGCTCCATGTGGTCGGCGTCGCGGACGCCGAAGACGGCGCTCTGCTGGACGTCCGGGTGGGAGTTGAGGAGGTCCTCCAGCTCGGAGGTGTAGACGTGGCCGCCGACCACGATGATCATGTCCTTGAGGCGGTCGACGACGGTCAGGAAGCCCTCCGCGTCCAGCCGGCCCACGTCGCCGGTGTGCAGCCAGCCGTCGCGCAGCACCTCGGCGGTCAGCCTGGGCTGCTTCCAGTACCCCCGCATGACGTGCGGCGAGCGCACGCAGATCTCGCCGTGCTCGCCGTGCGGCAGGGCCCGGCCGGACTCGTCACGGATCTCCACCTCGACGCCGGGCAGCACCTGTCCCGCGGTCCGCAGGAGTTCCGGACGCCCGTCCGGGTCGTGGTGATCGGGCATCAGGATGCTGATGCCGCCGATCTCGCTCTGCCCGTAGAACTGCACGAGCACGGGCCCGAAGCGGCGGACCGCGTCGGCCAGCCGGGTGGGGGAGGCCTGGCAGCCGCCGTACATCAGGGCGCGCAGGCTGGAGGTGTCGGTGGTGGCCGCGTCCGGGTGGTCCATGAGGCGGTAGAGCAGCGGGGGGAGGAGGAAGAGGTCGGTGACGCGCTCGCGCTCGACCGCGGCGAGCACGGCGGCGGGGTCGAAGTCCTCCTGGAGCACGACGAGGCCGCCCATCCCCAGCGTGAGGTCGGCGAACATGCCCCCGACGTGGGCGATGGTGGTGCACACCAGCTGCCGGCGGTCGTACGGCTCGGACTCCAGCCGGAAGCCCTTCATCTGCTCGAACGTGGTGCATATCCCCTTGGGGTGCCCCGTCGTGCCGCCCGTGTGGCGGATGGTGCACACATCGTCCGGGAGCGCCTGGCCGGCCACCGGCTCGGCGGAGAGCCCGGCGGCGGCCGCGACCAGGTCGTCGCCCAGCGGCGCGGGGCCGAGCGTGAGGACGAGGTCCACCGGCGCCCGCCCGGTCACCTCGGCGGCGCGGTCCGCGTACCGGGGGTCGACGATCAGGGCGCGCGTCTCGACGTCCTGGACGATGACCGCCTGGGATTCGGCCGAGAGCTTGTTGTAGAGGTGGTTGACGCGGCATCCCAGCAGATGGGCGGCGTAGCGTACGGCGAGGGTCTCGGGGAGGTTGCCGCAGAGCAGGGTGACGGTCGTGCCCCGGCCGAGACCGCGCTCCCGCAGGGCACGCGCCAGCCGGTGGACCAGGGCGCGGAAGTCGCCCGCGGTGACGCGCCGGTCCCCATGGGCTAACACCTCGCGCTCGGGGACGGTGCTGAGGTGGTCGAGGATCTCCTCCGCGTAGGTGCGGAACGTGGGCTGGGTGCCGTGCATGGCGTCTCCTGGCGGCGGTCCATAGGGGTACCGGGGTACCTAGGGATGGTTACCTCGGGCAATCATATGGAGGGGGTGTACATCCATTCAACGCGCCATGATCCATTCCGGCCACGGCGCGTCCCACCGGGTGAGGGCGCCCGCCGGGCGAGGATGGGGCCCATGAACCCGCAGACACGGCTGACCCACATACCCGCCCCCGAGGGCGTCGCCCCCGCCACCGGCTACACCCACGTCGTCACCGGCACCGGCCGCCTGGTGGCGGTCTCCGGCCAGATCGCGCTCGACGAGCACGGCGAGGTCGTCGGCGCCGGGAACGCGGCCGCGCAGGCCCGGCAGGTCTTCGAGAACCTCCGCCGCTGCCTCGCCGCCGCCGGCGCGACCTTCGCGGACGTCGTCAAGCTCACCTACTTCGTCACGGACATGGCCCACCTGCCCGCCGTCCGCGTCGTCCGTGACGAGTACTTCGGCCCCGCGCCGCTACCCGCCGGCTCGGCCGTCCAGGTCGTGGCGCTCGTCCACCCGGAACTCCTGCTGGAGATCGAGGCGTTCGCGCTCGTCGGAACGGACCCCGCCGCGCCCTGACCCGCCCTACCCCCGTCCGGCGCCCATCACCCGGGCGAACGTCGCCGGGTCCGTGTCGAAGCCCTCGACCGTGCCGCGGAACTCCCACGCCCCCGAGCCGTCGCGGACGAACTCCGCGACGGTCGCGGCCGTGGCCGCCCCGACCCCGGCGAGGTCGTCCCGCAGCAGCTCGTTGCGCCCGTCCGTCACCCGCACACCCGTGCCGGCGATGTCGGCGAAGATCCGGCGCCCCGACCCCTGCTGGATCGCCACGCCCACCACCACCCGCCCGTAGCCGGCCGACAGGCGGTCGATCTCCAGGGTCATGACCTCGTCGAAACCGAGACCCTGCCCCGTCCGGCTGTCCCGGTCGAGCGCGATGGTCCCGTCGGGCGAGCGGCTGTCGAAGTGCACCACGTACGCGGGCGCGCCGTACGGGGCCTCCGCCGCGTAGACGGCGGCGATGATGTCGAGGTCGTGGTCGGGGGCGCCGTTCGGACTCGGGTCCCACCTGAGCGACACCACGGCCTTCCCGATCCCCTTGTTGGGACTGCTCATCGGACTCCCCTTCCGCTGAACGATCCTGCCGCGCAGGCTTCCTGGCGCCGCGTCAGCACATCACGCGGGACGTCACGCGGGACGTCACGCGACGCGTCGTGCAGCGCATCATGCCACGCGCCCGTCCCGCCGTGGGCGCCCTGTGGACGAGGGCGGCCGGGCGGGCGGTACCGAGCGGTTTCGACGTCCGACGAACACCGGTGACCGGCCGTGCGCGGGCGCCGCATCATCGCGCCACGGATGCCGTGCCGACCCCGGGAGGAAAACGTTGTCCAGTGCCCGTACACACCCCGACGTGCCGCCCGGAGTACGCGCCGGAATCGCCGTGTTCGACCGCCGCACCCGCGAGTTCACCGTCCGGGCCGACGCCCGCGCGCGGTTCCGCTCGGCCTCCGTGGTCAAGCTGCTGATCGCGCTGGACCACCTGTGGCACCGCGGCCCCGGCCACGCCGTGGACGCCGCCGACGGCGAGCGGCTCGACCTCATGCTGCGCAGCAGCGACGACGACGCGGCCAGCCACTTCTGGACGGTCAACGGCGGCGACGCGATCGTCACGCGCATGACGGAGCGGCTCGGTCTGGCCGACACCGTGCCGCCGCCCGCGGAGCACCCCGGCTACTGGGGCTACACCGGCCTCTCGGCGGCCGACACGGTGACGATCTACCGCCACCTCCTGGAGGCGGCCCCCGCGCCGGTCCGCGACCGGGTGATGGGCGGGCTGCGCCGGGCCACCCCGCTGGGCACGGACGGCTTCGACCAGTCCTTCGGCATCCCCGCGGCCTACCGCCGGCCCTGGGCGGTCAAGCAGGGCTGGTCCGGCTTCGACGAACAGGGCCGCTCCCCGGCGGCGCCCAAGGAACGCCCGGTCACGGCGGCCGGCGTGGACCTCGTGCGCGGCGCCCTCCACACCACCGGCACCGTCGGACCCGCCGACCGCTGCGTCGTGGCCGTCCTCACCCTGCATCCCGAGGGGACCTCCTACCGCACGGCGTGCGCGACCGTCGGCAGGCTCACCCGAGCCCTGGACGTGCCCGGCGGCGTCCCCACGAGCTGACCGGTCCCGGGACCGTACGGAACCGGGCCCACCCCCGGGCCGTACGGAACCGGGCCCACCCCCGAGCCGGACGGTGGGCCCGCGAGGCGGACGGCCGACGTGCCGAGGCCGCCGGGCACCCCCCACCGCGGCGCGTCCGGCCGCGCCGCGTGCCGCCGCAGGTCGGCCTCGCCGTAGCGGTGGCAGCCCTGGTGCCAGGTGACGATGGCGGACATCCAGTTCCGCAGCTCCCGGGCGTACCCGTCCAGCGCGGCCCGCGCCTCCGCGTCGAGCCCGAACTCGTCGCAGAGCGCGGGGAGCTGCGTGGACACGACATGGCGGAACTCGCGCATACGGGAGCGCATGAGGTCGGCGACGACGGCCAGGGCCTCCTCGCGCCCGCAGTCGAAGAACTTCTCGACGACGAGCACGGCGTTGTGCGTCTCGCCCTCGAACTCGATCTCCTTCTGGTACGAGAAGACGTCGTTGACCAGGCAGCCGTAGTCGGCGGCGGCGTCCTCCATGGCCCGTACCGGGCGCGAGCGGAGGATCTCGGGCGGGACGGCGTCGCCGTGGCCGATCCGGCCGAGGGCCATGGTGAGGTCGGAGCCGAAGGTCCTGCGGCGCATCTCGATGTAGTCGACCGGCTCGGGGACGCGGTGGAGGATCTGGTTGGAGAGCTCCCACAGCCAGCTCTCCAGCATGGCCGCGACGGCGTCCCGGAAGGCGCGCCGGGCCTTGGTGGTCAGGGCCGCCGCCGTGCGCGGCCACAGGTCGGTGAGCGCCAGTTCGAGGGCGTTCCGCGGACGGGGCATGTCGGCGGGGTCGTCGGGCATGAAGGCCGGCAGGCCCTCATTGCAGGCCTTGGCGGCGGCGAGGTCCCCGCCGCGGCCGAAGACGGCGGGGTAGAGGTCGTCCCCGTAGGTCCCCCAGGCGAGCCAGTCCGTGGCGAGGTCTAGGGTGGCGGCCGTGGCCTCGGGATGGATGCCCGCGGCGCACAGCGCGAAGTCGAAGTCCTTGATCTTCTCCTCGGTCCACACCCCGGAGAGGGGCAGATCGGGGCTGGGGGCGAGGAACCCCACCCCGTGGGCCCACCCGACGGTGTGCCGCCGGGAGCCGTCCAGATGGGGATTGAGCGTCGTCGCGTACGGCATCGCCAGGTCGGGCAGCGGCAGCGGCCCGGTCGGCCGGTACGCCTCGTGGGTGTGGCGGCGCGCCCGGGCGGGCAGGGTCGCGGCGAGCGAGGGGAGGATCCGGGACGCGGAGGTGCCCAGCCCGAGCGGTCCGCCCAGTGGCCGGCCGGTGACGGCGGGGGAGGCGCCGGCGTCGTTCATGTAGCGGCTGGAGCGCAGGTGCCATTCGTGGCCGCCCGCCTGCCAGTCCTGCAGCCCCTTGGCGTAGGCGAAGACGGCGGCGCACTCGGCGGGGCCGAGACCGTACTCGAGCAGCAGGGGGCCGACCTCGGTCAGGGCGGTGTGCTCGAACTGCTGGAGCCGGGAGGTGAGCAGGTCGTTGACGGTGTCGGCGGCCTGCTGGGTGTCGCAGTCCAGGAAGCGTTCGAGGACCAGCACGGCGTTGGCCAGCTCGCCCTCGGACTCGGTCTCGCGCTGGTACGAGAAGAGGTCGTTCCGCAGGTGGACGCCGTCGGCGAAGGTGTCCTTGAGCACCCGCAGGGGACGGCTGGCGGCGATGACGTCGGGCACCTCGGCACCGGCCGCGTACTCCACCAGGTTGGCGGACCAGGGGGCGCCGCCGACCTTGCGACGCATCTCGATGTACTCGACGGGGTTGGGGACCCGCCCCTCGGTGATGTTGGCCAGCTCCCAGAGGGATTCCTCCAGCAGGTGCCAGGTGCTCTCCCGGAAGCGGCGCCGCCAGCCCTCCGACATCGAGGGGACCGTGCGGGCCCACAGGTCCGCCAGTCCCGCCTCCACCGGATTGACGGGCTCCGGCGGCGCGTCGTCCCCGGGGAGCGGCATGAAGGCGGGGAGCCGGTCGAGGTAGGCCCGCGCGCCGGCCATGTCGCCGGTGCGCTTGAAGTGGTGGAGGAAGTGGTCGTCGAAGAAGAACACCCACACGTACCAGTCGGTGACGAGGTCGAGCTGGGCGGCGGTGGCGTCGGGGTGGGTGTACGAGCACAGCAGCGCGTAGTCGTGGGAGTCGAGGTCGCTCTGCTCCCAGACGCCCGAGCCCTCCAGCATGCCGAACGCGCGGGCCCACGCCGTGGAATGCGCCCGGGCGCCCTCCAGGTGGGGGTTGAGCCGGGCCGGGTACGGCACGTAGAAGTCGGGCAGCTCGAAGGGGTTCGGCATCGCGTGCGCGGCCTTTCGGGAGCGGAGCCGGGGCGGACGGTTCCTCCGCACGCTAGGCGGCGCGGCGGGACGGACGGGTGGCCGTAGTCCGATTTCCCCTCAATATGGTGAAGATGTGAGGGGCTCGGGTTAATGATCTTGAGAAGGGGTGGGGGCGGCCGCGCCGCCCGCCACGGGGCAGACGCCGGAGGCCCCCGGCGCCACCGCGGGGACGCTCCGCCGCAGAGCGCGCATCAGCAGCCCGCGCGGGCTCATCACCACGCCGAGCGCCGGCCGGACCCGGGCGCCCGGCACGGGTTCCAGCCGCCACCGGCCGGCGACGGTGGCCAGTGCGAGCGTGGCCTCGACGAGCCCGAAGGACTCGCCGATGCACTTGCGCGCCCCGCCGCCGAAGGGGAGGTACGCGCCGCGCGGCAGCCCCCGCGCGGGCCGGTCCGCGACACCGCCGGCCCAGCGGTCCGGGTCGAAGCGGCCGGGGTCGGGGAAGAGGTCGGCGCGGCGGTGGAGGAGATAGGGGCTGAAGGCGACCGTGGTGCCGGCCGGCACCGGGTGCCCGCCGAGCCGGGTGGCGGCGGTGACGGTGCGGGTGAGCAGCCATACCGGTGGGTGCAGCCGCAGGGTCTCGGTCACGACGCGGCCGGTCAGGTCCAGGGCGGGCAGGTGGTCGAGGCCGGCGGGCGCCCCGCCGAGCACGGCGTCGGCCTCGGCCCGCAGCCGCCGGGCGACCCCGGGGTTCCGGCCGAGCTCGTGCAGCGCCCAGGCCAGGGCGCCGGCGGTGGTCTCCGTGCCGGCGATGAAGAATGTGACGATCTGGTCGCCGATCTCGCCGTCGGTCAGGGCCCGTCCGGCGATGCCGCCTTCCCCCGTGGTGTGGTCGCGGGCGGCCAGCAGGGCGGAGAGCAGGTCACCCCGGTCGGCCCGGTCGGCGCGGCGGTCGGCGATCACCCGCCGCACGGTCCGGCGCAGCCGGGCCCGCGCCCGGGCGTAGCGGCGGTTGCCCACGGTGGGCAGCCGGTCGATCCCGGGCGGCATCAGGGCGCGCCGGGTGATGCCGGTCAGGACGGTGGAGAAGTCGTCCACGGCCGTGTCCAGGGCGGCGGGCGGCAGGCTGCCGGCGAACATCGTCACGACGGCGGTCCGGCCGGTGACGGCCATCATCTCGCGCATGACGTCGACGACCTGGCCGTCGTGCCAGGAGCGGGTCACGAGCGCCGCCTGCTCGGTCATCGCCCGCGCGTACCCCGGCAGGCGCGCGGGGTGGAACGAGGGCTGGATCAGGCGGCGTTGCCGGCGGTGGTCGCCGTACGGGCAGGAGCCGAGGCCGTTGCCGCCGACCTCCCGGATGCGGTCGTACAGGGGGCCGCCCTTGTCGAAGACCCGGTCGTCCAGCAGGACGCGGCGGGTCAGCTCGGGGTCGCACACCACCAGCGCGCGGAACGGGCCGAGCCGCACCCGGACCAGGTCGCCGCGCGCGGGCAGGGAGGACAGGAAGTCCAGGGGGCCGCGGCACAGCGGCACGGTGTGGCCGAGGAAGGGCCACGCGCCGGGTGCCGTGGCCGAGGTGTACGTGCTCTTCACACTGGCTCCGAGGGATCGTCACGACCGGACCGAAGCTCAAACCGCCTCGTTCACGACCGTGCCCCCCGTTTCCTCCCTCAATCCTCCGCAATGGGACCAGCGGTGGGAAAGGTCGCGAAACCGTTGTGCGGTGCACCTTTCGCGCCCCCCGGACGCGTGCGCTCCGGTCCCGCCGGGGCTTCCGGTCCCCCCGAGGCCTCCGCGCCCGTCGTGGCCTCGGTCACAAGCTCCAGCAGCAGGGTGGTCAGCGACGCCGTGGCCGGGGCCCGCGCCCCGGCGTCCGGCAGTACGAGATAGACGTCCCGCGCCGGGAACTGCCCACCCAGCGACCGCAGCGTGACGCCGGGGCAGATGCCGGGCACCGCGAGCGCGGGGAACAGCCCGATGCCCAGCCCGGCCGCCACCAGACGCTGCTTGCCGTACCAGTCGTCGCACCGCAGCCCCACCCGCGGCTCGAAGCCCAGCCCCAGGCACAACTCCCGCAACGGACCGAGGCAGTCGGGGTGCGCGCCCTCGATCCATGTCTCCTCGCGCAGCTCCGGCAGGGCGATCGGCCCCCTGCCGGCCAGCCGGTGGCCGGCCGGCAGGGCCACGAACTGCTCGTCCGCCATGAGCCGCAGCAGCCGCAGCCCGGTGAAGCGCTGGCCGTTCAGATCCCACTCCGTCACCAGCGCCACGTCCAGCTCCCCGGCCCGCAGCGCGGCCAGGTGGTCCGCGGGCCCGCCCTCGCGCAGCGACAGCCGTACGCCCGGATGCCGCGCCGAGAAGCGCCGGAACAGCTCCGGCACGATGCCCGCGTTGGCGCTGGCGAAGGCGCCCACCCGCAGCCGGCCGGCCGCCGCCCCGGCGAGCGCGCGGACGCTCTCCTCCGCGAGCGCCAGCTGCCGCATGACCACACCGGCGTGCTCGATCAGCGCCTCGCCCGCCCGCGTCGGCCGGACGCCGCGGCTGTCGCGCAGCAGCAGCGGCGTCCCGACGGCGTGCTCCAGCGCGGCGATCCGCCGGGAGACGGCGGACTGGCTGTACGACAGGGAGTGCGCCGCGGCCGAGATGGAGCCGTGCCGCGCCACCGCGAGGAGGACCCGTAAGTGAGGGACATCCAGCATGGGCCCAGCATGGCACCGCCCGCGCACCACCGGTCGACGCATGGCCGCCATTCCCGGAACGCAACGGTCCGCGCGGTTCGGGTGTTCCCACGGAAGGGAGGGCGGCGCAGCATGGCAGGCGAACTCGCCCGTGCATGCCGGAAGGACCGGCACAGACGATTGGGGGTTCCTCTTGACCACCCAGGCCCACGCGCAAGGCGGGACACAGCAGGAGATGTCCGCGGGCTGCATCAGCTACTCCTGGACACCGGAGGTGCTCGACTTCTACGGCGACCCCGAGGCCATCCTCCACAAGATGGACCGGCACGACATGGAGCTCTCCAGCCGCAGGATCTTCGTCCTCCTCACGGAGAGCCAGGGCGTCGCGGACGTCCGCTTCTTCGAGCAGACCGACGGTGGCGACTACAAGGTCTCCACCTGGTCCGGCGGTTCGCTCGACGGGCTCGGCGGGCGCCTGGCCGACACCATCCTCAAGAACCAGGGCGTCCACTGCGTCGGTGAGCAGACCCGCGCCCTCCTCGCCCCGCTCGGCATGACCGAGCAGGCGACCGTGCCCGCGCCGGCCAATCCCCGGGCCGCGTTCGCGCACACCGTGCGCAACCACGGCAAGGGCACGTTCACCCGCGCCACCTGCGCGCTGCTCTGCTGATCCGGCCCTCGCACACCCCGGGACGACCGCCGCCGGCACGGCCGGAGACGGTCGTCCCCCCGCCCGCCGCCGACCACCCAGGAGCCGCGGTGACCGCACCGGTACGAGGCACCGGGAAGCACGACTTCGCCGGACTGTGGACCGCCTACGCCGTCAGCAACCTCGCCGACGGCCTGGTCCTGATCACCTTCCCGCTGATCGCCCTCTCCCTCACCTCGTCGCCCGGCCTGGTCGCCGGCGTCAAATGGGCGCAGACCCTGCCCTACGTGCTGTTCACCCTGTTCATCGGCGTTCTCATCGACCGCGTCGAACGGGTCCGGCTGATCCTCGCCGCGCACCTGCTGCGGGTGGCCGCCCTGGTCCTGCTGGCCCTCGCCCTGACCGGCGGCGCGAGCCCGCTGCCCGCCCTGTACGCCACCGCGTTCCTGCTGGGCACCGCCGAGATCGCCGCCGACCTGTGCACCTCCGCCGTCCTGCCCGCGGTGGTCGGACGCGACCGCCTCGACACCGCCAACTCCCGCTTGGAAAGCACCCGCTCGTCGCTCAACGAGTTCGCCGGGCCGCCGCTCGGCGGGCTGCTCGCCGCCGCCGGGGCGACCGTCGCCGTCCTGGGCACCGCCGGCGCCTATCTGGTGGCGGCCCTCGCCCTGACGCTCCTCGTCCGGCATCCGTACCCCGCCCCCCGCGAGCCCGTCCCGCGCTCGCTGCCCACCGAGCTCGCCGAGGGCCTGCGCTTCCTGTGGGGGCACCGGCTGCTGCGCGCCGTGGCCGGAATGGTGTGCGTGATGGCCGGGGCGTGGAGCGCCTGGACGGCCGTCCTGGTCCTCTACGCGGTCGCGCCCGGGCCCATGGGCCTGAGCGGTACCGGTTACGGTCTGCTGCTCACCACCCTGGCCGTCGGGGGCGTGCTGGGCTCCCTCGCGGCCGGCGCCGTCCAGCGCGCCGTCGGCGTCCGCAACCTGCTGGCCGCCGACGTGGTCACCAGCGTGATCATGCTCGCCACGCCCGCGCTGACCTCGCGGGTGTGGGCCGTCGGCGCGGCCACCCTGCTGGGCGGGATCGGCAGCGGCCTGTGGAACGTCACGGTGGTCACCCTGCGACAGCGGCTGATCCCCGACGCGCTCCTCGGCCGGGTCTCCGGCGCCAGCCGCGTGATCGCCTGGGGCGGCATGCCCGTGGGCGCCGCCCTGGCCGGGCTGCTGGCCCAGACGTCGGGGCCCCGCGTGGTCTTCGCCCTCGGCACCCTGGCCTGCGCCCTGCTGCTGGTCCCCTTCCTGACGGTGGTCCGCGAGGACACCATCCGCGCCGCCGTCGCCGCGGCCGGCCCGTCGGACGCGCGCCAGGGCGGACAGGCCCTGGGCCGGCCCTAGGCCGGCCCGCCGCCCAGCGGGACGCCCAGCAACTCCTCCAGCCGGGCCACCGTGCCGGCCGGGTCCGTGTGCCGGACCACGGCCATCCCCAGGTCCTCGGCGGGCGTGAGGTTGCGGGCCGAGTCGTCCACGTAGACGCACGCGGCGCCCGGCAGCCCCATGCGCTCCAGCGCGATCGCGTACAGCGCGGGATCGGGCTTGCGCAGGCCGTGGTCGCCGGAGAGCACCACCACGTCGTACCGGGTGGCGAGCTCATGGCCCTCGTACGGGTCGAACGGGGTGGAGCCGAGGCTGTTGGAGAGCACGCCCACCCGCACCCCCGCCGCCCGGGCCGCCCGCGCGGCGGCGGTCAGCACCGGCTCCGGGCGCACGTCCGCCAGCACCCGGCCGAGCAGATTCGCGGCGTCCACGCCCAGCAGGGCGGCCGTGCGCGTGTTCCACTCCTCCTGCGACAGCGCGCCGCGCTCCAGGTCCGCGAACAGCTCCCGGCCCACCGGGTCCACCGAGACGACCTCCGTGAAGGCCTCGGCGGCCAGCCCCTCGCGCAGGCAGAAGGCCCGGGCGCTCGTGGCCACCGGGGTGGTCAGCACCCCGCCGAAGTCGAGGAGCAGCCCCTCGTGGCGCGGATCGGGCATCGTCGGCTCCTCGGAGAGGTGAACGGGCGCCGGTCGATCGTGGGGGATCCGGTCCGGTGACGTCAACGCGGCACACCCGTGCGGGCACCGTCCGCCGGTACGCCCCGCCGGACGTGCGGCGATGCGCCCCCGGCCCCCCTCGACTGGCCGAGCGGCCGGGACTCTGGTCCTCTGGAGACATTCCGCGGGCCCGAGGAGGATGACCGATGGACATCGGCGCACTGACCGACGAGACACTCCGTGACCTGCGTCGTCCGCGCGACTACCCGGCCGTGTCGCTCCAGCTGCCGACCACCCGGCGCTCGCCCTACAGCGCCGAGGACGCCGTACGGCTGCGCAACACGGTCGCCGAGGCCAAGCGGCGGCTCGCCGAGGACCCCCGGGTGACCCGGACCGCCCGCATCGACATCGAGGCCCGCCTGGACAAGGCGGCCGCGGAGGTCGACCTCACCCACACCGGTGACGGGCTGCTGATCCTCGTCGCGCGGGGTGAGCACCAGGTCTGGTACCTGCCGCGCTCGGTGCCCCAGCGGGTGGTCCTGGAGGACACGTTCCTCACCCGCAACCTCGTCGCCGCACGCAAGGTCGAGGAGCCGTACTGGGCGATCGCGCTCTCGGAGAGCGGGACCCGGCTGTGGGACGGCGAGGGCGAGACCCTCACCGAGGTCACGACGCGCGGCTTCCCCGTCCGGCCGGCTCTCCCCGACCACGAGGACGCGCTGCCCGGCCGCAACTTCGACAAGGTCGGCAAGCACGCCACCACCCCCCGCGAGGAGGCACACGTCGAGCGCGAACGGCAGTACGTGCGCGGCGTCGCCGGCGCCCTCGCCCGGGTCCTGGAGGGCGAGCCCCGGCCGCTGTACATCGTCGGCCTGCGCGAGCACATCGCCCTGTTCGAGAAGGTGTTCCCGAACTCCGGGGCCATCACCGCCCGCGTCGAGCACGGCGGGGCGAGCAACAGGTCCGCGCACGAGCTCTACGAGATCCTCCACCCCGCCTTCGACGCGCGCCGCGACTCCCGCCAGGACGAGGTGCTGCGCCGCCTCAGCGACGCGCGCGGCGCGAAGCGCTTCACCTCCGGCCTGGACGAGATCTGGCAGACCGTACGGCAGGGCCGCGTGGCGCTGCTCGCCGTCGAGGACCACTACCAGGTCACCGCCAAGGTCGACGGGAACGGCGGCCACCTGACGCGCGTGGACGCGCCCACCGAGCCCCTGCTCGCCGACCCCCACGTCCTGGAGGACATCGTCGACGAGATGATCGAGGCCGCGCTCGACAACGGCGCGGACATCGCGTTCGTCCCGGACGACGCCCTCGCCGACGCCGACCGGCTGGCGGCGGTCCTCCGCTACTGACACCACCCGCACAAGGAAGGCCCCGGTCTCGTGGACCGGGGCCTTCCTTGTTCTCACCCCGGGTTGTCCCGGTGGGTCAGGGCCTCCCACGCGACGAACAGATTGTCGGTGCCCCGCTCCCGCGCCTGCCGGGCGGCCGCCCTCGGGTCCGGCAGCGACCACCCCAGACGACCCGTCAGGTGGTTGAGGACGACCTCGGTGTCGGGGCCCATCCGCGTCTTCAGCCGCCCGTCGCACAGCCACGACGGGACCGGGTCGCCCAGCTGGTAGCGCGCGTGGAGGTCCAGTGCCGCGGCCAGCCGTTCACCGACCTCGTCGTAGAGGTCGAGGCCCTGGTGCCAGGCGGTCTCCGCGATGTGCGCGGTGGCGGCCAGGGCGTAGCCGACGTGCGTGAAGTTGCGGCACGTCTCCTGGGCCATGCCGTCCACGAACCGCCGCTGCCCGAACCAGTAGTCCCTGACCTCGTCCGCCGACCTGATCCGGCTGCCCCGCGGCCGTACGGGCAGCGGGCCGTCGGACCGCAGGTAGAAGTAGGCCGGGACACGGTCGCGGAACCGGCGGACGGCCGTGTCGAAGGCCTCCGTGTCCTCCAGGAACACCGCCATCCCCATCGTCGCGTCGGCCATGGTGAGGTCCCAGTTGCCGTTGTGGTCCGGGGCACCGGGCTCGGTGAGCGGCAGGTAGGCCTCGCGCAGCATCGCGGAGAACCGCCGCACCCGGCCGCGCGGCCAGGCGCGGTACGTCGAGCGCATGATCTCCCCGGCCCGCGCCCACGAACTGCCGGACCACGCCGCCTGCAACGGCGCGTTGCCCTCGGTGTGCTCCTCGACGACCGCCGACCAGGCGTCCATGATCTGGATCGACTTGCGGGCGTGCGCCGGATCGCGGGTGACGTACCACAGCAGGGCGTGGGTGTAGGCGGCGAGCGCGTCGCGCCGCTCCTCCACGCACCCCCGGCCCGGGCGCGAGCCGGGCGGGCACCGCACGACGGCCACCGGCGACGCCGCGTAGCCGAGCGACCCGTAGTCGCTCGACCGCATGGTGTCGAACGCCGACCGCCACGGCTCGGCACCCTCGGCGAACCGCGCGCGGAGCTCGTTCAGCTGCTTCCGGCTCAGCAGCACGCCGGGATGCCGGAAGTCACGGTCGCCGTCCTCGGCCGGCGCCCGGCGCGCCGGAGGGGCCGGCGCCGCCGACGCCCCGGGAGATGCCGGCGGGAACAGGGGGGCGAGAGCGGCGGTGAGCGCGGCGGTGACGGTCATGCGGGGCAGGACGCCACGCGGGCGGGAGCGGGGCAAGGGGACCTCCGGTGCGGTTCTCTGCAAGCCTCCGGCCCCACGGCCCGCGCCGCCGGATCTGTTGCGCCGATCGGTGACCTGCCGGAGGGCACCCGGCCGCCCGGCCCCGCAACGCGATGTCCGAATCCCGCCGGTCATCCCCCCGGCACCGCAGCAGAATCGGAGGCGGTGACAGCAGGGGGGACGACGAAAGGATCGGACCGATGACGGTCTGGACGACGACCGGCAGCCCGCTCGGCGAGCTGCTGCTGGTGGGCGAGGAGTCCACCACCGCCCCCGGCGGCACGGCACTGACCTCCCTGTCCGTACCGGGACAGCGGACCGCCCCCGCGATCCACCCCTCCTGGCGGCGCGACCCGCGGGCCTTCGCCGAGGCCGAGCGCCGGCTGGCCGCCTACTTCGGCGGCGAACTCCGGACGTTCCACCTGGAGTTCGCCCCCGGCGGGACCGAGTTCCAGCGGCACGTCTGGCAGGGCCTCGACACCATCCCGTACGGCACCACCACGACCTACGGCGAACTCGCCGCACGGCTGGGCGTCCCCAGGGCCGAGATCCGCGCCCTGGGCGCGGCCGTCGGCGCCAACCCGCTGCTGCTCGTCCGCCCCTGCCACCGCGTGATCGGCGCCGACGGCGGCATGCGCGGCTACGCGGGCGGTGTCGAGCGCAAGGTGCGCCTCCTCACCCACGAGGGCGCCCTGCAACCGATGCTCCTCTGACCCCGCCCCGATCCCGCTCCCACCCCGCCCCGTACCCCCGCCCGGAGAGAACGATGATCAGCGAGACCGTCGCCGCCGCCGACTGGCCGGCCGTCACCGCCGAACTCGACGCCCATGGCTGCGCCCTCACCCCCCGGCTGCTGACCCCCGAGGCGTGCCGGGAGCTCACCGGCCTCTACGACCGGGACGGGCTGTTCCGCACCACCGTCGACATGGCCCGGCACCGCTTCGGCTCCGGGCAGTACCGCTACTTCACCCACGACCTGCCCCGGCCCGTCGCCGAGCTGCGGGCCGCGCTCTACCCCCACCTGCTCGTCGTCGCCCGCGACTGGGCCGCCCGCCTCGGCCGCCCGGCCCCCTGGCCCGACAGCCTCGACGCGTGGCTGGCGATGTGCCACGAGGCCGGCCAGCGCCGCTCCGCCCAGATCCTGCTGCGCTACGAGGCGGGCGACTGGAACGCCCTGCACCGCGACGTCTTCGGCGACATGCTCTTCCCGCTCCAGGTCGTCATCGGCCTCGACGAGCACGGCACCGACTACACGGGCGGCGAGTTCCTGCTCGTCGAGCAGCGCCCCCGCGCCCAGTCCCGGGGCACCACGACCGTCCTCCGGCAGGGCCACGGGCTGGTGTTCACCACCCGCGACCGGCCCGTCCGCGGCAGCCGCGGCTGGTCCGCCGGCGCGGTCCGGCACGGCGTGAGCACCGTCCGCACCGGCCGCCGGCACGCCCTGGGCCTGGTCTTCCACGACGCGGCCTGACCCGTCGCGGCACCGCCCCCGACACCCCTTCCCCGAGGAACCACCCCGACCATGAGTCCCCGACACCCGGTACGGCCGCCCTCGCCCCTCCTCCCGGACGGCGAGGCGAGGGCCTACGGCGACCTCCCCGCGCCCGCCCCGCACACCGGCCCCGAACTCGCCGCCCTCCTGGACCTGCTGACCCGCTCGACGCCCCGGACCCGCACGGTCGCGGTCGGGCACGCCCGGGACGCCGCCTCCCGCGCCGCGGCCGCGGCCTTCGTCGCGGCGTGGGAGGCCCGCGACCGGCACATCGTGGCCGTGGTGGACTGGCCCGAGGCCGCCGCTTCCTGGCTGCGTCCCGCCCGCCGGCTGACGGACCCGGCGCCCGAGGCGTGGGTGGTGGCGGCCGCGCCCCTCGGCTGGGCCCTGATGAGCCGCCGTCTGCGCCACAGCACCGCCTGGGACCCGGCCCGGACGTTCGCCTTCGCCTCCCTCCAGGACTCCCGCCTGCCGGCCCTCGCCGGCCCGGACACCCTCGACGGGCTGCGCGGCGCGTCGGCCGACGGCGGCACCTGGGCCGTCGACGGCCGATGGGTCGTCTCCCACCCCGCGCCGCCGGAGCAGCCGCCGGAGTAGGGGACGACCGCCGCGCCCGGCTCAGCGCGCGTGGCCGCCGTGGTGGCCACCACCGGCGCCGTGGTGGAAGGCCAGTACCTCGGCGGGCATCACCACGAACGGCCGCATCATGCCCATGTCCTCGTGCTCCAGCAGGTGGCAGTGGTACATGTAGCGGCCCTTCGCCCCGTGGAAGCGGCCGATGACGTTCACCATCTGCCCGGCGGGCACCTGGATCACGTCCTTCCAGCCGGCGTCGCTGTCCGACACGGGGGCCGTGCCGCCGTATGCCAGCGGCGACCGTGTGCCGCCCAGGGTCGTGTCGAACGAGCCGCCGGGGGCCGCCGGATAGAGCCGTCGGCCGAGCACCTGGAAGTCGATGAGGTGGATGTGCATGGGGTGGGTGGGGCCACCGAGGTTGAGGAAGCTCCACTGTTCCCAGGTGTCGTGCGCCACCATGAAGCCCAGGGCGTCGTCGAACGTCCGGGCGCCCCTGCGGTACGTCCGCACCTGGCCGTCCGGGCCCTCGATCTGGATCACCCCCTCGCCCGGCACGGTCACCGAGCCGGGCTCGACCGGGTGCATCTCCCACAGCCCCGGGTGGGCGTCGCCGGCGGTCCCGGGCGGGGTGAGGACGACCAGCCGGTGACCGTGCTCGGGCGCCGTCTCGTGGGTGATCCGCCGGAACGACGCGGAGACGACCCCCGGCAGCACGAAGCCGTCCGCCACCTCCTCGTCGTCCACCCGGAACTGCATGACCTGCGGATACGCCACGCCGGGCGCGGCGTTGACCAGCCGGACGCGGCGGCCGCGCAGCCTGCCGAAGTCGACCAGCAGGTCCACCCGCTCGGCGGGCGCCACCGGCAGCGGCTCGTCCAGCGGCACGGGCCGCGGCAGCAGGCCGCCGTCCGTGCCGATCTGCCACAGCGCGCCCCGCACGGGCTCGCCGCTCTCGTCGTCGACCAGCCGGAACTGGAACGTCCGGGCGTTGGCGGCGTTCAGCAGCCGGAAGCGGTACCAGCGCGCCTCGACGTCCAGGTGCGGCCAGATCACGCCGTTGACGAGGGTGTACGGGCCCAAGAACGCCGCCGTGACGTTCCCGCCCCGGTCGTCCTGCCCCACGACGACCGTCTTGTGGAGCAGCCGGCCGGTCAGGCGGCCGTCCTCGTCCTGGTCGAGGTTGCGGTCCTGGACGACGAGCGGGATCTCGTACTCCCCGCGCGGCAGGCGCAGCGCGTCCTCCTCGTCGTCGCGCACGAGATACATCCCGGCCAGGCCCGCGAAGACGTTCCAGCGGGTGATGTCCATGGCGTGGTCGTGGTACCACCAGGCCACGGCGCGGTGGTCGTTGGGGTACTCGCAGAGCTGGGCGTCGCCCGGCGAGACGCCGTTCTCCGACCAGCCGTCGTTGCCGCCGCCGGTGGGCGCGCCGTGGAGGTGCGTCACCGTCCACGGCGGGAGGGCCGCCACCTCCGGCAGCGGCTCGGCACCGCCGCGGCCGGGCAGGTCGGACGGCGAGGGCGCGCCCGGTGCGCGGACGGCCTCCACGGCCGTGACCGGGTGGCGCCCCGTCAGGTGGTTGTGCCAGGTGATCCGCAGCCGCCGGCCGCGGCGGACCTCCACGGTCGGCCCCGGGACGTGGCCGCCGTAGGCCCACACCCGGGTCGGCGGCAGCTCGGAGTGCAGCCGTACCCAGGCGGCGGACAAGGTGATGCCGATGCCCTCGCGCGCCTGTTCGGCGTCGGGCCGCAGCACCGGCGGCACCCGCAGGGCGTCGAGGAACGGTGTGAGTCCGGCGGCGGACTCGGCGGATGGAGCAGGACTGATCGTCGTCTCGGTCATGCGGGACCCCCGTCACGCTTCCCCCGTGCCACCGGCCTCCCGGCGGCAGCTGTCACCCCTCAGGACGCGCGGAGGAACGTACGGGGTTGCCCGCCGGCGCGTGACGGGCCCGCAGGGTGGCCCGGAGCGGGGTGGCCGGGTGGAGCAGCAGGCCGACGGCGGGCGTGCCGTCGTGGGGTTCGGCCTCCAGGTGGAAGCGCTGGGCCAGGGCCGCGAGGACGAGCGTCGCCTCGACGAGGGCGAACCGCGCGCCCAGGCAGGTGCGCTGGCCCCCGCCGAAGGGGAACCAGGCGTGGTCCGGGACGGCGTCCGGCGCGTCCGGGCCCCAGCGCTCGGGCCGGAAGGACAGCGGGTCGGGGAACCAGCGGGCGTCGCGGTGGGTGGTCCACTGGCTGCACCAGACGACGGTGCCGGCCCGGACCGGCACCCCGGCCACGGCGGTGTCCTCCTTGGCCACGGCGGGGAGGAGCCAGCCGGGCGGGTAGAGGCGCAGGGACTCCTTGACGACCTGCCGGGTCCACGGGAGGCGTTCGTAGTCGTCGTGCGCCGGGGGCCGGCCGCCGAGGACCTCGTCCACCTCACGGGTGAGCCGGGCGCGGGCGGCGGGGGAGCGGGAGAGCAGCAGCCAGGTCCAGGTCAGGGCCGTGGAGGTGGTCTCGTGGCCGGCCGCCCACAGGGTCACGGCCTCGTTCCGCACCTCGGTGTCCGTCAGGGCCCGGCCCTCCTCGTCACGGGCGGTCAGCAGCCGGTCCAGCAGGTCGTCGTGGCCGTCGCCGGCGGGGCCCCCGGCCCGCCGGGCCTCGATCAGCCGCCGGATCTCGGCGTCGACCACGGGCACGGCGGCGAGCAGCCGGCGCCGCCAGGGCGGCCGGACCCAGCCGGGGAGGAAGAGGTTGGCGCCGCGCAGCTCGGTGCCCAGCTCGTGCTCGATGACGGCCATCGCGGCGCCGAGGCGGCCGCCGTCGTCGTCGCCGAGGTCGTTGCCGAAGAGGGTGCGGGCGACGATCCGCTGGGTGAGCCGGGTCATCTCGTGGCGGACGTCGACGCGCAGGCCGTCGTGCCAGTCGTCGGCGAGCGCCACGGCGCAGTCGACCATGGTGGCCGCGTAGGCGCGGACGTGGCGGGGCCGTACGGTCGGCTGGACCAGGGCCCGCTTGCGGCGCCAGTCGGCGCCCCGGCTCAGCAGGACGCTGTCGCCGACCAGCTGCCGGAGGGCCCAGCCGACCTCCAGCGGCTCGAAGGTCTGCTCGACGGCCCCGAGGAGCTCGGCGATGTGGTCGGGCCGGGACAGGAAGAGACTCCGGCGCGGGCCGAGCGACCAGGCGACGACGTCGCCGTGGTCGCGGAGCCGGTCGAGGAAGGCCAGCGGGTCCCGCCCGAAGGCGGGGAGGTTGCCGAGCAGCGGCAGGCCGCGCGGTCCGCGGACGGGACGCGCGGGTGCTTCGGACACGGCCATGTGGAGCATTCTCCCGGTCCTCCGGCGAGGTGTGGAGTACGGCGTACGGGTGAGGTCGCGGGCGTGTGTACGGGGTGTGCCGCGGCGCGTTCCGGGACGCGCGGGGGCGGTCTCAGGCGCGGCGCAGGCCCCGCAGCACCTTGCCCTCCGTGCTGAGGTAGCCGTGGGCGTAGTCGAAGCGGGGGGTGTCGGCGAAGGTGAGGTAGAGCCACTTGAAGTTCTCGGCGAAGACGTAGGCGGGGCAGTGGTCGCCCTTGGGCATGGGCCGCCGGGTGACGTCGGCGACGACGGTGTAGCCGCCCGGCACGCGGTGGTGCTTCACGAGGTTCTCGAAGTAGCGCCAGGCCGTGGTCCGGTAGTAGGGGTCGCCGGTCTGCCAGTACAGCTGGAAGGCGCAGTTGGCGTACTCGGGGCGCAGCTCGTTGCCGGGAGCGACGGCCTCCAGGCGGGCGTAGTCGATCTGCTCGGGGATGACGGCGTACTTGTCGAGCACGGCCGTCCACGAGCGGTAGTAGTCGGCGGCGAGGGCGTTGTCGCCGCCGACCGGCAGGATGGCCACGGCCAGGGAGGACTGGTGGCGGTTGACGAGGGCCCCGGTGCGGAAGTCCACGTGCCGGAACCAGAGCCGCCCGTCCACCCGCTCGGCCTGGTGGCGGCGCAGCGCGTCGGCGAACATCCGGAACCAGTCCCGGCACTCCTCGTCGCCGAACATCAGCCACGCGCCCCACAGGTACTCGTAGAAGGAGTCCGCCGGGGGGTCGACGGCGACGGCCTGCCGGTCCGCCCAGCGGCCGGTCTCCACGTTCATGGTGGTGGCGAGGAGGCCGAGCTCCGAGCGGCGCTCCACCAGGGCGCGCAGGGCGCGCTTGGCGGCCCTGCGGTAGCGGGCGTCGCCGGTGAGCTCGGACAGGACGCCGAACTCCAGCAGGTTGGTGCCGATCTCGGCGACGGGCGAGGTGGCGCCCGAGACCCGGCCGGTGCGGAGGTTGACGTGGCGGTAGGGCATGCCGGTGGGCGACCGGGTGAAGGCCGGCAGCAGCCGGTCCGTCAGGTCGGCGCACAGGTCGAGCAGGGCCCGTCTGCCGCTGGCCAGATAGCCGGCGAGGAGGCCGCCGACGAGGCGGATGGTCGTCTCGAAGACCTGGAAGTCGGCGTCGATGTCGAAGTCCAGGTGGTCCACGATCCACCGCTCGCACAGGTCCGCCTCGTCGTCGAAGCCCATCAGGTGGTGGGTGTCGAGCGCCTCGACGATGGACAGGCCGACTGGGTGGCCCTTGGCGAAGAACTCGCGGTGCCCGCCCGAGACCGGCAGCACCTCGTCGTGGCCCCAGGCGAACCGCTTGTAGCCGTCCCAGGCGTGGCGGAACTCGGCGCGGATCTCCCGGGCCCGGGCGGCGTCGGGCCGTGTGCCGGGCTCCGCGTGCCGGACGGCCGGCGCGGCGCGCGCGCCGGATCCGCCGCCCAGGGCGAGGCCGCTCGCGGCCGCGAGGGCGTACAGCATGCCGCGGCGGGACGCGTACGCCCCGGACGATGTGTTGATCATGGCGGTGCGAGTCCTCCTGACCACGGGTGCCGGGCCCGGGTGAGTGGTCGTTGCTCGCAGTATGGGGCGCCGCGGCCGCTCTCCTCCGCAGGCGCGGCGCCGGTACGCCCGGCACGGCCCGCGGTGTCATGGAGGATTGACCTCACGTCAACGCGGGATCCCGGTCGCGCGGCCGGACGGCGATCGGGCCGGCGGCGGTCAGCCCGGGAAGCGGAGGAAGGCCGGCGGCACCGCGTCCGTCAGCCACACACCGTTGTCCGTCACCCGGAAGACGTGGCCCGCCGCGCGCATCGCGGCGGCGTCCACCGACAGCACCACGGGTCTGCCCCGGCGCGCCCCGACGCGCGTGGCCGTCTCCCGGTCGGCCGACAGGTGGACATGGTGCCGGTCCATGGGGCGCAGCCCCTCGGCCCGGATCGCGGCCACGCTGCGGGCGACCGTGCCGTGGTAGAGGTACGCCGGCGGCTCGGCCGCCGGCAACCCCAGGTCGACGGGGACCGTGTGCCCCTGCCGGGCCCGTATCCGGTCGCCCTCCAGCGCGAACCGCCGCTTGTCGTTCGTCGCCACGGCGTGCTCCAGCTCCTCGCGGCTCACGGGGAAGCCGTGCGCGGCCGCGGCGGCCAGCAGGACGTCGACGTCGACCCAGCCCTGGGGGTCGAGCCGCACGCCGATGCGGCCCGGCTGGTGGCGCAGGTGCCGGGAGAGGTACTTCGAGACCTGTACGGTCCGTCGTTCGTCCATGCCCCCAGCCTCCCGCACCCCCGGGGGCGCGGTCATCCGGATTACCCGGCCGCGACCCCCTCGACGACGGACAGGACGGTGGGCGTCGGGACGATGCGTTCCAGCCGCAGCCCCGCCGCGTCGAAGAGCCGCGCGAAGTCCTCCTCGGTGCGCTCCCGCCCCTCCAGGGCCGCCATCATCATCACGTCCAGCGTCTTGCCCTGGTGCGGGGCGTTGCCCGGCGGGAGGACCGCGTCGACGACCATGACGCGGCCGCCGGGGGCCATCGCGCGGCGGCAGTTGCGCAGGATGCCGGTGCACTGGTCGTCGTCCCAGTCGTGGAGGATGCGCTTGAGGAGATAGACGTCGCCCGCTGGTACGGAGGCGAAGAAGTCGCCCTCCTCCAGCGTCCAGCGCCCCGCGACGTCCCCGGCGTCCGCGCCGCCGAGCCGGTGCCCGGCGAGGACGTGCGCCCGGTCGTACAGCACGCCCCGCAGCCGGGGCCCGCCGCGCAGCGCGGCCAGGAGGAGCCCGCCGTGGCCGCCGCCCACGTCCACGACGGTGGCGCCCTCGGGGAAGGCGCAACGGTCCGCGATCGGCTGGTTCTCGGCGTCGGACATGGCGGCCATGCCGTCGTGGAAGACCGCCGCGGTCGCCGCGTCCCGCGCGAAGTGGTCGAAGAACGGCATGCCGAAGATGCCCGGGAACGCCGATGTGCCGTCCCGCACGCACCGCCCCATCTCGCCGGCCGGCAGCCACATCGTCCGGTCCGTGATCATGAGCACGGCCGAGCGTGCCGAGGCCGGCGCGTCCGAGCGCAGCGCGTCGCCCGTCTCCGTCAGCCGGAAGCGCCCCCGCTCGTCCTCCTCGAACAGGCCGCGCGTGGCCAGCAGCCGCAGCACGCGGTGGAGGCTCCGGGCGTCCGTGCCGGTGGGCTTCGCCAGCTCCTCCGCGGTACGCGGCCCGTCGGCCAGGTGATCCGCCACCCCCACCTCCGCCGCGGCGCGCAGGGCGGCGGGGTAGAGGAAGCCGAGGGCTTCGTCGATGACGCGGGCGGCGCTGCGCAGTGCGCCCGCCCCGTCGTGGGCGTCGTTCACGGGACCACCTCCGTGCGGAGTGCTTCGCGGGACCGTACGGAGGCCAACGATGTCAGGCCCAGGGGGCCAGCGGGTACCAGATGAGATCGCGGCGCGCCAGGATCCGGACATCCCAGTACAGGACCATGAACACGCCCGCGGCGATGAAGCCGGCCGCCGTCAGCGCGGACGCGCGGCTGGGCTTCGCGGCGAGCCAGCCGTACAGCCGCTCGCCGGCCACGGCGGTGACGAGCAGCAGGAGCACCGCCATGATCAGGATGTTGCCGAGCGCCTGGAGGGCGAACGCCGCCGCGCCGTACAGGACGTCGTGGCTCTCGGCCGCGTCGCGGAAGAGTTGGCGGAACAGCGGGTAGGGGCGCCCGATGAGGAACGATCCGGTCAGGACGCCCATGACGACCATGGGGGCGTTCGGGAAGCGGGTGGAGACGCGGGCGAGCGGGTCGCGCACCAGGCCCAGCGCGGCGAGGCCGAGGCAGATCATCACCAGCCCCGCCAGCCCGAACACCACCATGGCCTGGATCAGCCGCGGGGAGAAGCCGCCCGCCCCGCCCGCCGCGCTGTTCGCCTGGAACTGCGGCATCCGCGTACCGGCCAGCGCGACGACCACGCCGTAGGCCGCGGAGACCGCGACCGCCCCGGCCGCCATCAGCCCGAGCGGCCGGAGCATGTGCCGCAGCCGCCCCCGCCGGGTGGTGACGCAGCCGGCGAGCGGGGCGAAGGCGCCGAAGGCGGCCACGTTGCAGGCCGTGAACGTGCCGGCCACCCCGGTGGCCAGGGCGAAGACGACACCGCCCAGGACGCCGTCGATGGGCGTGCCGCGCGTGTCGCGGCCGAGCAGGGTGTCGGCGACGGTGCCGCCGATGGTCGTGTCGACGAACCGCGCCGACCACACCACCGTGAGGGCGAACCCGGCGAGCGCCGCCAGCACGGCGACGAGGACCCTGCGGCGGGGCGGGAACCCGTTGACGAAGAGCGACGTGCGCCCGGGGTACGGGGGCGCGAGGGGGCGGCGGGCTTCGGTGCGCTGCGGTGCCTGGGTCATCCGGGGGCCTTTCCGCGGGGCGGCGTGCCGTCGGCCGGGAACCTACTCGCGGTCCGCCGTGCCGGGGATCGGCCGGGCGCGGATACAGCACACCGGAAGAAGGCCACCCCTCCGGCCCCGTCGGGCCTGCCCCCGGCCCTTACGGCAGCTGCTGCTCGGCCCAGATGACCTTGCCGTCGGCCGTGTACCGGGTACCCCAGCGCTCGGCCAGCTGCGCCACCAGGAACAGGCCGCGGCCGCCCTCGTCCTCGGCCGCCGCGTAGCGCAGGTGCGGCGAGGTGCTGCTGGTGTCGGAGACCTCGCAGATCAGCGCGCGGTCGCGGATCAGCCGGACCCGGATCGGGCCGGAGGCGTGCCGGATCGCGTTGGTGATCAGCTCGCTGAGGACGAGTTCCGTGGTGAACACCGCCTCCTCCAGGCCCCAGTCGGTCAGCTGCCGGGTGACGTCGGCGCGCGCGCCCGCCACCACCGCGGGGTCGGCCTCCAGCTCCCAGGTGGCGATCCGTTCGTCCTCCAGCCTCCGGGTGCGGGCGACGACCAGCGCGATGTCGTCGGCCTGCACCGGGGGCAGCAGCGCCTCCAGCACCGCGTCGCACGTCCGCTGCGGCGACCGGCCGGGATGCGCCAGGGTGTGGGCGAGGATCTCCAGCCCCACGTCGATGTCGCGCGTGCGGTCCTCGATGAGGCCGTCCGTGTACAGCGCCAGGCTGCTGCCCTCGGGCAGGTGCAGCTCCGCCGCCTCGAACGGCAGCCCGCCCAGGCCGAGCGGCGGCCCGGCGGGCAGCTCCGGGAACTCCACCGTGCCGTCCGGACGGACGAGCGCGGGCAGCGGATGCCCGGCCCGGGCCAGGCTGCACATCCCCGTCGACGGGTCGTAGATCGCGTACAGGCATGTCGCGCCCGCGATCGCGGCCTCCCCGTCGACCCCGGTCGCCTCCTGGTCGATCCGGCCGACCAGCTCGTCGAGGTGCCCGAGGAGCTCGTCCGGCGGCAGGTCGAGGGACGAGAAGTTCTGCACCGCTGTGCGCAGCCGGCCCATCGTGGCGGCCGCGTGGAGCCCGTGGCCCACCACGTCCCCCACCACCAGGGCCACCCGGGCGCCGGGCAGCGGGATGACGTCGAACCAGTCGCCGCCCACCCCGGCCTGCGCGGGCAGGTAGCGGTACGCGATGTCCAGGGCGCTCTGCTCGGGCACCCCGCGCGGCAGCAGGCTGTGCTGGAGCGTCACCGCCATCGCGTGCTCGCGGGTGAAGCGGCGGGCGTTGTCGATGCACACGGCCGCCCGCGCCGCCAGTTCCTCGGCCAGGGACAGGTCGTCCTCCTCGAACGGTCCGCTGTCCCGCGCCCGCCAGAAGTTGACGATCCCCATCAGGACCCCGCGGGCCCTGAGCGGCACCGTGATGAGCGAGTGGAAGCCGTATTCCAGTATCGCCCGGGTGCGCACCGGGTCCTGGGTGCGCCAGCCGGCCGAGACGCGCAGGTCCGGTACGAGCACGGCGTGCCCGCTGAGGAACCCCGTGGCCTGCGGGGTGGGCGCGGCGAAGCTGTGGAGTTCGCCCGCCCGGTAGAGCGGGTGGTCGTCCGGGGTGCCGCTCAGCGCCACCCGGCGCAGCACCGGTGCCTCGTGGCCCACCCCGGTCGGCGGCTCCTCGCCGCGCAGCACCGGCTCGGCCAGGTCGACGGAGACGTAGTCGGCGAACCCCGGCGCCGCCACCTGGGCGAGCTCCTCGGCCGTCCGCTGCACGTCCAGGGTGGTGCCTACGGCCACGCTCGCCTCGTACAGCAGCCGCAGCCGGCCGCGCGCCACCTCGGCCTTGCCGGCGAGCGCCCGCAGCTCGGTGGAGTCCCGCAGTGTCGCCACGCTGCCCGGCGGGCCGCCCCGGCGGTCCGTCGGCCGCTGGTTGACCGCCAGCAGCAGGTCCCCGACGGGCACCACCTCGTCCGTGGCCACCCGGCGGGACTCGAGGAGTTCCGCCATCCGGGGCTCCAGGCCCAGGTCGGCCACGCGCCGGCCCTCCGCGTCCGGGGGCAGGCCCAGCAGCCGGCACGCCTCGTCGTTGGCCAGCAGGACGTGGCCGTCCCCGCTGACGATGACGACGCCCTCGCGCACCGCGTGCAGAACCGCGTCGTGATGCTCGTACATCCGGGTCATCTCGAGCGGGCCGAGGCCGTGGGTCTGCCGCCGCAGCCGTCTGGTCACCAGGGCCGTGCCGCCCGTGGCCAGGGCCAGCGCCACACCGCCGGCGGCCAGGACGACCGGAAGCTGCCGGTCGACCGCGCTGCTCACCGAACTGATCTTCAGCCCGGACGAGACCATGCCGACGACATGGCCGCGGTCCGTCACCGGCACCACGACCTGCATCTCCTTGCCCAGCGGTCCGTTGACGTTCTCGACGGTGACATGCCCCTGCAACGACGGGCCGATGGTGCCCACGAACTTCTTGCCGATCTGCTTGGGATCGGGGTGGGTGTAGCGGATGCCGTCGCGGTTCATCACGACGATGAAGTCGACCCCGCCCGTCCTGGCGGCGGCCTCGGTCAGCGGCTGGAGCACGGCGGACGGGTGGGGTCCCCGCATGGTCTCCACCAGGCCGGGCCCGTGCGCGAACGCCTGGGCGGCCGCGAGCGAACGGTCGCGCGCCGCCTGGAACCTGTCGCTGCGCGCCTGGAGCAGCAGCGTCACCACCGCCGCCACGATGAGCAGCAGCACGATGAGCACCTGCAGCACGAACATCTGGGTGGCGAGGCTGCGGTCGGCGACCGACCGCAGGCGCCGGACCCACGGCATCCGTGAGCCCGTACGCGACTCTCGCCGCTCACGCCGGCTACCTCGGCGCCGGCCGGCGAACCAGCGACCCGACGGCCTCCAGGAGCGGCCCCGGATTCGGGCCATACGTCATGTCTACCCCGGGCCCTTCCGCGGCGCGAACGGTACGCGCCACCCGGAGTGGCCTTCCGGACGCGGACGGCATCCGGAGATGCTCAGGGGCCGGTCCCCGCGGCGGCGTCCTCCAGCGCCTGGACGTCGATCCTCCGCATGCCCAGCATGGCCCGCATGACACGGGTGGCCGTGGCCGGGTCGGGGTGCGCCAGCAGCTCGGTGAGCCGGCGCGGGGTGATCTGCCACCACAGTCCGAAGCGGTCCTTCAGCCAGCCGCACCGCCCCTCCTCCCCGCCCTCGCCGAGCCGCTCCCACAGCTCGTCGGCCTCCTCCTGGGTCGCGCAGTCCACGGACAGCGAGATCGCCTCGTTGAAGGTGAAGTGCGGGCCGCCGTTGAGCGCGACGAGCCGCTGCCCGGCGAGCTCGAACGTGATGGTCATGACCGTGCCGGGAGTGCCCGGGCCGGCCTCGCCGTAGTGCCGCGTGTCGAGGACCCGGCAGTCGCCGAAGACGGACGCGTAGTGCCGCACCGCCTCCTCGGCCCGGTCGTCGAACCAGAGGAACGGCGTGATCTTGTGCGGGGCGGCGCCCCGCGGGGAGGTGTCCCGCATGGAGATGTCCGGCATGGAGGTGTCATACCGGACGGGACGCGGCAGGCGCGGGTACGTCGGGCGAGGACACGCCGGGCACGGGCCGGACGAGGCGGTGCTGGAGCAGACAGGCGGCGCCGATCGCGGCGCCGAAGACGCCCCAGCCGAGGGGGCCGGTCGCGATGGCGGCGGTGACGGCCACGGGCCCCAGGGCGCGCTGGCTCGCCGTGGCCAGGCCGTGGACGCCGAGGTAGGCGCCCTGGGCCTCCTCCGGGGCGAGGGCGACGGACAGCTCCCAGGAGACGGTGGCGTGCAGCATCTCGGCGAGGGTGAAGCCGGCGGTCGCCACCACGAGGGCGGTGCCCGCGAGGACGGCCCCGGGCGCGGCGGCGGCCGCCATGGCGACGCCGGAGGCCGCGAAGACCAGGGAGAGCGGCGGCAGCAGGCCGCGCGCCGCGCGTGTCGTGGCACCGAAGCGGGACAGGGGCACCTGGAGGCCGACGACCATCACGTTGTTGAGGACCATCAGCAGCGGGACCAGGCCGTGCGGGGCGTCGGTGGCGTGCACGGCCCACAGGGACAGGCCGACCTTGAAGACCGCGTCGTCGAGGAAGAGCACGGCGTCCGTGGCCACGTAGGCCAGGTAGGAGCGGTCGCGCCAGGGGTTGGTGGCCCGGGCGGCCGGCGGGGGCCCGTCGCTCCGGCCGGCCACGCGGGCCGGGGCCGAGGCCTCCGAGCAGCTCAGGGTGAGCAGCGCGACCGCGACGAAGGAGAGCGCGTCGCCCAGGAGCAGGACGCGGTAGACCGTGGTGCTGCCGGCGGTGAGGGCCGCCGCCGCGCCCAGCCCGCCGAGGGCCCAGCCGGCGTTCGCGACGGTCCGGTTGACCGCCTGGTAGCGCACGCGCTCGGTGCCCGCGACGCGCGTGCCGTACAGCTTGGTGAGCACGCTCGCCGCCCGGTCGCCGAACCCGGCGACGGCGGAGCACACGAGCAGCGGTGTGAAGCGGTCCGTGACGAGCGGTCCGAGGGCCGCCACCGCGCGCAGCACCTGGAAGGCGGCGAGGACGCGGGTGAGCGGGAGCCGGTCGGCGAGCGCGCCGCCGACCGGTGCCCCCGCGATGCCGGCGACGCCGGCGACGGCCGCCAGCATGCCGATCGCCGCCACGCCCAGACCGGTGACGTAGGTGAAGTACAGCACCGACGTGGCGGCCCACAGGCCGTTGCCGACGCGGTCGACCAGTGAGACGACGAGCATGCGCCGCCCGTCCCGGCCTCCCGGTATGCGCGCGGCGAGCGCGTCGCGCCTCCGGTTCGTGCCCACGATTCCCCCTGAGATCGAGATCGACCGGGGCGACCGGCGACGGATGCCCTGACGATTTGTCACCCCGTATGTATTGATACATAATTGTGTGCGTGGCAATACAATATGGGATCACCGGTGGTACGGCCAAGGCCGTTTCCGCCTCGATCGAACGCGCGGTCACCGAGGGCGTCCTGGAACCCGGCACACCGCTCCCCCCGGTGCGCCGGCTGGCGGAGGACCTCGGCGTCAGCCCCGGCACGGTGGCGGCCGCCTACAAGGAGCTGCGGCAGCGCGGCATCGTGGTCACCCGCGGCCGCGGCGGCACCGTCGTGGCGGAGGGCCCCGGCGTCGCCTCGCGGCGGCCGCCCAGGGTGCCCGAAGGGCTCCGCGACCTGGCGGGCGGCCATCCCGACCCGGACCTGCTGCCCGACCTCGTGCCGCCCGTACGGCTGTCGCCCGGCAACCGCTCGCACCGCTCGGTGCCCCGGCTGCCGGCCCTGGAGGACGCGGTCCGGGCGTGGCTGGGGGCCGACGGCGTCCCCGCGGAGCACGTCACCTTCGCGCACGGGGCGCTGGACCTGATCGGACGGCTGCTCTCCGTCGAACTCCGGCCCGGCGACGCCGTGGCCGTGGAGGACCCCGGCTACCACCACCTGCTCGACCTCGTCACCGCCCTGGGCCTGCGCACGGTCCCGGTCGCGGTCGACGACGAGGGCATGCTCCCCGACGCGCTCGGCACCGCGCTGCGAGCCGGCGTCCGGGCCGTCGTGTGCTGCCCGCGCGCGCAGAACCCCGTCGGCGGCCACTTCTCGCCCGCCCGCCGCGACGCGCTGGCCGCCCTCCTGCGCGGGGCGCCCGACGTGCTCGTCGTCGAGAACGACTTCGCCGCGGGCATCGCCGGCGCCCCCCTGCGCTCGGTGACCGAGGGCGGGCTCGCGCGCTGGGCGCACGTCCGCACCGTGACCAAGTACCTGGGCACGGACCTGCGCTGGGCGGCCGCCGCCTGCGACGCGACCACCCTGGCCCGGCACGACGGACGGCTGCTGCTCACCTCCGGCTGGGTGAGCCACCTGCTCCAGGCCACGGTCCTCGGCCTCATGGAGGACACCACGACGGACGCGCTCGTGCGCGGGGCGCGCGAGACGTACCGGGAACGGCGCCTGGCCCTGCGCGCGGAGCTCACCCGGCACGGCATCGCCGCCCACGGCGAGAGCGGCATGAACGTCTGGGTGCCGGTCCGCGACGAGTCCGCCGTCGTCAACGGGCTGCGTACGCACGGCTGGTGGGTCGCCGCCGGGGCCCGGTTCCGGATCGGCGCCCCGCCCGGCGTCCGGATCACCACCGCCGCGCTGCCGCCCGCCGACGGCGCCCGGCTGGCCCGGGACTTCGCCGCCGTCCTGGGCGAGACCCAGGCCACGTACGGGGGGTGAGGGCCGCCCGGAGGGCCGCGTCCGGACCGCGCCTCGTCCATGCCGCCCCGGCGTCCGTGCCGTGCCGGCGTCTATGCTGCGCCGGAAGACGGACGACACGATGACGGGGGATACGGGACAGTGCTCACCAGCACCACGGAGACGGTTCGTTCGGTCAACGCCCTGACCGGCGCGTGGGCGCGGGTCGCGGCGGGCGGGGCCGGCGCGCGGGGCCGGGGGACCGTGTTCTCCGCGGCCGGCGTCTGGCCGCTGCTCGCCCTGCTGGCGGCCGGCGCCGACGGGCCCGCCCGCGCCGAACTCCGCACCGCCCTGGGCCTCGTGGAGGCCGACGACGCCGCCGCCCTGGGCGGCGCGGCGCTCGCGGCACTGCGCGGCGCGGACGGCGTGGACGCCGCCACCGGGCTGTGGAGCCGGGCCGGCCTCCCCGTCCGCCCCGCCTGGCGGGACGCGCTGCCCGAGGGCGCCCACGGTGTGCTGACCGGGGACCCCGCCCGCGACCGCGCGGAACTCGACGCCTGGGCGGACCGGCAGACGCGGGGCGCGATCACCGCCATGCCCGTGCCCACCGGCCCCGGCCTCCTGATGGTGCTGGCCGGGACGCTGCTCGTCCGCACCCGGTGGACCACGCCGTTCCACGACGGATGGCTCACCCCCTCCGGCGGCCCCTGGCGGGGCGAGCGCCTGGCCGGGCTCTACCGCAGGGACGGGCGGCTCGACGGGCTGCGGGTGGCCCCGCACACCCCGGCGGGCCCGCTGACCACCGTCGCCGTCGAGGGCGACAACGGCATCGACGTCCACCTGCTGCTCGGCGCCGAGGACGCTACGGGCGGCGAGGTGCTCCAGGCCGGAGTGGGCCTGCTCGCCGGGGAGTACGCGACGCTGCCCGGCTCGGCCCTGCCCCTCGGCGCGCCCGCCCCCGGCGTCACCGTCGAGGAGGTCGCCGGCTGGGACGAGCGCCCGGTGCTGGTCGTCGCCACCCCCCGGTTCACCGTGCGCGCCGAGCACGATCTGCTCCGGCACGCCGGACTGTTCGGCCTGCGGACGGCCACGGACCTCTCGCACGGCCACTTCCCCGGGATCAGCGACGTGCCGCTGGCGGTCTCCTCCGCGCGGCAGAGCATGACGGCGGGGTTCACCGCGGACGGCTTCGAGGCGGCGGCCGTGACCGCGTTCGGGCTCGCCGCGGCGGGTGTGCCCCGGAAGCGGGCGATGATGGTCCGCGCCTCCTTCGAGCGACCGTTCGGCTTCCTCGCCGTCCACCGCGCCTCCGGCCTGGTGCCGGCCGCGGGCTGGGTCACGGAACCGGCCGAGGCGCCCGCCCGGCGGCGCTGACGCCGATCCCGGACGGCCGGGCGCCCTCAGACGGCGTCCCGCCCCGTCGTGTGCCCCAGGATCGCGGCGGTCAGCGGCGCGATCACCTCGTGGGGGAGGGCGTGGCCCATGCCGGGGATCCGGACGACGCGTGCCCCGCGGACCGCCTGGGCCAGGTGCTCGGCGTGCGGCGGCGGGAAGACCGGCTCCGCGGGGGCGGAGATCACGAGCGTGGGCACCTCGGTCGCGGCCAGCTCGTCGGTGCGCAGCAGGCCGGAGTCGTCGGCCCGGGCGTGCGCGGTGCCGGCGGTGTACGTCCCGGTGTGCTCGATGATCTTCCGCTCGAGGGCGCGGAAGTACTCCGCGTCGAACGGCAGCCCGCCCCCGCTCAGCGCCCGCCAGTGCTCGACGCGCCGGTCCAGCTCGGCGACGAGGCCGTGGTCCTCGACGGGCCGGGACCACATCTCCAGGACCTCGGGAGCGATGCCGGGCAGCTCCTCGACCGGTGTGACGGTCCCGTCGGGGCGGGTGTACGGGGCGGTGCTGAGCGCGCACGTGCCCATCAGCGTGGCGCTGAGCAGCCGGTCGGGCCGGTCGGCGATCAGCAGCTGCGCCAGCATTCCGCCCAGCGAGAGGCCGGCGACGTGGGCGCGTTCGACGCCCAGCGCGTCCAGGACCGCGACGGCGTCCCGGGCGAGGTCGGCGATGGCGTAGGGGCGCTCCTCGAAGGACCACGTGGAGCGGCCCGTGTCGCGGTGGTCGTAGCGGATGACGCGGTGGTGGGCGGCGAGGGCGTCCACCAGCTCCTCGGGCCAGCCCATGCCGGAGGCCTGGGCTCCCATGATCAGCAGCAGGGGAGGGGCGTCGGCGGCGCCGCGCTCCTCCACCCACAGGCGGACACCGGGGGCGACGTCGGCGAAGTGCTGCATGAGGGGGTCCCTTCCTTGCTCCGGCTGTGAACGAGGAAGACGATACGAGACGTCTCGTCTCGCAGTCAAGGGCGGCCTCACGGAAAGCCCGCGAACGGGCCGGATCTGTGAGGCCACCCATAGGACCTGGGTCACGTACGAAGCCGCTTAGTGGACGGCCGCGGGCCCGTGGAGCAGGCGTCGGGCGTCCTCCGCGACCCCCTTGTTCCTATACGGGGTAGTAGGTCACATTTTTGCCAAGCGGATCTCCGGACCTCTACAACGGATCGAGTCGCACGGCGCCGTCGACCGGGAAACGGCGCTTCCTCTACGCGCCCACGACGGCCACTGCGACGCAAGCGACTGGGAAGGTCTTCCGCTCCATGGGTTCCACCACCTCCGGCCATACCGCTCTGTCCAAGGCCCACAAGATCTCCGCCGCCGGTCTCGTGACCGCCGCCGGTGCCGCGGCCCTGACGTTCGCGCTGGTGCCGCAGGCCTCGGCCACCGAGTCGGTCACGGCCGCGGTGAAGCCCGTCGCGCGGAATGCCCAGGAGTTCGGCGAGACGCACGACGGCGAGCTGGCCAGGGCCGCCGACACCGCCGCCGCGCGGGCGAAGGCGGGTGCCGCGGCGAAGAAGGGCGAGGAGCGCGCGAACCGCTCCGAGGCCCGTGCCCCCCTGAAGGCCGCCCCGGCGAAGAAGACCTACGCGAACAACCTGGACGGCTGGATCGGCGAGTCCCTGGACATCCTGCGCGCCAAGGGCATCCCGGCCTCGTACGACGGCATCAAGCGCAACATCCTGCGCGAGTCCAGCGGCAACCCCCGCGCCATCAACGACTGGGACATCAACGCGATCAACGGTGTGCCGTCGAAGGGTCTGCTGCAGATCATCGACCCGACGTTCAAGGCGTATCACGTCGAGGGCACGTCCTGGGACATCTGGGACCCGGTCGCCAACATCACCGCGTCCTGCAACTACGCCGCCGACCGCTACGGCTCGATGGACAACGTCAACTCCGCGTACTGATCCGCCCCGGCGGTCCCCACGACGCGGCGCCCGCCGAGGGCGCCGCGTCGTGTCATGTCTCCCGCGTCGTCCGGAACGACGGACGCCGTCCCGCGGGAGGGCGCGGGACGGCGGTGCTGATGGGCCGTCAGTAGCCGACGGTGAAGCGGGCCCGGTGGTGACGGGGCCGCTCGGCCTCGTCCAGGAGGGCCACGGCGAGGTCCTCCATGGATATCGCCGACACGCCCTGGTCGTCGACGAGGAGTTCGTCGGCGCCGAGCCGGTAGGAACCGGTGCGGGTGCCAGGCTCCAGGAGCGCGGACGGGCTGAGGTAGGTCCAGTCGGCGGTCGTCTCCGCCCGGCAGACGGCGAGCTGTTCGTCGCAGGCCAGGGCGATGGGGCGCCAGGCGGTGGGCACGAACGCGGGGTCGTCGAGCACGGCGCCTCCGTTGGGGGAGGTCAGGTTGCCGGCGCCGCCGACGAGCAGCAGGCGGACGCCGGCGCGGGCGGTGCCGGCGAGCAGCCCCTTGGCGGCCGCGACGAGCTCGCCCTCGCTGCCGGGCCGGGGCCGGGTGGCGCCGATGATCAGGTCCTGCCCGGCGCCGAGCGCGGCGACGGCGTCGGCGTCGCGGGCGTCGCCGGTGCGCACCGTGACGGTGGCGGGCAGCGGGCCGGTGCGGGCGGGGTCGCGGACGACGGCGGTGACCTCGTGGCCGCGGGACAGTGCCTCGGCGACGACGCGGCTGCCGACGTTGCCGGTGGATCCGAAGACGGTGATGCGCATGGGTGATCAGCTCCTGGAGGTGAGGGAACGGGAAGGGGACGAGGAGGAGGACGTGGTCGACGAGGCCGGGCCCGGGGGCTTCGCGGTCTGTGCCACGGCGAGGGCGGCGAGGACGACCAGGCCGCCCAGGAGCTGCGGCGCGCTGAGCTCCTGGCCGAGCGCCAGCCAGCCGAGCGCGGTGGCGACGAGGGGGCTGAGCAGACCGAGGAAGGCCACCTTGGTGGGCGGCAGGGCGCGTATCCCGCGGAACCAGAGGGCGTAGGCGACGGCGGTGCCGATGACCGCGAGGTAGCCGTAGCCCGCCAGGTGGGCGCCGGTCGGCGTGGGCGGCGTGCCCTCGACGAGGAGCGCGACGGGGAGCAGGAGCAGCCCGCCCGCGGTGAGCTGCCAGCCCGTCGTCGCCAGCAGGGGCGCGGGCGAGGTCCACCGCTTGCTGAGGACGACCCCGGTGGCCATGACGACGGCGCCGCCCGCGGCGGCCGCCACCCCGACGGCGTCCAGTCGCGCGTCCGCCCGCAGGACGAGCAGCGCGATGCCCGCCACGCCGGCGATCCCGGCCCCCGCGGTGCGCAGGGTCAGCCGCTCGCCGAGCAGGAGGGCCGAGAGGCCCGCCGCCAGCAGGGGCTGGATCGCGCCGATCGTGGCCGCGACCCCGCCCGGCAGCCGGTACGCGGCGACGAACAACAGGGCGAAGAACACGCCGATGTTGAGGGCGCCGAGCACCAGCGCCCGCCACCACCAGTCACCGCGCGGCAGCCGCCGTGTTAACGCGACCAGCACGAGCCCCGCGGGCAGTGCCCGGACCGTCGCGGCCAGCAGGGGCCGGCCCGGCGGGAGCAGTTCGGTGGTGACGAGGTAGGTGCTGCCCCACACGGCGGGGGCCAGCGCGGTCGCCGCCGCGACCTTCAGTCGATTGCTTAGCACTAAGCCAATGTATCTCACCGCTAAGCAATCTGTCCGGGGTGGGCGTCAGTGATCTATCTCACCGCTAAGGCAGTGGTTACGATGGCGGGGTGGCAGATCACGTCGACCATGTACTGGACCAGTGGGCCCGGCAGCGCCCCGACCTGGACGTCTCGCCGATGGCCGTCATCGGCCGGCTCCAGCGCCTCTCCCTGCTGATCAGCGCCGAGCTGCGGCGCACCTTCGCCGTGCACGACCTCGACTCCGCGTCCTTCGACGTCCTCGCCACCCTGCGGCGCAGCGACGCCCCGCACCGGCTCACCCCCGCCGAACTGATGCGCTCGTCCATGGTGACCTCGGGGGCCATCACCCAGCGTCTCGACCGGCTGGAGGGTCGCGGGCTGGTGACCCGGGAGCCCAGCGCCTCGGACGGCCGCAGTGTCGTCGTCTCCCTCACCGACAAGGGCCGCGCCCTCGTCGACCGGGCCCTGCCCGACCACCTCGCCACCGAGGAGCGCATCCTGGCCGCCCTCGCGCCCGAGCGGCGCGACGCCCTCGCCGACGTGCTCCGGGACCTGCTGGAGTCCGTGAGCGATCCCCGCAACTGACGGGCCGCCGGGCCCCGGGGGAGGGGGAACGGGTGGTCCACCCGGCGGGGGGGGGGGGGGGGGGGGGGGGGGGGGGGGGATGGCGTTGTTGTTCTCCCTTCGATCTCCTACGCATATGCAGGGCG
>NZ_JBWKFM010000031.1:57558-81080 GCF_056434285.1 Streptomyces sp. NPDC044063
CACTCTCCTGACCGGGGGTGGGGGTGCGTCTTTGTTTTCTTCCTCTCTTTCTGCCCCTGGGGGGGGGGGAGGGGGGTCCCCCCCCCCCCGCCCCCCCGGACCCCCCCCCCCCCCCCCGCCAGGCTTTCGTGCACCCGTCCTGTGAACGACCGGCGCCGGGAGGCGTCACGGTCCGGACACCCGCGGAGCCGTGGGAACCGCAAGTGGAAGTTGCGACCCCCGTACAGCCCATAGGGTTGTCGGACATTGTTCGAATCGCAACGAACACGAGTGACGGGGCATCACGCGCCCACCGTCCCGTGCCGTTCACAGAAGGGCGGTCCACGCGGTGGAGCTTCCGCGCGTCGAGTTCAAGGTGCTGGGGCCGCTGGAGGCCGTCACCGACGGCCGCGTCCTGTCGCTCGGCGGCCCCCGGCAGCGGACCCTCCTCGCCACGCTGCTGGTCAACGCCGACGTCCCGGTGACCGCCGACCGGCTCTGCGACGCCCTCTGGGGCGAGAACCCGCCCGCCTCCGCCCAGGCCAACGTCCGCAGCTACGTCGCCGCCCTGCGCAAGGCGCTCGGCCCCGGCTCCGGCGAGGACCGGCTGAGCCTCGGCCACCGCGGCTACCAACTGCGCGTCCGGCCCGACGAACTGGACCTCCACCGCTTCGAGGACCTCGCCGCGCGCGGCCGCACCGCGCTCGGCCTCGGCGACCACCACCGGGCCGCCTGCCACCTGCGCGAGGCCCTCGACCTCTGGCGCGGCGAGCCCTTCGACGGCGTGACCCACCACGAGGCCCTGCGCATCGAGGCCGTCCGCCTGGAGGAGACGCGGCTGACCGCCGTCGAGGACTACGCCGAGACGCGCCTCGCGCTCGGCGAACACCGCGAGGCCGCCGCCCTGCTGCGCGAACAGACGGCCCGGCAGCCGCTGCGGGAATCGCTGTGGGCCAAGCTGATGCTCGCCCAGTACCGCAGCAACCGCCCCGGCGACGCGCTGCGGTCCTACGCGCAGGCCCGCGCCGCCCTCCGCGAGGAACTCGGCCTCGAACCCGGCGAGGAGCTCCGCCGCCTCCACCGCGCGATCCTCGTCCGCGACCCGGCCCTGGGCACCGCCCCCGCGCCCCTGCGGCCCGCCCGGCCCCTGCCCGCCTGGCGCACCCCGAACCAACTGCCGCCCGACACCGCCGACTTCGTCGGCCAGGACCTCGTGCTGTCCCGCGCCGCCGCGCTCCTGGAACCCGCCGCCGCACCGCCCGTCGCCGCGTCCACGGCCGGGGGGCCGTCGGCCGCCGCCCCCGTGGTGATCCTCACCGGGCCGCCCGGCGTCGGCAAGACCGCCCTGGCCGTCCGGCTCGCCCACCTCCTGCGCCACGCCTTCCCCGACGGCCGCCTCTTCCTGCGCCTGGACGGCACCCGCGGCCCCCGGCGCGCGGCCGGAGCGGTCCTCGCGGACCTGCTGCGCGGCCTCGGCGTCGCCGGCTCCTCCCTGCCCGAGGCCACCGTGGACCGGGCCGCCATGTTCCGGCTGATGCTGTCCGGACGCCGGGTGCTGGTGGTCCTGGACGACGCGCGCGACGAGGCCCAGATCCGCCCCCTGCTCACCGGCATACCCGGCTGCGCCGTCCTGGTCACCGGCCGGGAGAGACCCGCCGCCCCCGCCGGCGCCCACCTCATCGACGTCGCCCCGCTCGACGACGACGCCTCACGCCTGCTGCTGCGCCGCACGGCCGGCCCCGATCGGCTCGCCGCCGACCCCGAGGCCACCGACCGGGTCGTGGCCGCCTGCGCCGGCCTGCCGCTCGCCCTCCGCCTGGCGGGCGCGACCCTCGCCGCCCACCCCCACTGGCGCGCCCGCTGCCTGGCCGACCGTCTGGCGGCAGCCGTCCCGGCGGGCGCCGCGGGGCCCGGCCCGACGCCGGGTGCCGCGGCCGACGGCCCGGGGTGCCTTCCCGCGTCGGGGGTCCATGCCCCCGGCGCTTCCGGCGCTCCCGCCCGGGCCGTCGCGCTCCTCGGTCCGGAGGGTGCTGTCGCCGCGGCCGGTGGTCCCGGTGCCCCCGCCCCCGACGCCGCCGGAGGCGGTGCCGTGCGGGCCGCCATAGCCGTCGCCTACCGGGGGCTGCCCGCCGGTGTCGCGCGGGCCTTCCGGGCCGTCGGGCTGCTGCCCGCGCCGCGGTTCCCCGGCTGGGCCCTCGCCGCGCTCCTCGACGCCGACGACCCCGGGTGCGCGCCCGAGGGGACCGCCGCCGTCCTGCTCGACGCGCTGCTCGCCGCGCACCTCGTCCAGATCGAGGGCACCGACGCCGTCGGGCGGCCCCGTTACCGCCTCCACGACCTCCTGCACGCCCACGCCGCCGAGCGCGTCCTGGCCGAGGAGCCGGCGGCGTGGCGCGGGGCCGCGACCGCCCGGGTCCTCGACGGCTGCCTGACCCGGGTACGCGCCGCCGGCGACCAGCTGCTGCGCGGCGAGCCGGCCGACCTCGTCCGGGGCGGACCGGGCGACCTCGTCGGCTGGCTGGAGAACGAGCGGACCGGCCTGGTCACCCTCGTCGAGTTCGCCGCCGGCACCGGCTACGGCCCCCAGGTCGCCGCCCTCGCCTCCGCCCTGGAGGACGTCTGCCACCTGCGCACCTGGTGGGACGAGTGGGACCGGGTCGCCCAGGCCGCGCTCGACCGCGCGCGGGCCGACGGCGACCCGGCCGGCGTCGCGGTGGCGCAGGGCTCCCTCGCCCGGGCCTGCGCCGTGCGCGGCCGGGCCGACGAAGCGCGGGCCCGCTGGGCCGAGGCCATCGACCGGCTGGACGCGCTGGGCGAGGACCACCACGCGGCCCGCCTGCGCACCCACCGCGCGTTCGCCGTCGCCGACCGCGGCCTGGCGGAACTCGCCCACGACGACGCCCGGTCCGCGGCCGACGCCATGAGCCGCCTCGGCGACGCGCACGGCACGGTCCTCGCCCTGCGCAGCCTCGGCTACGCGCTCGTCTGCCGGGGGCGCGAGGACGAGGCCGTCGAGGCCCTCGGGCCGGCCCTGGAGACCGCCGAGCGGCTGGGCCACCCGCTGCTGCTCGCCGACGTCCTCCAGCTGCTGGCCGTGGCCGAGGTCGCCCGCGGCCGGCTGGGCCTGGCCGCCCGGCAGACCCACCGGGCCCTCGCCGGCTACCGGATGGTCCGTCACCGCCCCGGCGAGGCGTACGCGATGGTCACGCTCGGCCGGATCCACGTACGCCTCGGCGCCGACCAGGCACCGCGCGCCGTGGCGCCGCTCACCGAGGCGGCGGCCATCTTCACCGAGCTCGGCGAGCGCCGGGGCCAGGCCCTCACCTCGTACTGGCTGGGCAAGGCCCACGCCGCGCAGGGCGAGACCGCCCGCGCCACCAGCCGGCTCGCCGAGGCGCTCACCGCCTTCCGGGTGCTGCGCATGCCCCACTGGGGCGAGGCCGCGCGCCGGGACCTCAGCGCCCTCGCCCGGGCCGCGGCCCCGTCGGGACGCGCCCCGGCGGACCCCTCGCACTGCCCCTTCGCGGTGCGCTGAAGGGCCCGCCGCGCGCCCTTGTGCGTTTCTCATGCGCCTCCCGAGCACGGTGGTACCCAGTCCACGAAGGGAGGCGCGGTGAACGTCCCTGCCGCACCCGATACCGAACTGGCCGCCGAAGCAGTGCTCCGGGAGGTCCTGTCCCACCAGCGCAGGATGCGCGACGGCGGCTGCGCCGGAGAAGTCTGCCCGCGCTGCGTCCGCCACCACCTGGCGGCGGTGCGCGCCGCCATGGAGTCCGGCCGCCGCATCGAGTTCGTCCTGCCGGCTTTCCCCACGAAGTCGCCCAACCCCGCCAAGGTCCTGGGCCCGCTGCCCGACCTGGCCGAGGAACTCGCCCTGCGTTTCCTCGACGACCTGTGCGAGCGCGTCGCCGCGATCCACCCGCCCGGGGCCCGCATCCTCCTGTGCTCCGACGGCCGGGTCTTCAACGACCTGCTCGGGGTGAGCGACGAGGACGTCACCGGCTACGTCCGCGGGGTCGACGCCATGCTCACCCGGATCGGCGCCACGCACCTGGAGCAGTTCACGCTCGACGAGGTCTACAGCGGCGCCGGGCACGAGGACATGCGCGCCATGCTCTCCGCCGGCCACGCCCCGACGCTCGACGAGCTGCGCGCGGAGGTCCGGGCCGGCGGGGCGCCCCTGGCGATGTACCGGGGCATCACCCGCTTCATGCTGGAGGACCTCTCCACCCCCGACTACACCGGCACCCGCTCCGCCCTCCAGCGCAGATGCCGCGCCCTCGCCTACCGCGTCATCCAGCGCAGCAAGGCCTGGGGCTTCCTGCTCGACCAGCTGTTCCCCGACGCGATCCGGCTGTCGATCCACCCCCAGCCGTGCGCCACGGACAAGATCGGCATCCTGCTCGCCGACACCCCCGACGCCTGGCTGACGCCCTGGCACAGCGTCGCCGTCCGCTCCGGCGAGCGCTTCACCCTGATGAAGCGCGCCGAGGCCGAGCTCGCGGGCGCCCGGCTCGTCCATGTGGCCGGCCGCCCCAGCCACTACGAACTGGACCCCGCCGACGTCGCCCGCATCGCGCCCCGGCCCGCGCGCCACGAGCCGTCCGGACACGCCCGCTGCGCGTGAGGCGCCCCGCGCGGCATCCGCCGCGGAGCGCCCGTCCCGGAGCGTCCGTCCCCCCACCATCACTGGAGAACACCATGACCGCCGACCGCCGCGTACTGCCCGACAGCCGGTACGCCGTCACCACGATCGACCCCTTCGGCGTGGCGATACGGGCCACCGGGCCCGGCGCCCGGATCGAGGACCTCGACGTGGCCGCCCTGCGCTCGCTCGTCCAGGAGCACCACGTCCTGCTGCTCCGCGGCTTCGAGCCCTTCGCCGGTCCCGGCGAGCTGTCCGCCTACTGCGAGCGGTGGGGCGAGCCCAGCGTCTGGCCCTTCGGCACCGTCCTCGACCTGGTCGAGAAGGAGCGGCCCGAGGACCACATCTTCGACCACAGCCACATGCCGATGCACTGGGACGGCATGTACCGCGAGCAGATACCCGAGTTCCAGGTGTTCCAGTGCGTGCGGGCGCCCGGCCCCGGCAACGGCGGCGAGACCACCTTCTCCCACACCACCGCCGTCCTCGCGAACACCGACCCGGCCACGGTCGAGCGCTGGTCCCGGATGACCGGCACCTACCACCGCGCGATGGAGTTCTACGACAGCACGACCGTCTCGCCCGTCGTCACCGCGCACCCCGTCCACGGCGCCCCCGTCATCCGTTACAACGAGCCCACCGCGGCCGCGGGCAGCGACTTCGTCAACCACCCCGACCTGGTCTTCACCGGCCTGCCGGACGACGAACTCGCCGGGGCCCACCGCACCCTGCGCGCCGCGCTGTACGACCCCGCGCACCTCTACGCCCATGTCTGGGAGACCGGCGACGTCGTCGTCACCGACAACTACACGCTGCTGCACGGCCGAAACGCCTTCACCAGCGGCGCCCCCCGCCACCTGCGCCGCGTCCAGGTGCTGGGCACCCCGGCCCTGGACAACCCGGGCCTGGTCCGATGACCGCCCGCGACGCCCTGATGACGGGCGAGACGTATCTGGAGAGCCTGCGCGACGGCCGGCACGTCTACGTCGACGGGGAGCGCGTCAAGGACGTCACCCGCCACCCCGCCTTCCGCAACTCCGCCCTGTCCGTGGCCCGGCTCTACGACGCCCTCCACGACCCGGCCACCGCCGACGTGCTCACCGCCACCGACCCGGACACCGGCTTCCGCACCCACAAGTTCTTCAAGCCCAGCCGCTCCGCCGCCGAACTGGTGGAGGCCCGCGAGGCCATCGCCACCTGGGCCAGGATGGGCTACGGCTTCCTCGGCCGCACCCCCGAGTACAAGGCGTCCTTCATGGCGGGCCTCGGCGTCAACGCCGACTACTACGGGCCCTACGCCGCCAACGCCACCGCCTGGTACCGCGAGTTCACCAGCCGGGCCCTCTACCTCAACCACGTCATCATCAACCCGCCCCTCGACCGCAAGCGGCCGATCCACGACATGGAGGACGTGTTCGTGCGCGCCGTGCGCGAGACGGACGCCGGCGTCGTCGTCAGCGGGGCGAAGATGCTGGCGACCGGTTCCGCCATCACCAACGCGGGCTTCGTCGCCCCTGTCGGCTCCGCGGTCCTCGCGCCCGGCAAGGCCGAGCCGTTCGCCCTGGTGTTCTTCGTCAGGATGGACAACCCCGGGGTGAAGCTGGTCTGCCGCACCCCGTACGGGCGGCACGCCGGCAGCCCCTTCGACGCGCCGCTCAGCAGCCGCTTCGACGAGAACGACGCCGTGCTCCTGCTCGACGAGGCCCTGATCCCCTGGGAGGACGTCCTCGTCCACCGCGACATCGAGCGCGCCACCGGCTTCTACGCCGCCTCCGGCTTCCCCAACCTCTACAACTTCCAGAGCGGCACCCGGCTCAGCGTCAAGCTGGACCTGATGGCCGGGCTCCTCGCCCGCGGCACCCGGGCCAACGGCACCGACGAGTTCCGCGGCGTCCAGGCCGCCGTCGGCGAGATCCTCACCATGCGCGACATGGTGTGGGCCCTGACCACGGCGATGGCCCACGACCCCGAACCGGGCACCGGCGGCACGGTCGTCCCGCGCCTGGAGCACGCCTCCGCCCTGCGCATGTACAACGCCCAGGTCTGGGACCGCGTCCACGAGCTGTTCGAGACCACGCTCGGCGGGTCGCCGCTCGCCGTGCCCTCCAGCGCCCGCGACCTGGCCAACCCCGAACTGCGGCCCCTCATCGACCGCTTCTACCGGGGCTCGGACGGCGACGCCGTCGACCGCATCAAGCTCCTCAAGCTGGCCTGGGACGCCATCGGCACCGAGTTCGGCGGCCGCCACGAGCTCTACGAGCGCAACTACTCGGGCAACGGCGAGCAGGTCCGGCTCGACGCGCTGCGCTGGGCCACCCGGCGCGGCGGCCTGGCCCGCTGCGAGGCGCTGGTGCAGGAGTGCCTCGACGACTACGACCTCGACGGCTGGCGCCGGGGCCCCTGGCTCGACCCGGCCCACACCGACTGAACGGAGCGCGGAAACACATGTGCGGCATCACCGGATGGGTGGACTTCACCCGCGACCTCACCGGCCCCGACGCGGCCGGGATCACCGACGCCATGACCGACACCCTGATCGCCCGGGGCCCCGACGCCCGCGGCGTCTGGCGCGACACCCACGTCGCGCTGGGACACCGGCGGCTGTCGATCATCGACCTCGAGCACGGCGCTCAGCCCATGCGCACCCCCGAGGAGGGCCCCGGCGGCCTCCCGAGAGCGGTGATCTCCTACGGCGGCGAGATCTACAACTTCCGCGAGCTGCGCGAGGAACTGGTCCTGCTCGGGCACCGCTTCGCCACCCGCAGCGACACCGAGGTGGCCCTGCGCGCCTACCTCCAGTGGGGCGAGGACTTCGTCCACCGGCTCAACGGCATGTACGCCCTCGCCCTGTGGGACACCGCCCGCGAGGAACTGCTGCTGGTCCGCGACCGGCTGGGCGTCAAGCCCCTCTACTACCACCCCACGCCCGGCGGCGTGCTCTTCGGCTCCGAGCCCAAGGCCGTCCTCGCCAACCCCCTGGCCGAGGCGGGCGCGGGGGCGGAGGAGCTCTGCGACGCGCTGCTGTTCCTGCGCACCCCCGGCCGCGTGCCCTTCCGCGGCATGCGTGAGCTCAAGCCCGGCCACCTGCTGCGCGTCGGGCGCGACGGCGTCACCGAGGAGCGCTACTGGCGGCTGGAGTCCCGCCCGCACACCGACGACCTGAAGACCACGGTGGCCACGGTCCGCGACCTGCTCGACGACATCGTCCCGCGCCAGATGGTCGCCGACGTCCCCCTGGTCTCGCTGCTGTCGGGAGGACTGGACTCCAGCACGGTCACCGCCCTCGCCGCCCGCGCCCGGGCCGCCGACGGCGAGCGGCTCTCCACCTTCTCCGTGGACTTCACCGGCCACACCGAGAACTTCCGGGCCGACCCCATCCGTCCCACCCCCGACGGCCCGTACGCCCTCGAAGTGGCCCGCCACGTCGGCAGCGATCACCACGCCGTCGTCCTCGACCGGGCCCGCCTCCTCGACCCGGAGGTCCGCCGGACCGTCCTGCGCGCCTGGGACCTGCCGTTCAACTTCGCGGACCTGGACGTCTCCCTCCACCTGCTGTTCACCGCCGTGCGCGAGCACGCGACCGTCGCCTTGTCGGGGGAGGGCGCCGACGAGGTCTTCGGCGGCTACCTGTGGTTCTCCGACCCCGAGGCACGGCGCGCCGAGACCTTCCCCTGGCTCAAGCTGGGCGCCCACCGGGGCCTCGACCCCCGCTCGCTCTTCCACCCCTGGTTCGTCGACGGCATCGGCCTGGCGGAGTACGAGGCCGACCTCTACCGCACCGCGCTGGCCGAGGTGCCCCTGCTCGACGGCGAGGGCGCCGAGGACCGGCGGACCCGGGAGCTGGGCTACCTGACGCTGACCCGCTGGCTGCCCATCCTGCTCGACAAGAAGGACCGCATGGGCATGGCCGCCGGCCTGGAGGGCCGGGTGCCGTTCTGCGACCACCGCCTCGTCGAGTACGTCTTCAACGTCCCCTGGGAGATGAAGGTCTTCAGCGGCCAGGAGAAGGCGCTGCTGCGCGCCGCCGCCGACGACCTGCTCCCGGAGTCGGTGCTGCGCCGCCGGAAGGCCGCCTACCCCTCCATCCAGGACCCCGCCTACGACCGGGCCCTGATCACGGGCCTCACGGCGGCGGCCGGCGAAGCGGGGGCACCGCTGGGCCCGTACCTGGACGGCGACGCGGTGCGGCGGACGACCGCGAAGACCGCGACCGGCAGCCTGTCGGAGTTCGAACGGATCCTCGTGGAGTCCACCGTCCGGCTCGACGCCTGGGCGCGCGCCTACGACGTGGAGCTGGACGGCCCGGCCCGGCCCACGGACCCCACGGCCCCGGACCCCACGGTCTCGGACACCACCGCCGGGCCCGTCCCGGCGGGCCTCACCGGAACGAAGGGAACGAACTGATGCGAGCCATCGAGATACGCGAGACCGGCGGACCCGAGGTACAGCTCTGGACCGAGCGCCCCGACCCCGTACCCGGCGAGGGACAGATCCTCGTCGAACTGGCCGCGGCAGGCGTCAACTTCATCGACCTCTACCGCCGCGAAGGCCGGTATCCGCTGCCCGTGCCGTGCGTCCCCGGCGAGGAGGGCTCGGGCATCGTCCTCGCCACCGGGCCCGGCGTCACCCGTTTCGCGCCCGGTGACCGGGTCGCCTGGACCACCGTCCTCGGCAGCTACGCCGAGCGCGTGGTCGTCCCCGAGGACAAGGCCATCGTCGTGCCCGACGGCATCAATCTGCGCGAGGCCGGCGGCATGCTCGTCCAGGGCATGACCGCCCACTACCTCGCCCACGACTCCTATCCGGCGCGCGAGGGCGACACCGTCCTGGTGCACGCCGCGGCCGGCGGGGTGGGACTGCTCCTCACCCAGCTGCTCAAGCGGCGCGGCGTCCGCGTCATCGGCACGGTCTCCACCCCCGGGAAGGAACGCGCGGCCCGGGAGAACGGCGCCGACGAGGTCATCCGCTGCACCGAGACCGAGGACCTGGCCGCCGAGGTGCGCCGGCTGACCGGTGGGGAGGGCGTCCACGCGGTCTACGACGGCGTCGGCGCCGCCACCTTCGACGCGAGCCTGGACTCGCTGCGCGTCCGGGGCACCCTGGTGGTCCACGGCGGCGCCAGCGGCGCGGTGCCGCCCGTCGACGTGATGCGGCTGCTGTGGGGCGGCTCGCTCACGCTCACCCGCCCCTACCTGGAGCACTTCCGCGCCACCGTCGAGGAGTTCGAGTGGCGGGCGGGGGAGGTCTTCGGCGCGATCGCCGACGGCACGCTGCGGTTCACGGTGGGCGGCACGTACCCGCTCGCCGAGGCGCACCGCGCCCACACCGACCTCGCGGCCCGGCGCACCTCCGGCAAGCTCCTGCTCGTTCCCTGACCCCGGATGACCCCGAACGCGAAGGAGGGCACCATGGGCGGCATCGCCGGTGCGGGACTGCTCTCGCACGCCCCCGTCATCATGTTCCCCGAGCGGTGGCGGATCGAGGCCAACGGGGGGCGTGACTTCACCCTCGCGACCGGACTCGCCCGGCTGGCCCGGGAAGTGGCCGACACGGTCGCGTACGACACGGTCGTGGTGTTCGACAGCCACTGGGCGACGACCACCGAGGCGGTGATCACCGCCCATCCGCGGCGCGCCGGGCTGTTCACGTCGGACGAGATGCCGGGCGCCCTCAGCCGGCTGCCGTACGACATGCCGGGGGACCCGGAGCTGGCCCGGGCCGTCGCGGCGGCGGGCCGCCGGCGGTCGCTGTGGCTGGAGGCCAACGACGACCCGTACCTGCCCGTGCACTACGCCACGCTCAACCTCTGGACGTACCTGGGCCGGGCGGGCAGGCCGTGGGTGTCGGTCTCGGTGTGCCGGACGGCGACGACGGAGGACTTCCTCGCGCTCGGCGAGGCCGTCGCCGAGGGGATCGCCGACGCGGGCCGGCGGGTCCTGCTGATCGCCTCGGGCGGTCTGTCCCACCGCTTCCGGCCGCTGGCCGAGCTGCGCGACCGGATGGCGGGGGACCCGGCCCACATCGTCACCCCCGAGGCCCGGGCGGCGGACGAGCGGCGGATCGCCTGGCTGGAGGAGGGGCGCCACGACCAGGTGATCGCCACCATGCCGGAGTACCTGCGGTTCGCCCCCGAGGGGCGGTTCGGCCACTACCTGATGCTGGCGGGCGCGCTCGGCGGTCCCGCGTGCCGGGCACGCGGTCGGCTGTACGGCGCGTACGAGAACGGCATCGGCACCGGTCAGGCGCACCTCTGGTTCGACGGGCCGCACGACGGGCCGCCCGTCCGCTGAGTGCCCCTCACGGGTCGCCCGTTCCCGGCCGCCCTCGCCGTCACGGCGGGGGCGGCCAGGGGCGTGCGCGCGGGATCAGGGCCGCGGCGGCCGGCCGTGGTCGCGGGAGAGGCCGAGGTAGAGCGGGTCGGTGAGGTCCGGGCGCACCGCGTGGGCCACGGCGGGCCGGGTCAGGTGCGACTGCCGGACGATCTCGGCGAGCGGCACGTCGATCTGGGCCACGCCCATCGCGACGAGCCGGCCGATCGAGGTGCCGTACGCGATGCCGCGCACCCCGCTCCACACCAGGGCTCCGGCGCACATCGGGCAGGGTTCGGCGGTGCTGACGGCGATCTGGCCGGACAGTCGGATTTCGGCCTTCGTGGCGGAGCGCAGGAGGTTCATCTCCGCGTGCGCGGTGAGGTCACCGCTCTCGGTGGTGTTGCCCGCCCCGGCCGTCACCGCGCCGGTCGTGGCGTCGACCAGCACGGCCCCGAAGGGCCACATGGCCGAACGTCGTGCGTGGTCCACGGCGGCCGGCATCGCGCGGGCGATCGCGTCCCGCAGCCGGGGCGGCCAGTCGCCGTCCCACTCGGGGCCGGTCAGGGCCCGTACGCGGGGCGAGGGGGAGGCGGCGGCGGGCGACGGGACGGCGATCGCGGCGGCGGCCGCGGCGTACAGGACGCTCCGCCGGCCGGGAGAGGGTGTCAGCACCGTACCGTCCTAGCACCCTGAGGGGCGCCGGGGCGGCGGAATCCCGCGGAACGCACTGCTCCGGAGGGGCCCGGGTCGTATACGGGGGCATAAGGGGTCGGCTCAACCTGACCTGTACATGCCCCCAGGGCGGTGGTGGCATGGACCGCACGAATCCGGCCCGAACCCAGGGAAGGGACCTCCGATGCTCAGACCCGCGATGATCGCCGGAGCGGCGCTCACGCTCGTCGCCGCCGCGCACACACCCGCGTCCGCCGAAGAGCCCGGCGTGCCACCGAACCGGGTCGTCATCGACGTGGCGGCCGTCAACGGCTCCGGCTGCCCCGCCGGGACCGCCGCCGTCTCCGTCGCGTCCGACAACACCGCGTTCACCGTCACGTACAGCGACTACCTGGCCCAGGTGGGCGTCGGCTCGAAGCCGACCGACTTCCGCAAGAACTGCCAGCTCGGCCTGAACGTCCACGTCCCGCAGGGCTGGACCTACGCCATCGCGCGGGCCGACTACCGCGGCTTCGCCCACCTGGAGCGCGGCGCCACCGGCCTGGAGCGCGCCAGCTACTACTTCCAGGGCTCGCCCAACACCACGGCCGTCAGCCACCGCTTCGCCGGCCCCGTCAGCGACAACTGGCAGACGTCCGACGTCACCGACGTCGACGCGCTCGTCTACGCCCCCTGCGGCATGTCGCGCATCCTCAACGTCAACACCGAGCTGCGCGTCGGCGCCGGCTCCTCCGACCCGGCGACGACCAACAGCTTCATGGCGATGGACTCGACCGACGGCAATGTCAACACCCTGTACCACTTCGCCTGGAAGGAATGTCCCTGACCCGTGAGCCGCACGGCAGACACAGTCGGGAGCGCCACGCCGCGGCGGGCCTTCAGCGAGTGGAAGGGATCTCATGTCCAGACCGGTGTTGACCGCCTGCGCGGTCGTGGCGCTCCTGGCCGCCTCGGCCCCGGCCCACGCGGCGTCCGCGTCGCACGGGGCCGGGTGGCCCGGTGACGGCGTACCCCCGCCCGACAAGATCGTGATCGATGTGGTCGCCGTCAACGGCTCGGGCTGTCCCACCGGAACGGCCAATGTGACCGTCTCCCCGGACAACACCGCCTTCACGGTCTCGTACAGCAACTACGTCGCCCAGGTGGGCGTCGGCTCCAAGCCCACCGACTTCCGCAAGAACTGCCAGCTCAGCCTGAACGTCCACGTGCCCCAGGGCTTCACCTACGCGGTCGCCCAGGCCGACTACCGCGGCTTCGGCCACCTGGAGAAGGGTGCCACGGGCCTGGAGCGGGCCAACTACTACTTCCAGGGCATGTCGCAGACGGCCTACGTCAACCACCACTTCACCGGGCCGCTCAACGACAACTGGCAGACGTCCGACACCACGGACATCGATCAGGTGATCTACGCGCCCTGCGGAGCCATCCGCTACTTCAACATCAACACCGAACTCCGCGTGGACGCGGGCACGTCCGACCCCGCCAAGACCACCAGCTTCCTGGCGATGGACTCGACGGACGGCAACATCAGCACCCTCTACCACTTCGCCTGGAAGCAGTGCCCCCGCTGAGGGGCCGCCGCTCGGCCGACGGCGTCCGCCATGGCGGCCCGGCCCGGACGCCGCCGGCTTGACCTCAAGTGCGGTCGAGGTGTGATCGTTTCCGGCATGACACGCCTCACCACCCTGCGCCACCCCGACGCCGGCATCACGCTCATCAGCCGCTGGGTCACCGGCGACCCCGGCCGCTCGCGCACCGCGGCCGACGCGCTCCTCGCGACCTGGACGGCCCCGGACGCCCCCGCCCTCGTGCTCGCCACCCACGTCTTCCTCCACGTGGACGGCTCGGAGCTGCTGATCCACGGTCAGTGGACCAGCGCCGAGGACCACCTCGCCTTCGCCCGGGACGGCCGCGCCGCGCGCGTCGCCCGCATCGACGAGCTCGTCCCCGGCATCGAACGCCCCCGGCTGGACCGTACGCGGCCGGACCGCGGCGTCGTCCTCGACCCGGGCGCCGAGGCCGGGCTCTTCGCCGTCGCCTGGCACGAGACCGACGGCACCCCCGGCGCCCAGCGCGCCTGGGCCGACGCCCGGGCCGACGCGGTGCGGGACCGCCCCCGGCCGGGACTGCTCGGTGCCCACCTCCACCTCGCGACCGACGGGCGGCGCGTGGTGGAGATCTCCGAATGGGCGGAGGGGGCGGAGGACGAGGCGGAACACCTCGACGGCATCGAGCTCGCCCGCTACCGGCTGTACGGCTCGGCGGTCCGGTGAGGGGGAATGCCGGGAATGATGGCTTATATGACATAGGGTGAGGTGCGGGCGGGGGTGTCTCACCACCGGCGACGACGGCTGATGAATGCTGAGGGCGCATGTCCGAGAGACCCGGTAGGACCGTCACCGACCCGCGGCCCCCCGAAGCCGTCGCGCCCACGGCGGAGCCGTTCGCCGGCCACCCCGTCGGCCCCGTCGACCGGGCCTTCCTGCGGCGCGTCAGCACCCACCGGCCGACGACGGGCTTCTTCCTCGACTTCGCCGGCCCCGCCCCCGGCGGAGCCGAACTGACCGCCCGAGTCGTCGCCCGGGCGGCCGCCCTCCCCGCCCTCAACGACCTCGTCCCCGACGGGCGCGGCCGCGCGTGGCGGGCGGTCCCCGCCGCCCTGGACGGCGCGGCGCACATCCGCTGCCGCACGGACCTGACCGGGCGGCCGGACCTCGACGCGGCCGCCGGCGCGCTCCTGCGCCTGCCGCTGCCGGCCGGGCCGCCGTGGGACGTACGGCTCCTCACCGGTCCCGGGCTCGAAGGGTTCCGGATCTGCTTCCGTGTCCACCACGCCGTCCAGGACGGCGTCGGCGCCGCCCACTCCGCCCTCGCCCTGCTGGCCGACACCGCGGCCCCGGGCCCGTACGCGCACCCGGCCCGGCGGCCCCGGCCGTCCGGCATGCTCCGCGCCGGGTGGGACGTCCTGCGCTCCCTGCGGGACGAACGCGGCTGGCCGGAACTCCAGGCGGACGCCCCGGCGGGACACTCCTCCTGGACGTACGCCGACATGCCCACGTCCCGCCTGCGCGCCCTGGCGGACCTCCATGACGCGGGCGTGAACGACATCTGCCTCGCCGGCCTCGCGCTCGCCCTCCGCGCGTGGCGCCACGACCGGGCGGAGAGCCCGGACGGCTGCCCCGACCTGCCGGTCCTCATCCCCATGTCCACTCGGCAGCCCCACGAGACCCATGTCCCGGGCAACCGCGTGGCCACCCACCGCCTGCTGCTGCCGTGCTCGGCGGACAGCCTGGGCGAGGCCGTCGCGCGGGTGCGCCGCCAGTCCGCCGCCGTCCGGCGCACGCGCCGCCGGGACGCGGCCCGCACCGCCCTGGCGAAGCCCTTGGTGCCGCGCCTCGCGGACTGGACCGTCCGGACGATGGGCAACCCGCGGGCGTTCCCGGTCAGCGCCAGCAGCATCGCGTTCCCGGAGGCCTTCACGTGCTTCGGCGCCCGGCTCACCGCCGCGTCCATGGTCTACAACGGGCAGGAGAACCTGCCGACGTATGTGTCGATCACCCGCACCCCGGACACCGTGCGGTGCGCGCTGATGTACGACGAGGCGCTCGCGCACACCGGGACGCTCCCGGGGTACTGGAGGCAGGCGCTGGGCTTGGTCCAGACCTATTGACGGTGGGTGGGGCCCGCCCTACGGTCGGGACATGACCGGTCTGTTACGCCTGCTGGTGGCCGGAGCGGCGGCCCTGACGATGGCGTTCACCGCGCAGGGGCCCGTCGCCGCCGCGGCGGGCGCGCCGCGCGAGGACACGTGCGCGGTGAAGCCGAAGCCCTCGGGCAAGGTGCTCCAGGGGTACTGGGAGAACTGGGACGGAGCGGCCAACGGTGTCCACCCGCCCTTCGGGTGGACACCGATCACGGACCCCCGCATCCGGCAGCACGGCTACAACGTGCTCAACGCCGCGTTCCCCGTGATCCTCCCCGACGGCACCGCGCTGTGGGAGGACGGGATGGACGCGGGCGTGAAGGTGGCCACGCCGGCCGAGATGTGCCGGGCCAAGGCGGACGGCGCCACCGTCCTGATGTCCATAGGTGGCGCGGCCGCCGGCATCGACCTGAACTCGGCCACCGTCGCCGACCGCTTCGTCGAGACCCTGGTGCCCATCCTGCGCGCCTACAACTTCGACGGCATCGACATCGACATCGAGACCGGCCTGACGGGCAGCGGTGACATCGGCAGACTCTCCGCCTCGCAGGCCAACCTGATCCGGATCATCGACGGCGTGCTCGACCGCATGCCCCCGGGCTTCGGCCTGACGATGGCCCCCGAGACCGCCTACGTCACCGGCGGCAGCGTGACGTACGGCTCGATCTGGGGGGCGTACCTGCCGATCGTGAAGAAGTACGCGGACAACGGCCGCCTGTGGTGGCTCAACATGCAGTACTACAACGGCAGCATGTACGGCTGCTCGGGCGACTCGTACTCGGCGGGCACGGTCCAGGGCTTCACCGCGCAGACGGACTGCCTGAACAAGGGCCTGGTCGTGCAGGGGACGACGATCCGGGTGCCGTACGACAAGCAGGTACCGGGCCTGCCGGCGCAACCGGGCGCGGGCGGTGGGTATATGACACCCAGCCTGGTGAAACAGGCCTGGAACGGCTACGGCAATGGGCTGAAGGGCCTGATGACCTGGTCCCTCAACTGGGACGGCTCCAGAAACTGGACCTTCGGCGACAACGTCAGGCAGTTACAGGGCCGTTGACGCGGCCGCGGTGACGTCGGCGACGAGCTCGGTCATATCGGGCCCGTAGACGTCCGAGCCGACGACCTTCAGCAGCAGACAGAACGTTCCGTCCAGGCCGTGCTCACGCGCCAGCGCCACGTGGTGGCGGGCGAGGTAGCGTATGGCCGCCTGATTGGTGATCGCGCGCTGCCCGGAGGCGAGGAAGACGGGCCGCCCGCCGTCCGGCCCCGTGATCCGGGCCAGCAGCACGTACTCCGCCCGGCCCATCTCCAGGCGATACGTTTCTCCGCCGATGGTCAACGCGCCCCCGTCGTTCACCTCGACCCCGGGCAGGAGGGTGCGCAGGTGCGCCTCGGTGCGCCGGTTCGAGACCGGGCCTCCCACGCAGAACTCGGTCCGGGTGCCGAAGCCCTGCCGGGCGTCGTCATGAACGACGATGTCCGCGGTCGCCCCGCACTCCTTGATCAGCGCGGAGAGTTCGAGCAGCGCGAAGGTGTCGTACCGCGAGACGCTGTGCCGGCTCGCGCTGGGGTCCTGGTTCACCACGAGCAGACACTCCGAACCGCCGGGCAACCCCAGGAAGGTCTGCTTCCGCCGCAGTTGCCGCCGCCACAGGAGCGTCCTGACGAACCACCCCGCCGCACCACTGATCCCACTGGCGACCAGCCCCAGAACGATGTTGCGCACGTCGTCATCCATGAGGGGCGAGCTTAGGGGCTGCCCCCGGCCCGCGATCCGCGAGGGATCATGGTCGGATGGACACGGTGAAGCGCTCCTGGGAGCGCATCGAGGGGTGGCTGCGTGTCAACGCCCCGCTGGAGTACGCCGATCTGCCGGGGCCGGCGAGTGAGGAGGCCCTCGCCCGTGTGCGGCGGGATCTGGGCGTGCCGCTCCCCGGTGATCTGATCGAGTCGCTGCGGTGCCACGACGGCTCGGGCGGGGTGGGGCTGCTCCCCTCCGGGGGCGCGCTGGTCGCGGCCGCCGAGATCGCCGAGGTGCGCCGGGAGGCACGGGATGACGCTGCCTACGCGTGCCGGCAGGCGGGTCTGTCGCCGGGGGAGACGGACCGCGAGCTCGACCGGGTGCCCCGCGGCTCCGGCGCCGAGCCTCTCTGGCACCGTCTGTGCGTCCCCTTCGCGCGGACCGACGGCAGGGACCACGTCTTCGTCGACCTGGCCCCGGGCCCGTCGTGGGGGCGGGTGGGGGAGTACACGAGGGACGACCCCCGCGTCCGGTTCCCCGGCGGTGCGCACCGCGCCTCGCCCGCCGCCCTGCTCGCGGCCGTGGCGGACGCGCTGGAGAGCGACGAGCGCGTCGTCGAGTTCGCCGAGGACGACGTATGGGAGGCGACCGTCGACGAGGGCCGCCTCCTGTGGGAGCCGTGGCAGCCGGAGCATGTGGAGTGGCCCGGCTGGGAGGAGTGGCTCCGGGGCCAGGTGTGACTCGCCGCGGTCGTCCCGGTTCGGGGCTGCTTAAGGTGGTGGGCATGATCAACGCTGATGACGTCCGCCGGATCGCGCTCTCCCTGCCGGAGACCGTCGAGAAGGAGGCGTGGAGCATGCCCACCTTCCGCGTCGCGGGAAAGATGTACATCACCGTCCCCGACGACGGGACGTCGTTCGCGGTCCGCTGCCCCCGGCACGAGCGCGCCGAGCTGATCGCGGCCGAGCCGCACAAGTTCTGGGTCCCGCCGCACGAGGCGAGTTCCTCCTGGGTGCGCGTACGGCTCGCCGCCCTCGACGACCTGGACGAGCTCCGCGACATCCTCGTCGACTCGTGGCGCCAGGCCGCGCCCGAGCGCCTGGCCGACGCCCTGCCGTAGACCCCCGCAAAGGAACCCGTCAGGGCTTCTTTCCGCCCGTCCCCGCTGCCGGCCAGACCGGGCCCGCCCCCTTGAGGATGCGGTGGGTCGGGGCCGTGCTCGCGTGCTGGACGCCCGGCAGGGACGCCACCGGGCCGGTGAGATAGCGGTAGAACGACCCCGCGTCGTGCGTGCTGATGCTCGCGCACAGATTGGTGGTCCCCGTGGTGGCCGCCGCGAACGGCACCTCCGGATGCTCGGCCAGCGCCCGCCCCACCGCGTCGAGCCGCGCCGGCTCCACCTGCAACCACAGGGTCGCCCGGAACCCCTGGTGGAGGATCCGCGGGTGGTAGTCGAGGTCGAAGTAGAGCGCCCCCGCCGCGCGCAGTTCCGCCAGCCGGCGCCGGACCGTGCTCTGCGACCACCCCGTGGCCGCCGCCAGCTCCGCCAGGGGCGCACGGCCGTCCTGCGCCAGCACCGTCAGCAGCCGGTGGTCCTGCGCGTCCAGGGGGTACGGTGCGGCCGGCTCGTCCGGCCGCACCGCCGGCGCCCCGGCGGGCGTGAGCGCCGCGACCTGCTCCGGCGTCAGCGGCCCCGCCTTGCTGACCACGCTGCGCTCCTGGCCGAAGAAGATGTGCAGCAGGCTGTGCGCCGACACGTCCACCACCCGCGGCGTGCGCGGCAGCCGTTGCAGCAGCAGGGCGTGCCCCTCGCCGCCGAGGTCGGGGTCGCGCGACCGGACGTTGCAGATGATCTCCGTACCGCCCGAGGTCAGCTTCACCCAGCTGGTGTCCGGATGCCGCGCCAGCGCCTCGCCGACCGAGGCGGCCGCGTCCGGCGTGCACCGCACCCGCACGAACCAGGGCGTGTCACCGACCCGCAGCGGATCGGTGATACCCACCACGCGCAGCGTGTTCGTCGTGCGCAGCCGGGTGTAGCGCCGCGCGACCGTCTGGTCGGACACCCCCAGCACCTCGGCGATCCGGCTGAACGGCGCCCGCCCGTCGATCTGGAGGGCATGGGCGAGGGGCTGGTCCTGCGCGTCGAGCGCGGGAAGCGCCGCCCGCTGGGTGTCGATATCCACCATCTAAGCCTACGAGAAGTCGAAAATCGCCGTCGACAGGGCATCGGCTGTGGGCACGGACCAAGGTCACCGCAGGCTCTACCCGACCGACCCCCCACCCGTCACCCCCCTCAACACTTCACGAAACGAGAGATTCAATGCGTAAATGGCGGCCGCTCGTGGCTGTCTCGCTGGGCGCGTTCATCCTGCTGGTGGACGTCACGATCGTGAACGTGGCGCTGCCGCAGATGGCCGCCGACCTGCACGCCGGCTTCTCCTCCCTGCAGTGGGTGGTCGACGCCTACGCCCTCGCCCTGGCCGCCCTGCTGCTGGCGGCCGGCTCGCTGGCCGACCGCTTCGGCCATCGCAGGCTCTACGTGGCCGGGCTGATCCTCTTCGCCCTGGCCTCCCTGGCCTGCGGCCTGGCGCCGAACGCCGGCGTCCTGGTGGCCAGCCGCGCCGTCCAGGGAATCGGCGGCGCCGCCATGTTCGCCACCACCACGGCCCTGCTCGGCGCCACCTACCAGGGCCGCGACCGCGGCACCGCCTTCGGCGTCTGGGGCGCCGTCAACGGCGCCGCCGCCGCGGCCGGCCCCCTGCTCGGCGGGCTCCTCACGGAGCACATCGGCTGGCAGGCCGTCTTCCTGGTCAACCTGCCGATCGCGGCGGTCGCCGTCGCCCTGACCCTGCGCGTCATCGCGCCCGACCGGCGCGCCGGGCACGGGACCGCCGCCCCCACCGGACGCCTCGACGTCCCCGGCGCCGTGACCTTCACCGTCGCGGCCGCCGCCCTCACCTACGCCCTCATCCGCGGCAGCGAGGCCGGCTGGACCTCCGGACTCACCCTCGGCGCCTTCGCGGTCGCGGTGGTGGCGCTCATCGCCTTCGTGACGGCCGAGACACGGGCCGAGCGGACGGGCGGCCAGCCCATGCTCGACCTGGGCCTCCTTCGCAGGCCCTCCTTCGCCGGCCTGATGGGCGGCGCGCTGCTTCTCCAGGGCGGCGCGTTCGGCGGCCTGGCCCTGCTCTCGCTGTGGCTCCAGTCCGTCGAGGGCCTGGGCCCGATCGACGCCGGCCTCTCGCTGACGCCGCTGGCCGTGGTCTCCTTCGTCGTCTCCCTCGTGGCGGGCCGCTACCTCCAGCGGCTCACCCCCCGCCTGCCCATCGGCCTCGGCCTGCTCGTGGTCGCGTGCGGCATGCTCCTGCTGAACGCCGGGATGACGGCCGACGCCGGCCGGTCGGCGGTCATCGCCGGACTGTGCGTGACCGGCGCCGGTGCCGGACTGTCCATGCCCGTCCTGGTCTCGGCCGCCATGGGCACCGTGCCGCCCCAGCGCATGGGCATGGCCGGCGGAGCCGTCAGCACCTTCCGGCAGCTGGGCATGACCCTGGCGATCGCCGGCCTGGGCGCCGTCTTCACCAGCCGCGTCGAGACGGTGCTCAAGGACTCCGGTACGGCCCCCGACCCGCACGACGCCGCCTCGGCCCTGGCCGGTGGTCAGGCCCACCGCATGATCGAGGCCGCGCCGGCGGGGGTGCGCGAGCAGACCGAGCACCTCGTCCGCGAGGCCTTCGCGTCCGGCCTCGACCGGGTCTTCCTGTGGGCGGCCGTCGCCGCCGCGGCGGGCGGCCTGCTGGTCCTGGCCCTGGTCCGTCCCGCACCCCGCCCCCAGGGCGGCGCCCCGGCCGGCCCCGGCGGCCCCCGGCAGACGGCCGGTGAGCGAGCCGGCGAGCAGGGCGAGAAGGCGGGAGCGGCGGCCTAGGGCCTGTCCGGCGGATCTTCGTGGATCAGCGAGCGGCGTCCGGCGCTGGGGGCACCTCCCAGCGGTAGCTGGGGGAGATCGCAAGGCGGAGGGGCGCCCTCGTACCGGGCGTACTTGGGTGATCCCGACAACGCGGCGAGCGTGCGTGCCTGGGGGCACCCCCAGCGGTAGCTGGGGGAGCGTCGGGAGCCCGCGAAGATCCGCCGGACAGGCCCTAGGGCAACAGGAACCGGGACAGGCCTCGGGGTCGGCCGAGCGGCAGGGCCTGGGACAGACCCCGGGCCCGGTCCGGGCCGTGGTCGCCGCTTCGCGCCCGGCCGTCCAGGGCGTTCCCGGACGGCCGGCCCCGTCGGCCGCCCCCACCCGCTCGCGGGCTCATCGGCGCCCGCGAGCGGCCCGCTCCTCCGCCGTCGCCCGCGACGGCACCGGCACCGGCACCGGCCCCGGCTCCGGCGGGCCCGGCAGGTCCCTGACCCGTCCGATGGGCGAGAAGACCAGCACGAGACCGGCGAGCGGGACGCCCGCCGTCGTGATCCACATGGCCGTGCGGAGCCCCAGCACCGTGCCGAGCACCCCGCCGAGCATCGCCCCGAGCGGGATCGTCCCGTAATTGAGGAACGCCGTGGTCGCGGTCAGCCGGCCCAGCAGCTCCGGCGGGCAGTAGCTCTGCAGGAAGCCCGCCTTGATGACGTTGCCGGCCACGACGCCGGCCGACACGCAGAAACCGCCCGCCACGAACAGCACCATCCCCGCGCCGCCGTCCGTCAGCGGAACGAGCAGGGCGAACAGCGCGAACCCCACCTCGCACACCAGCGTGCCGCGGGCCGTACCGAACCGGGCGGCGACCCGGCGGGCCAGGAAGGCCCCGGCGACGCCCCCGGCCCCGGCGGCCGCCACCAGCGCCCCGACCGGCCCGGGTGCCAGCCCCACGTCACGGACGAGGAAGACCACGCGGATCGACTGGTACCCCATGAGCGCCAGGTTCGAGGCCGCCCCGAAGAGCGTCAGCGTCCGCAGCCAGGGATCGCCCGCGACCAGCCGCAGGCCCTCGCCGACCTCCTCGGCCAGCGCTCCCCGGCGGCGCCCGGTCCGGGGGACGCGGGGCTCGCGGTGCCGGATGCCCGCCAGGCAGACGAGGGAGACCAGAAAGGTCGCGGCGTTCGCCAGCAACCCGTTCACCGCGCCCGCCACCTGCGTGATCAGCCCGCCGGAGCCCATCCCGGCGATCTGCGCGGCCGACGCGCTGCCGTGCAGCTTCGCGTTCCCCTCGGCCTGCTCCTCGGGCGCCAGGATGCCGGGCAGATAGGCGGTGTAGGCGGTCTGGAAGACGACGGCGGCCGCGCCCGTCAGCAGGGCCACGGTCAGCAGCAGGCCGATGCTCAGCCGCCCCAGCGCGGCGGCGACCGGGACGGCACCGAACAGCGCCAGCGAGACCCCGGCGGCGCCCAGCATGACGGGCCGGCGCCGGTGCCGGTCCACCCAGGCGCCGACCGGCAGCCCTATGAGCAGCCAGGGAAGCCACGCGGCGGCGCTCAGCAGCCCGACCTCGAGCGTGCTCGCGCCCAGATCCGACACCGCGATCAGCGGCATCGCGACCCCGGTCACGGAGGCGCCGAACCTGCCGGCCGTCTCCCCGCACCACAACAGCCGGAAGTCGCGGTGGCGGCGCAGCAGACCGCCCGCGCGGACATCGCGGTCACGGGTCATGACGCGTCGCCCCGTTCTCTCCGCGGGAAGGACTGGAGCTGGACGACGACCGGCAGGGCGCCGGGGGCGGGCTCGGCGTCCGGGGCGGGCGTGTGGCGGGCGACGACGGCCATCAGCTCGGCGTTGAGCACGGCGAGCTGTTCGGGCGTGAGGCGCAGGTCACGCCAGTCGGAGACGGTGCCCGCCGCGCGCCACTCCTCGTCCCACTCCTCCGTCACATACGTGAGGACCCGGCCGAAGTACTGCTGCACCAGCTCGTGGAGGTAGACGGACAGCGCGCCACTGCTGTCCGGGTCGTCGCGGAAGTCGGCGATGTTCAGCTCGTTCGCGATGCCGGTCCGCTTCCACCAGCGCTCGCGCCGGGTGCCGCGCCCGGTCTCCTCCTCGATGAAGCCGTGCTCGGCGAGGTGGCGCAGGTGCCAGCTGACGGTGCCGGTGTTCTCGCCGAGCCGGCCGGCCAGCAGGGTCGCGGTGGCCGGGCCCTCCAGACCGAGCAGGTCCAGGATGCGCATGCGCAGGGGATGGGCCAGGCCGCGCAGGCTGCGGGCGTCGAGGCGACGGGTGGGACGTGGGGCCGGTGTGTGCGTCATGAGCGCATCGTAGATCGCAGAGAGTTCTCTGCAAAGAGTTCTCTGCAACCGGGTTCGCTGTGAGGCCCCTCATGGGGCCTGCGTCACATACGAAGGAAGTTCGTGGCCAGAATTCTGCTTAATTCGGACATTTAGTGGTGAATCTTGGGTCCGCTTTACGGGGTTTGGTCGTAGGTCACACCCTTTGTCAGGGGGTTTTCGGGCCGCTAACAATGGCTGGGTCGCACGGCGCCGTCGACCGGGAAACGG
>NZ_JBWKFM010000032.1:0-25151 GCF_056434285.1 Streptomyces sp. NPDC044063
TTCCGCAAGCGGAATTCAAAAAGCAGGGCAATTCGCGCAAGCGCGAATTGCAGGCACCCGCGCAAGCGCGGGCGCCGAGGCTGGCAGCAAGGGGATGCATCGCGCGCGGGCCTGTGTAGGGCCTGGGAATCCCAGCTACCACCCCCGCAGCGGAAGTGACAGACCGTCGGCCCGATCGAGTGCCGGCCGCACCGTAGTGACGGGCTCCGCTGCGCTCCACCCGAACCCCTCCCCCACCCTCGAAACCGGCCGCTTACGTTCACCAGTACCCCGCCAGCATACACCCCCAGCCCTCCGGATGTCGCAGAATCCGCCGATGCATCACCCGGGCGAGCGAACGCTCGCCCGGGTGATGCATCGGCGGATTCTCACTGTGTAGCGTTTGGGTCCTGGGCGCACCACCTCAACCCCCGTGAAAAAGTACCGGCAGAATTCGAGATTGCGCGGCCGTTAATTGCCCAGCCACAGAACGGAAGTCCCGATATGCGAGCGTTGAAATTCGACGTGCGGAGGTACCGGAGCCGAACGGCCCCCCGGGGCCGGGAGGCGGAACTGCCCACCGGCACCGGCCACGCTTCCGTGCTTTTGAGCGTCGCGGCCGGCACCACCCGAGACTCAGAGCCGCTGCTGCTGTCCACGACCCGCACCGGGGCGCGGTGCCGCACGCGAAGCGAGCTCAGCTGCGGGTCCCCGGCGCCCGACGGGGCCGCAGAGGAAGACGGCGGAGTGCGGCGTGTCGGTGGTTGAGTCCGGCGGCAAGGTCCGCTATCACGCGCGCGCACACGCTCTAGAGGAGGAAGGGAGATCAGCGTTTCCGCAGGTCAGAGCGTTTTGGGGGTCTCGGGAGTATCACCCCGGGGTGATAAATCGAGACCCGGGATATCACCCCGGGGTTGTAAAACGACCTGTGTTTGTCTCCCAGGTGCACATTGTGGCGGCCGGAGTCCGAGCTTGGCGTGACGCAGATTGTGCGGATGGGGCACAAACCGTGCTGCGGCCGCGTCCGGCTGCGACCGGGCCAGGGAGGGGGGAGAAATCACCCCCGGGTGATAACGACACGCGGAAAGTGCATCTGGGGAACAGGAAAGTGCAGGAGGGGCACAATCCAGTATGCTGCGGCCACCACCTACTGATCATGAGGAGCGGACCCCCCGATGACGGCACAGCCCCAGCAGCAGCCGCGGCAGAGGCCGGCCCCGGCCAACGCTCCTCCCCCGCCGCCCCCGAGTGCCTTCCGGGTGCCGGGGGCACTGCGCCAGGCGAACGTGGTCAACCTGCCGGACGGCTACCGGGCTTCGGTGGAGCCGCCGGTCACCAGCGACGGGTTCCTTGACGAGGACTTCGTCATGGACAGCCAGGCGTTCCTGTGCTGGCTCGCCGACTATTACCGCGACGACTTGGTCTCGCTGCGGCTGATCGTGCGGATGATGGGCATGCAGAAGCCCGGCGGGACGGTGGAGGCGACCCAGACGAAGCTGGCGGAGCTGCTGAAGGTGAAGCAGTCGCAGATCTCCCGGTCGCTCAAGGAGGCAGGGCAGATCGGAGTGGTCGTCAAGCTCAAGGCGGGCGAGTACCAGTTGCACCCGAGGCTGACGCTCAAGGGTGGCAGGGTGCCGATCGAGCCGAAGCCCGGTCTGCGTGTGGCAGGCACCATGAAGGTCGACCAGCTCTCGCTGCTGGACGCGATCGAAGACAATGAAGACCTGCCCGATGCTTTCCGCGAGCTGCGGAAGCTGCCAGACCCGGAGAAGAAGCCGCCCCGGGAGGACAAGGCCCGAGCCCGGGCACGAGCCGCAGCCAGGCAGGCGCGGCCCGAGGAGGATGGGACGTCATGACGATCGCCGTGGAGAGCATGGTTCCCGAGTACGTCTGGACGGCCAACAACGCCCTCGCCTTCACTCCCAGGGGAATGCCGCCGGCCGCGTACCCGGTCCTGCTGCACCTGCTGGGAAGCCAGGAACCGGGCGGGCGCTGCGTGGCCACCCAGGACGTCATCGCTCAGTACGTGGGGCTGAGCCGCTCCAAGGTGACCCGAGGTCTCCAGCACCTCGGCTTCGCCCTGATGGTCTGGAAGGAGGGCAACGGCCTCTACCGGCTCAGCCCTCTCATCGCCGGCTTCCGCACGCCTGCGGACCAGCTGGCGGCGATCGGAGCGATGGACGACGACGACCGGTTCGACCACCCCGACTTCCAGGAGCGCTACGAGCGCCGGGTTGCGCAGTACGAGAAGGAGCGCCAGGAGAAGGCCGCCCGCCGCCAGCGGCCGGCCGAGCCGCCCATCGACCTCGCCTCCCGCCGAAAGCGCTGAGCCCCCGCCAAACGTCTACGGCGTCGCCCCCTTGCCGGTGCGGCGCCGTTTTCATGCGTGGCGGACCAGCAGGGGTCGGTTGCACCAGGTGAACCGGATTGTTCTGGAGCAGCAGAACAACCGATGACCCCTCAGGGCGTGCCCTGTGCATGCAGCAGCTGTGCATGGATCTCGCCCGGAACATCACAGATCTGCGATGCCATGCAGCCGCCGCTACCCCTGACGCTGCCTTCCGAGCAGCGCCGTCGGCGGAGTGCAGCAGGCCCCGTGCAGCGTGCAGCAGCACCGCGGCTGCTGGACAGCCGGGGTCGGCTTGCTGCACGAGCAGCAGCCGTGTCCCGCCTGGCCCATGCAAATGCTGCGCGGCGCCCACGACACCACGTTGCTGCCCCCTGACGACCACCCCCCCAGGACCACGAGCAGCACTCCGTCGACGACGAGCAGCACACTCGGATTCCCACCGGGCAGCAGCTGCTGCAGACGGCCGTGTGCAGCACGACCAGGAGCAGCACCAGGCCGCCGCAGGCCCTCGCCTCACACCTCACACCCCTCACATGCACCCCGCCCACCTGGGGAAACGGGCCGTGTGCCTCATAGGAGGAGTCGGGAGCAGCGCTCTACAGGACGGTTCCGTGCAGGGCGCGACGGTCCCCGGACACCGCGTAGCGCCGGGCGGCGAGGCCGTGTTCGAGGGGCTCACCGATCTGCTCGCACAGCAGCCCCAGGACGTCGGCGGCCTCGATGTCGGAGAGGTAGGCCGGCGCGACTTCGAGCATCAGCTCCCCGATCGCGTGGGTGCTGGCGGCGAGGTCGTCGACGACGCGGCGCAGCGCGGCGACGGTCGGGTCCGCCGGCGGTTCGGCTGGCGGTGGGGGCGGGGCGGTGCGGATGTCGCGGACGGCCTGGCGGACCACGGCGCGCACCGTGGCCTCATCGAGGGTCTGGAGGCTGCTGTGGGCGAGTGTGGCGAGGCGGCGGGTGATCAGCTCCGCGACGTCGCCGGAACGGGCGGAGACGGCGATCAGGGCGCGCTGGGACAGGCCGTAGTCGAGCGCGGCCGCGGCGGCCGGGCCGGTGTCTCGCGTGCGAGACGGATCGGCGTGGGCCGCGACGGCGCCGTGGATCGCGGCGAGGGCGCGGGCGACGTCCAGGAGCCGGTACGCCTGGGCGCGGCTGATGCCGAACTCCGCGTCGCAGTACGACTCCCAGCTGCTGTGTCCGAGGGGGAGCCAGACGCGGGCGGCGTGCGCGTCGCGGACCCGGGCGGCGAGCACCGCCACGGAGCGCCGGACGTCGTCCATCGCCTCGCGCAGCCCGGCCGTCATCTCCCGGGCGCGGGCCGCGGTCAGTGGCGGCCGCGCCGGTTCGGCGCCGTGCTCCTGGTCCTCGTGCTGCTCGCCCACCACTCCATCGTCCTCCGCGCCGACGGGAACCACCAGGGCGTGCGGGAGCACCGGCGCGAGCTCCGTCTCACACCCTCACAGCCTCACAGCTCACCTCGTCTACCTGGGGAAACGGCCTGTGAGCCTGCCAGCCTCACAACGTGACACCGGGCGGGGAGCGGGTCTGTCACGCTGATCCGCGACGGCGGGCGCGGGTCCCGTCGCACGAGGCGGAGGGGGCCCGGTGGCGGGGATCGAGCGGGAGCCGACGGAGGTGCGGATACCCAAGGCGGCGCTGGACGCCTTCGCCGCGGCGCTGAGCGTGCGCACGGTGGCGATGCGGACGTGGCCCGACGGCATCGAGTGGATGTACCCGGTGGGCACGTGGGACGAGGCGCACCTGGAGGTCACGCTCATGCCAGGCGGCGAGGAGGTGTGGCTGCGGATGTCCACCGACCGTTCCAGCGTCGCCGTGTGGACCATCGAGCAGTGGTGGGCCTTCTCCGGGGAGCTGCCCGGCGCGACGCCGCCGCCAGCCTGAGACGCGAAGCCCGCGGCGGTTCGGCCGGCGCACGGACGGCGGAGGTCAGCGTGGCTTCGGCTAGTCCGGGTCGTTGAGTACCCGGCCGCACCGTAGGCCCTGTGGCGGAGCGCTGACCGCCGTGCAACGCGAACGAGGACCGATGCCGAAGAAGCCCGCCCACGACCCGCCGTACGGCTACGACCCGAAGACGCACACGGTCCGGGTCGACCAGCACGACCTGGGGCGGCTGCTGTTGATGTTCCGCTCGCTGATGCGCGAGCAGAAGCCGGGCTCGTGGGAACACATGAGGGACTACGACCTGTCCTTCGAGCGCCTCGCGGACGCGGTTGATGCCAGCTCGCAGATCCGGTACGGCAAGCGCTGGACGGGGCCTGATCTGCGGATGCGCTGTACCACGACCGAGCCGGTCTACGACTGGCCCGACGGCGCTCCGTACGACGGGGAGGCGACGTTCACCTGGAACGTGCCGGGCTACGGCTCGCACGCCAGCGAGGACGACCAGGTCGAGCTGTACTCGAACACGGCGCTGTGCGGGTTCAGCTGGGCGAAGGGCGACAGGCCGCGCCGGGTGGAGGGCCTGCCGGACTGTCCCGAGTGCCGGCGGGAGGTCCAGCTCGGTGCCGACCGCCCCCGCGGCAACTGGTGACTACCGGTTGCCGCCCGGGTGGCAACCGGTGGATACGGCCGTGGCTACGATGCGGAACGCCCTGACCCCGGCAGTTGCGATGCTGGGGTCAGGGCGCCTGCACGGGTGGCTATCCGAGCCAGGTGATGGTGAGGACGGACAGGCGGCGCAGGGGCCGGTTCACCCAGTAGGTGAGGGAGAGCTGGCCGACGGAGGCGTGCCGGATGTCCTCGCCCTCGGGGTCGTCGGCGTTCCACTGCCGGAACCCCCACGGGTCGCCGGCGGCGGCGTCCAGAACGTCCCACACCATGTCTTCGACGTGCTCGGGCAGGGTCGCAAGGACCTTCGCGGCCGGGGCGGAGAAGCGGACCGCGTACGGCTGCTGTTCGGTCACCGGCGCCGCCCGCGGAGCTCCGCCATGTCGATGAAGTCGCTGTCGTCGTAGCCGGAGGCGACGAACGCGTCGACGGCCGGAGCGGAGGCGAGACGGCCCTGCCACTCCTGGACGACCGCGTACAGCCCGCCGAGGGAGAACGTGCGGCGGGACTCCTCCAGCGCGGCCGTCCACTCCTGCTCGAAGGCCGGCACCCATTGCGCGGCGCGCGGGTCGGCGCGCAGATCGGCGAGGAGTTCGGCCGGAGCTCCCGCTGTGGGGGCATACGGCGTGAGGGGGGCGTGGTCGGGCTGCGCGCTCATCGGCTGTTCCTCCCAGCGGGTCGTACCGCCACGGTACGCGCGCCGGAGGGCCGTGGATGCGGGCATGGACGGATCCCCTTCTACCGGGTGCTCTGCAGGACGACGTGGCCGAAGCCGAACTGCGGTCGGCGGGTGGCGTAGCGGAAGCCGGTCAGGATGGTGCCGAGGGCGGTGTCCATCGCCGACCGGACCGCGTCGTAGCGGATGACGGCCCCGTCGTCCGTGCGGTCGGCTTCGACCATGTCGAGTGCCGCGCGGTCGAGCCGGGCGTGGGGCAGCCAGTCGACGATGGCCGGGGCATCATCGTCGATGTAGGCCACGGCGCCGCCCTGGTGCTCGTCTGTGAGCGGTTCGGGCGGTGCCACGTGCAGGCAGGCGGTGGCGAGGTCGAGCCGCACCTGTTCGAGGAGGAGCTCGGGGGCGACCGGAGTAAGCCCCTCAGCCAGGCGCCAGAGGGTGACCGCTTCCTCCTCGTGGCGCTGGTCGTCGTTGGCAGCCTGGGGGTTCGCCGCCCGTTCGGCTTCGTTCTCCGGGTCCGGGAAATTGACGCTCGCCATCAAGGCTCCGAAGTCAGTAGTCCAGGTCCAAATAGTCGATGTCGTTGATTGCGACATCCGACAGTCCCATAGCGCGACCGCCGCCGTCCTGGAAATAGATCTCCTTAAACCCTTCGGCGATGATTTTGCGCATCTCCTGGTCGCTAGCCCCCGCCTCGCGGGCGTCGAACAGACGCTGCGCGTAGGCCGGGGGGAGGTGCACGGTCAGTCGCCGGAACCGTCCGTCGTCGGTCGTGCCGATCGGCGCGGTGTAGCCGAACCGGGCGCGGGTCTCGATGGTGATGCCGGTCGCGGTGGCGGCTTGCTTGCGCCGGCGCTTGCGGACCTGGGGCTGCCAGCGGGCCCGTACGGCCGCGTCGATCTTCGCGGCGATGTCTTTCGGCGGGTGTTTGCGGGCGCCGCGGCGATAGCGGTTGACGGAGTCGGCGGTGACGCCGAGCTCCTCCGCGACGGCCTTCGCGGTCTTCATCTGCTTGAGCAGGTACCCGATCTGGGCCTTGAGAGTCTTGGGCGGCTCCCGGGTGAACGCCTCCCGCTCTGCGCGCTCGATCGCGTCGTCGATCTCCCCCACGACTTACTCCCCTTCGTCCATGACGGCGTCGCCGCCCTTGATGTGGCGGGCCGGGTTGAGGCCCTGTTCCATCAGGTCGACCGCCCACAGCATCGACTGGACGCCCTCCAGCTTCGCCAGGCCGGGCGTGGGCCCGAGGCGGAAGCCGCCGGGCTGCGGCTTGCCGCTCGCGGCGTACGGCAGGAAGTCCAGCGGGCTCGCGCCCGGCGAGGGGTAGACGACGCAGTCGGACAGCACGGCGAGCGGGAACAGCCCGGTCATCCGGGACATGTTCAGCAGCTTGCGGTGCATGTTGACCCGGGCCTTGCTGATGACGGCGGCCCGGATGTCGGGGCGCCAGGTCGGCCGTTCCAGGGCCGGCCACCGCTCCCCCTCCTTGTAGGACTTGCCCTGCGGACGCTCGCGGAGCTTGCCGACGCCGCCCTTCACCGTGGCCTTGATCGCGGACAGCACGGCGGCCAGGGCCGGGTCGACCTGCTTGTGCTGCTCCATCGCCGCGAGGAACTGGCGGTCGTCCAGGTCCCGGGTGACGCCGAGGTCGGCGAGGGTGTCGACGTAGGCGTTCTTGAGGCGGTCGTGCCACGGGTCCAGGTACGCGCCGGTCTCGCGCCGCAGGTACGCCTCGATCGGGTGCACGTCGTGGCCGAGCTCCTGGGCGTAGGCGACGGTGTGCGTCTGGTACCAGGCAGGTCCCGTCGGCCGGGTGCCGTCTGGCGTGAACGGCGAGGGCAGGCGCGGGTCCAGCTCGATGTGGGACAGGTCGACCAACCAGCTGCCGGGGATCTTCGGGTTGAACTTCGGGGCGTGGAAGTGATCTGGGGCGCTCAGGCCGACGACCAGGCGGGCTGCGGCGGCGAGGAACGCGGTGTTGAGGTCCAGGCCGACCGCGAAGGGCAGCGTGCACTCCTCATCGGTGAGCGTGTCCACCGACCGCACCCACTGGTACGCCTCCTCGTTGAGGAACCCGCCGGTCCAGCCCGAGTTCACCACGACGGGGTGCTCCGGGGTGGCCTCCGGCGGCGCCGGGTCCATCGGCTCCGTCCCCAAGCTGCCGGGGTTGTGGCCGGACACCCAGTTCCCGGTCTCCGGGTCCTGCACGGCCTTTGTCGGCGGGCGCAGCGCCGTCATCAGCTCCAGCCCGGAGACCGCGGTGGAGCCGCGCGGGGTGATGACGCGCTGGGCGTAGGCGCCAAGGACGCGGGCGATGTCGGCCGGCTCCATGTCGGTGACGCCGGGCCAGGAGCGCTCATCGAGGGCGTCCCACGAGAGGATCGCCAGCTGTACGCACTGCCGGTCGCGGCCCTGCGCCTTGCGGTAGATCCGCGCCCACGGGCCGAACCCCCGCTGCGTGAGCTGCCACTTCGCCTTCGCCACCTGCTTGACGACCGGGTGGTCCTCCGGCAGGCGCAGGGAGCGGCGCTGCTCGTGGCCCTCCAGGCGCTCGGGCAGCCCGAGCTTCACGGCGGCCGCGGTGGTGAGCACGATCAGCGGGTCGCTGTCCTTGCCGTACCGGTTGAGCTTCGCGGCACCGAGGCCGGACTCGCGCAGCGTCCACTCCACCAGCTCCACCACCGTGGTGGCCGGGCAGTCGAGCACGATGCCGTCCACGCCGTACGCGGAGCCGTCGCCGTCCAGCACGGCGAGCGGGCCGTGCTGGAAGCGCGGGTCGACGGCGGGCTTGGCCGCCTTCTTCGCCGGGCGGCGCGACGTCGCGGCCGGACGAACGGGACGCTGGGGAGCCGCCGGGGCGGCCGGGGACTGCGCTGGTGCGGCGGTCTCCGGCTCGGTGGCCTCGAGGGCGGCCGAGCCGGTGAACGTCTCCGGCACCTCCGGCTGGGTCGCGGCGGGCGGAGCCGGGGAGGGCGCGGCGGTGGGAGCGGGGGCGCCATGCGCGGGGTACTTCGCCGCCCAGCCCTTAAGGAGTCGCTGGTACGCCTCCAGGCGCGGCGACTTCGGCTCGCTCCGGCCGTTCTCGTAGTTCTTCACCGTCTGCGTCGACGTCTTCAACGCGAGCGCGAGACGGGCCTGGGTGATGCCGGCGGCCTCCCGCAGCCGGGCGCGCTCCGCCGGGGGAGGGAGCTGCGGCTCCTCCTCCAGCAAGGCGTCGACGCTCGCGAACAGCTCTTCCTCGGTGGCCATGCAGATCTCCTCTCGTACCTCAACCCTAGCAGCGTTTACCCTCATGTTTAACCCATTTCTTTAACCCGATCGAAGAATCTTGACGGGGGTGCCTTCGAACGGAGGTACGATTCTGGTCACGATGGCTGAGACTGACTTCAACTTCCCCAGCGACCTTCGCGAAGCGCAGCGCGAGCTGCACCAGGCCCACGCCGAGCTGTGCACCGTGGCGGCTGGTCTGCCCTGGTCCGTCGAGCCTGCCGAGGCATGGGCGCGGCCGGAGGGCCATTGGTACCCGTCGAGCCGCCCGGCCACGAGCGGCTGGACCGAGGAGCAGAAGAGCGCCGTCGCCGCTCTGCGTGCCCGTGCCCTCGAGCTGAGCATCACCGTTGGCACGCACGCGTTCTGGAAGACGGTGGAGGCGGGCCGGGTCGTCGAGGCGCGCATGGCGCTCAAGCGCGCGTGCAAGCCGGTGGAAGACGCCGACGAAGGGGCCGCGGCCGAAGCCGCGTAACACCGGCTGGTCACCATGCACACGCAGACCGGGGCGGGCGGGGGAAGCGGCCGGGGCGCACACGGAATTCCCCTGGACCGGCTCCCCCGTGCGCTCGTCTGCCTCGCCGACGACCAGGTCCTCGAGGTACGCGTCACCTCGCGCCGGCATTTCAGGGGTGTGTGGTGGTACGAATTGCTGCTCACGCTTCCGGACCGGCGCGACACCCCGCGCGGTCCCGTCCGCGACGTCACGGAGATCGCCTTCTCGGCCCCCTACCCGGACGTCCAGCCGATCCCCGGCGAGGACTACACGGTCCTCGACCCGCCCCCGGCCGAAGAGAGCCGCCGCTGGCGCCTCTCCGAAGCCCCGCCCGGCAGCCCCCACGACATCGTCGTACACCGGCTCGACTGCGCCCAGGGCGGCATGTCCCAGCAACTCGCCACCGACCGCGAGGCCCTGCGCATGCTCGCCGGCCCGGAAGAGGCCGTTACTTGCGCGGTCTGCCGCCCTGACCGGGTCCTGTGCCCCGACGGGGACGAACCGTTCGGCTAGCCGTGAAGGTGGTCAAACGGCATGTGCACGGTACGGTCCATGACCGGGTGCGGGCGTCCAAGCCAGGGGGGCAGGTCGCGCCCCAGCCGCTGATGCCGCCGGGCTCGCCGGCGGCCCAGAGGCCGGGTACGGAGGTGCGCCGACGGCGGAGGCGGCCTGGTTCTTGCTGGTGTCGACGAGGCGGATCGTGCTCAGGGTGGCAGTCCCGCGTCGGCCCCTTCGGGTGTCCTGGACACGCGACCAGTCACCGTAGGAAGAAGCGCTTCATCCTGCGGGGCAGTCGCAGTCCGGCCTCCATGAGCTGTCGTCGCTCAGCGCGCGGCCGTAGGTCCGCACCGATCACCAGTTCATCCAGAAGGTGCTTTTCGCCCCGTTCGGCAAAGGACCGGACCAAGCGGGCAAGATCTTCAATGGGGGTGCTAGTGGATGCTTCGTCGAGAACCACCTGGGCGAACGGAACGTCTTCGTACCGATCCTCGCCCGACGGGCTCTTCGAAAGGTAGAAGATCCGTTCCTTGGGGACCGTCCCAGGGAGTACGGAGAGTTGCCGCAGCCGTAAGGCGTCGCAGTGCTCGGCTAAAGCGATCAGGAGGCGTCGGGCGTCCCGGCTCCTTCCCGCTTGCATGAGGGCGGTGTAGAAGTCCTTGACGGTGGCAGGAGATGCCTTCTCGGCAATCCGCCGGATCAAGCCGTCGGCCTGGCCATCCCGGCTCGTGTCGCGCAGCTCGGCGAGTGCCTCGACGGCTCCCTCGCAGGTCTGCTCTACCCCGGGGCCGAGCCACGGGAAGCCGTTTTCGTACTCCCGCGCGTAGGGCCCGGCGTCGCCTTCCCAGCGCTGCAGCTCGCCGGCGGTAGCCCGGGCCATCTCTTCCGCGTGCCGGGCATCGTCTTGCTGGAGGCGCAAGATCGCCCCGGTCTGGGCAACGAGGTCTTCCAGCTCGGCGACCCGGCGCAGTGCAGTATCCCGCTCCGCCTCCAGTTGCCGTATCTGTTCCTGCCGGTCTTGACGGTCCAGCGCACTCGCCTGCCGCAGCTGTTCGATCTCCTCTTCGGCGCGGTGCCGGTGTTCACGTTCGTGTTCGAGCTCTTCTTGCAGGGCGGCGAGGGAGCGAGCGGTGTTGGCCTGCTGGTGGCACAGTTTCTCCTGCAGTTCTGCGACTTCGTATGCCCGGGCGGACAACGGTCCTTTGGAGCGGGCGGCGACGTACAGCAGGGCGCGGCTCTCCTGTGCGGCTTCTTCGACGGAATGCTCGCTGTCCTGATCGGCCAGGAGGTGGTGAAGCCTGGTGAGTAGCTGCGGCTCCGGAAGGCTCTGGCCCGACAGGTAGCGCGAAAGCCGGGTGGCATCCACAGAGAGTTTCGCGGCGAGGTCTGCAGAGGTCATCCCCGTCCGCTGGCGCAAGTCGCGCAGATGCTCGGCGAAGGCCCGTTCCTCGCTCCTGAGCCCGCCGCTGAGCGGTGCTAACGCACGGGGTCGCGGCCCGAGGGCTTGCTCCTGGTACTCCGTCACTGCTCTCTCCTGATTGCCCCGCGCAAGATGCCGGGGGCGCCGCAAGGTGGTCTTGCTCTCTGCCGCAAGGGTGGTGCAACGCGGTGAGGTTGACCCTAGCCGGACCGTCCGGCTGGAAGGAGACCGCGATGTCCACTACCTCCTCGCCGCAGTCGTCCCGGCCGATAGTCGAACTGCAGGCTGGTGCCGTCCGCCTCACCATCGAACGAGCCCGATTCGGGTCGGTCATCGGTGCCATCCCAAGGGCGCGGGGAGCGGCCGGCGCCGCCAGGGGGCCACGGATGCGCCGCCGGGCAAAGACGCTGCTCTGGCGCGCCGCGCTCGGCGCCGCCTACGCGGCCGGCACAGCCCTGGCAACGGCCACCGGGCACTGGCTCATCGCCTCGTTCTGATCGAGCCCGCCAGCGGGAACAGCCTGGAGTCGAACCTGAAGGTCTGCTGAGTCGCTGAGCGGTAGAGTTGAGTCAAGTTGCTTGCTCTGCTTAAAATCGAAGCGGAAGTAAGCGAAAGGGGCCCTTGGGCCACCATTGGCAGGAGACCGCATGGCCACGCTCAGCATCCACTTCGACCCCGCCGTCATCGCCCGCCTCACGAGCGCACGCGGCGACGACACCATCCACGTCACCCTGTCCCTCGGTGGCCAGTCCCCCGATGCGCCGGCCGCGCCCGTCATCCCGCACGGACCGCTCGCCGCTCTGATGCAGGCCGGGCTGCTGAAGCCGGACACCGTGCTCACCTTCCACCAGCGCCGCGCCAACCGGTCGGGCCGCGCCGTCGTGACCGCCGACGGCCAACTCATCGTCGACGGCCACTCCTCTCCCTTCCCCTCCCCGTCGAAGGCCGCGGAAGCCGTCACGGGCAACATCATCAACGGCTGGACCCTGTGGCACACGCCCGACGGCTCCACCCTGGACCAGCTGCGTCAGAAGCTGGACGGCCAGTAGGCAGCCCGGCCGTTCCGGCCGCGCATCGTCGCGCGCGGGCGGAACGGCACACCAGATCGGACAAATGATCACGAACACAGCCGGGAGACATCGGTGGAGAAGTACGGCGAGTTACTCGCCGAGGTGATCGTGCCCGGGCTGACGGCGGGCGCGGTGACGCAGGAGCACCCGGTGGTGGTGTTCGTCGCCGGGCAGGCCGGCAGCGGCAAGACGCTCGTGATGGACCTGGTGCACGCCGCCCTTGAACAGCGGGGCGGCGCGGTGAGGGTGGACCGGGACACCTACAAGGCCGTCCACCCGCACTACCCCGCCTTCCTGGTGGAGGACGTACGGACGGCCGGGGTGCGGGTGCGGCCGGAGACCTACCGCTGGCAGGCCGAGGTCGAAGCCCGGGCCCGCGCGGGCCGGTACGACGTGGTGGCGGAGGAGGCCCTGGCCGATCCGGCCGCGTGGCTCGCCACGGTGGCCGCCTACCGCAGGGCCGGCTACCGGGTTGAAGTGGTCGCCCTGGCGGTGCCGGAGGCCGTCTCGCAGCTCGGTGTGCTGGACCGGTACCTGCGCCTCGCCGAAGAAGGCCGGGCCCGGTACGTGGGGTGGGACAACCATGACGCCTGCGCGGCCGCGCTCCCCGACGCCCTCGCGGACATCGAGGCCGGGCGCCTGGCCGACCGGGTCGTCGTCGTCCGGCGCGCCGGCGAGGTCCTGTACGCCAACGACCTGACGCCCGGCGGCCAGTGGCGCCACGCGGCGGGGGCACGCGAGGCGCTGCTGGCCGAGCGGTCGCGCCCGTGGAGCGCGGCGGAGACCGGCGTCTTCCGCCGCCAGCTCGCCGATGCCGACCGGCGTGCGCACGATGCGCGGCTGCCTGAGGACTGGTCGCTGGCCGTGCGGCGCGACGCCGAGCGCGCCGCCGCGCTGGCCGAGCCGCTGCGGCGCACCGCGCAGGCCAGGCGCCAGGCGCCCGGGGCGGACTACCACCGGCTCTCCGCCGAGGAGCACCGCTGGATCTTTGACGAGCTGATCGCGCCGTCCCTGCTGGAGGGCATCACGCCGCAGGAGCGGCCGGTCGCGGTGTACGTGCTGGGCCAGCCCGGCTCCGGCAAGACCAGCATGACGCCGATGCTGCGCCGGGCGCTGCGCGGCTGGCCGATCCACATCAGCGGCGACGACTTCAAGGCGGCCCACCCGGACTACCTGACGTTGCTCAAGGAGGAGCCCCGTACGGCCGGTGAGCGCATCCGGGCCGACTACCGGGCCTGGCAGGCGATGGCCGAGGCGTACGTACGCCGGCGGCGCGGTGACGTCGTCATCGAGATCGCCCCCGGCAGCGCGGCCGCGTTCGCCGCGGACGCGATGCTCTACCGGCGGGCGGGCTACCGGGTGGAGCTGGTGGTCTTGGCCGTGCGGGCGGCGGACTCGCGGCTGGGCACCGCGGCCCGCTGCGCCGAGGTGAGCCGGCTCGGCGTTCCCGCCCGGTTCACCACCGTCTCCGGGCACGACCGCCACTTCGCGGCGCTCGCTGGTGCGGTGGAGGCGGCCGAGCAGATGCTGGTGGCCGACTCGGTGATGGTGTGGAGGCGCGACGGCACCGTCCTCTACCGCAACGAACGCACGCCCGAGGGCACCTGGTCGCGGCCTGTAGGCGCGGCGGGCGTGCTGCTCGCCGAGCAGACCCGCCCCTACACGGTCCAGGAGGCGGCACGGTTCTGGGCGGTCCATCGCCGCGTGCGCGCCGCGCTGCCGCACTACCGCCGTGACGTGGAGGACATCGCCCGCCTGGCGCGGCCAATGATGCCCGCCCAGCTACGCCCCCGCCGGCTCCCCGGGCCCGCCGCGGTAGCCGCTCTTCCGCTGACCCGGGACGTGGCTGACCGGTACGGCTACGCCCCCGGGGCCTCCAACTCCTCCAGACGGGCCGCGTAGCGGGCGTTGATGCGGGCCATCTCCTCGCCGTCGGCTTCCTTCAGGCGTGCCTGGTCCTGCACGCACTCCCGGTGCTCGGCGATCAGCCGCTCCAGCCTGGCGGTGTCGGGGGCGGGCGAGCGGCGCTCGGCCATGATCTCCCGGCTGTACCAGCCGATCACCCGCCTCATCGTCTCGGAGGCGACCGCGTAGCCGGCCTTGCCGGCCAGCTCGGAGGAGTTCGGGGTGGGGGATACCGGATCGTGCACGGGGGGCCAACCTTCGAGGACGAAAAGGATCATTGTCGGCGGTGGTCGATTTCCCGTCCACTACCGGCAGCTATCGGGCCGCACCCCCACCAGAGTGCCGCCACGGCCCGCCGTGCGTCATAGGTTGGGAGCGAGACGATCACCATTGGGGGGACCATGGCCGACCTGCGTGCGCTGTTCAGCTCCAACAACCCGGCCTTCGACGCCGTGGAGGCGTTCACCGACCGGCAGCACCAGTGGGCCCTGGTGGCCACCGCGCTGGAGGAGCACCTGCGGCGCACCACGGACCCCGGGTTCGACGTGGAAGACCTCGAGGCACCCCGTACCAATGTGATCGTCTTCCACGGCGTGGGCGGCGTCGGCAAGACCACCTTGCTCCGCAAGTTCGAAGCCGCGTTGACCGCCGCCGAGCATCGCCCTGACCAGTGGGGTGCAGCACCCACCTGGGCGCAGCGGCTGCTGCCTATCCGGATCGACCTGTCCCGTGCGGCGTCGACGGGCTCGGATTTCGAGCGGGTCATCCTGACGATCCGGCTCGCGCTCGCCGGGGCGCTTGGGCGGACGCTGCCTTCCTTCGATGTGGCGCTGCGCCACTACTGGGAGCAGATCCGTCCCGGTGAGCCGCTGGAGGAGTACATCCGGCGGACCGGGCTGTCGGGCCGTTTCACCGAGATGCTGCCGCAGCAACTGCGGGCCGGGGTGGGCGAGGTTGCCGCTGCCCTGGAGCTGCCCGGCCTGGTCGGTTCCGCGGCCGGGCAGCTGACCTCGGCGCTGGTGTCGGCGTTGCGGGAGCGGCAGCAGCGTGCCCGGGCCCTGGCGGGTGCCATGCGGACCGCGGCCCTGCTGGAGGCCACGCCGGATCTGGAGGCGCTGTCCTACTACCCGCATCTGCTGGCGTGGGACCTGAGCCGGCTGCCTGCGAAGAAGGCCCTCACCCCGGTGGTCCTGCTGGACACCTTTGAGGACACCGGCGACCGGCACCGCGATTTCGAGCGGCTGCTGCAGCGCCTGGTCTGGCTCATGCCGAACGCCTTCTTCGTCATCGGCGGCCGCAGCCGGCTGCCGTGGGCCGACCCCGCCCTGCACGGCCAGCTCGACTGGACCGGCCCCACCGCCTGGCCCGGCCTGGCCCCCTCCACCGCGGCGGTGCCGCAGCCCGGGGCGGGCGCGCCGGGCGGCCGGCAGCATCTGATCGGGGACCTGTCCCCCGAGGACTGCGAGGACCACCTCGCCCGCCGCCTCACCCTCGACGGGCAGCCCCTCATCGACGCCGACATCCGCGCCGCGATCACCGCCCGCTCCCACGGCCTGCCCCTCCACCTCGACCTCGCCGTCAGCCGCTTCCTGGAGATCCGCCGCACCGGCCGCACCCCCACCCCCGCGGACTTCGACTGCACCTTCCCCGCCCTCCTCGCCCGCACCCTCTCCGACCTCACCCCCGACGAGCGGCACCTGCTGCGCAGCGTGTCCCTGCTGGACGCCTTCGACCTCGACCTCGCCACCCAAACGGCCGGCCTCACTCACCAAGCCCCCGCCCGGCGCCTGGTCGAACGGCCGCTGGTCACCAAGAACCCCTACGCCCTGTGGCCCTACCACCTGCACCGCGCCATACGCAGCGCCGTACGCGAGGACGACCACAGCGACGACCGCTGGACGAACGCCGACTGGCACCAGGCCGCCACCCGCGCCCTGGCCGCCCTCGGCGAGCAATGGACGAAGGCCGCCGCGCTCGCCCCCAGCCGCATGCTCCTCGTCGCCTGCCTGCGCCAGGGCCTGCGCCTGGCCCGCGACCACCACCTGACCGGGTTGGGCTGGCTCATCGACGCCGCCTTCGTCTACACCGACGACTCCGTCTGGGAACCCCTCACACTGCCCGCCCCCACCGACCCGGTACCGGATGCCCTCGCCGACGCCGTGGCCGAGCTCCTGACCGCCATCGCCCGCCGCCAGCGCGAGCACCGCCAGCGCACCGCCGACCGTCTCACCGCCGTCCTGGAGACCGGTCTGCTGCCCGCCGAGCTGACCGAGATGGCCCTGTACTACCGGGCCAAGGCCCACAAGGACCTCAGCCAGAACGACGCCGCCCGCGCCGGCATGCAGCAGGTCGCCGACACCGGCGGCCGCCTCGCCCCCAAGGCCCGCCGCGGCCTGGCCAACCTCGCCCGCCTCGCCGGCGACTTCCCCACCGCCCTGGCCGCCGTCCCCACCCTGGGCTGGCACGGCCGCCACCACCGCGTCCTCGGCGACATCCACTGGTCCCACGCCAACACCGACCAGGCCATCACCGCCTTCGAAGCCGGCCGCGCCGAAGCCGAGCAGCACGGCGCCCCGGGCGAGCGCGCCATGACCCAGGTCCGCCTCGCCCTGGCCGTCTCCTTCGCCGCCCCCGACCGCGCCGACGACGAACTCGCCCTCGCTCACCAGCTCCTCGACGGTCTCGACCAGCGCTCCAACACCCTCCTCGCCCAGGTCGTCGCCCTGATAAAGGACGCCGGAGGCGACAGCGTCACCGCCCGCGCCCAGACCCTGCACGCCGACATCGAGGCCGCAGGTCTCCCCTTCCTCCACCGCTTCGTGGAGCTCGCCCTCGCCTTCCACCACGCCGTCCGCGGCGAAGACCAGGACCTGGCCGTCACCATCGACCGGCTGCGCGAACTCACCGCCACGGGCGACTTCGCCTACTTCACCGATATCGCCTACTTCATGGCCGACCTGCCCCTGCCGGAGCCCTCGACCACCCGCTGGATCGACGGCCCGGACGCTGTACGCGCCCGCTGGCAGCACCTCGTCCACACCCGCCGCACCCACACCGGCCAGTAGCCTCCCGCCTCATCGCGGCGCGCACCCCGGCATGTGCTTCCCCGGCTGAATGCGCAGGTCACCAGGCCAGCGCCGCCGGTCGCGCGCAATGCGACAGGTGGCGTACGGGCCGGTCTAGTCGCTTCCCCGGGGCCTGGGCGGTAGAGTGAGGGACAAGTCGGTGGTCGTGGACCGCCGGAAGTGGAGCCAGGTGACCTGGGGCAGACCGGGAGCCTGGCTCGGCGCTTTTCCGGGCCATCTCAGCAGTCGGTATCGACCTCGAAGTCCGCAATGACGCCAGCGAGCTCTGCCCAGTACTCGCCGCGTCCCAGCTGGTGGGCCCGGCAGGCGCCGGCCACCACGTCGGCGACCCACAGCAGCGGCTCCGCGCCTCCGTGAACGTGTTCGATCCGGAAGGTGGTGCCCTTCGGCAGTGCGAAGCGGGCGCTCTGCACGGTACGGATGTCGCGCTGGTTGAGCTGGGACTCGCGGGCCTCCATGAACAAGCACTCGACACCAAACGTGTGCAGCTGGGTGACCAGATGGGTCAGGCACTTGCTGCGGGCCCGCTCCTGCTTGCGGAAGGGAACCGGCGACCCCACCGCGACAACGTGAACACCGTCCAGCTCGGCAACGGCGCGCGCGGCCTGCTTCTTCTCCCGATGGTCCATCTCGGTCCAGTGCGCCTTGGCCGTCGCGCGACGCCCGCGCTGGGCAAGCATGGCTTCCCGGGCGGCATCCCGTACGGGCGGCTCGATGATGGCGGCAGCGATGATGTAGAAGCCGGCGGAGTCCTTCTCCTGGAACGACTCGTCAGACCAGGCGGACAGGCCGGGATGGCCAGCGGGCGGGATCACGGTGCGGGGCTCCTCCTGCAACGGCGGACGATCCGCCCACACACCCAACGGTGCTGCGGGCCCGTCATCAACCGCGGTGGTGACGTACATGGTTCCGGCGGGCCTCATGGCCCGCGTCCGCCGGAGGAGCCGGGACGGTCCGGGGAAGATCCGAAGATCCTCCGCGGCCCATTGTAGGGCCGCCCCCACACCGTCCGGCCCCGCCCCGACCAACCGACGACTCCCTCCGAGCAGAGTGGTCCGGGGCTGGTGACCCGGCGGCGCAGCGTGGCCGGATCCGGCCGGACGCTGTCTCCCGTGCCCCTGGCCTGGTGGGACTCACCCGAACAGCCGGCCGCGAACGTGCATGCCTGCCGCGCGAAGTTCTCTTCGCCCAGCGCGGGATCGACGCGCCGCTCTGACATACAGCATGTTGACGAAGTGATGCTCATCGCGCTCCCGGAAGGCCCGCACCAACTGAACCAGTACCTCAGGAGGCGTGACCAAGCTGACCACGGGAATGAGGGTTTCGCCGAACCGCGTCTCGTCCCACTTGCGGACCTTCGGGTCAGCATCCGTGCCTTCCAGGCCGGGGAGCAGGGGAACAACGGGCCGCTCTCGTCGCAGCTTCACATCGACGGCCAGCTGCCGAAGCCGTGGCGCGGGGCAGGACACCGCGATGGCACGCACGAGCCGGTTGGCGTCGGGCCGACGGCTGTGCTGGTCGAGCAGGGTGTAGAAGGTGCCGATGGCGGCCGGGGCGGCGTTGACGGCCGCGTACTCGATGATGCGGTCCGCCTCGTCATCACGGCCGTGGTCGCGCAGATCGCCCAAGAGCTCAATGACGCTCGAACCCTCAACGCCGATCTCCCTGCCCAGCCACTCGGCCTCCGCCGCCGGGTGGCGGGATCCGTCACCGTCCTCCCAGCGCTCCAGCTCCTTGTGCGTCGCCCGGGCCATGGCGTCTGCGTGCTGCGCGTCATCTTGCTGGAGCCGCAAGAGCGCGCCCGTCTGGGCCACCGCCCCCTCGAGCTCGGCGACCTTGCGCAGCGCGGCGTCGCGCTCCGCCTCCAGCGTCCGTATGCGCTGGTCGCGGTCCGCCGGCCCGGCCTGGCGCAGCCGCTCGATCTCCTCCTCGGCTCGCTGCCGGTGCTCCCGTTCCTGCTCCAGCTCCTGACGCAGGGCGGTCAGTGTCCGGGCGGTCTCGGCCCGCTGCTCGTGGAGCTTCTCCTGGAGCTCAGCGATCTCATACGCGCGGGCCTGCAACGGCCCCCTGGAGCGGGCGGCGGCGTACAACAAGGTGCGGCTCTCCCGCGCCGCCGCTTCGACGGCCTCTGGGCCCGCGCTGTTCAGCATCCGGTGCAGACACGTCAGCAGCTGCGGTTCCGGAAGGCTCTGACCCGACAAGAAGCGCGAGAGGCGCGTGGAGTCCACGGCCAGGGCAGCAGCCAAGTCCGTGGAGGTCATCCCGGTCCGCCCGCGAAGCTCACGCAGGTGCTCGGCGAAGGCCCGGTCCTCCGTGCCCAGGTCGTCCCTCAGCGGTGCCAGGCCCCGCGCCCGCGGCTCGGCCGCCGGCTGTAATCGCTGCTCCGTCACTGGTGCCTCTCTCCCAGGTTGCCCTGCCCGCAAGATGCCGGGGACACCGCAAGGTGCCCTTGCCGCCTGCCGCAACCGCCCCGTCCAGCCATGGAATTGACCCTAGCCGGACAACCCACGATGGAACGGAGAACGCCATGTCGATATCGCCCTCCTCACAGCAGCCCCGCCCCTTATCCGAGCTGCGAGCCGACGCCGTGCGCCTCCCCCGCCCGCACCTCAAACGTTCCAGCACCGCCCAGTACAACCCCGGCCAGGCCAGCCAGCGCAGCCGGTGGCGTCGCCAGGTGAAGGCGCTGCTGTGGCGCGCGGCGAACGGCGCGGCGTACGCGGCCGGGACGGGCGCGGTCACAATGGCCGTCGACTGGCTCATCTCCTCTCGGTGATCACCGGATGCGGCCGCGCTCATCGGGGTGGTAACGGCCGTGCGGGGGATCACTGGTTCAGGCTATAGGCCGCGGCGGAGCAGTGCGGCCTGTCGGCACCGGCCCGTGCCCCGACTCCGCACCGGCCCGCAGGACGAGCTGGCCGACGCCGGATCGGGGTCGGCCGGCTCGTGCACGGGCGCGATGCCGGGCGGCAGGTTCCGTAAGGCGCGGACGGCCGTGCGGCCGGCCGAGGTATTGGCGGCCTCGATGACGCGGGTCTCTCCAGACCGGACCTTCGTCGGCCAGGCCGACGGTTCCGGGCACACGGTCAGCTGGCCTGAGTCCGCGTCGAAGTCGACGGCCGCGACGTGCCCGGCCGGATCCGGGGCGATGGCCGCCCACCGTTCGCGCAGCGTTGCGCCGACGGCCGGGGGCTCCCACGCGTGCTCGGTGACCAGCGCGCCGATCGCGGCACCGAGGCCCATCGGCTCGCGCCCGTCGCGCCGTGCCGTACGGACCGGACGCGGCTTGGACTTCGCCTTCTGGCCGCCGCTGTTCTTCGGCGCCGCCTCCATCGCGGCCCGCAGCGCGACTCGGGCCAGGTCGACGCCGGACACCTCGCCGCTGCTCACGGCTGCCCCCACGGGGTGTATCCGAGGTCCAGGTGCCCGAGGCCGGCCAGGCGCTGCGCGGTCGCGACGAACGACCGGGTGAACAGGCGCTGCGCCGACACCTCGCCGTACCGGGCGATGTGGTCGTGGACGATCTGGTGGTCGTGCGCGGCGCGGGTGCGCCAGTCCAGCACCTGCTCGCGGGTCAGGTCCTCGAGGACCAGCTCCTGGTCGTCGTCGACGTCCGCGCCCTCTGGCTCCGGACCTGCGGCGACGACGGCCGGACGGGGTGCGGGCAGCACGATCGGGGCCACCGGCGCGGCCGGGACATCGTCCTCGGGCTGTGCGGCTGCGGCTTCGGCACGGGCGTGAGCCGCGGCGGCCTGCCGCGCCCGGTACTGGTCCCACTCGTGCACCTTCGCCCACGCCCTGGCCGTCACGTCCTGGTGCAGCTGCTGGGCGGTGGCTGCCCGCCGCTCTGTCGCCGAGGCGCCGGGCATCGCGGAGTCGACGGCGGCCGCGACCGCGCGGCGCTGGTCCCGGCGGTCTTCCTGCCGTTCCTTGCACCGGGGGCAGTCCTGGCCGGAGTCGAGCAGCACACGGTCGTCGCACCGCACGTCGCCGCACTGCTGACGCTGCGGCAGGCCCCGGCCGATCAGCCAGCCCACCGGGTCCTTGATCGGCCCTGCCAGCCGCATCTGGTCGGACAGGCGCCGGGTCAGCCGGTCGGCGAGAACCTGCGGTGCATCCACACGGCCCGCGAACCCGACCACCCTGCCCAGCTCCCTGCGGGCGGCGGCCTCCACCAGGCGCCGGGCGGCCGGACGCTCCAGCCGCGCCCAGACCAGGTCGACCGGGGCCAGGACGATCCGCAGGTCCTCCGGCGGCAGGGGCACCCTCCCCCGCTGTCGCCTGCCCTGACCTTCGCCGTCCACGACCCGCACCGAAGTGCCGGCCACCGGCCCGCGGCCAGGCTTCTCGCTGCTGATCGACGGGGACTTCTTCGGCTGTTCCCCGCGCAGCGGGCCGTCCTCGCGCACGCACGCGCGGTCCGGCAGATCACCGGACCCACCACGGCCTTCGCCGGAAAAGCCACCAGAGAGAGCGAGGGGAGAGACGGGAGTAACCAGGTGAGGGTGATCAGTGTGAAGGGCTGCCGCAACGTCGGGCTCTGCAACATCCGCCTCACCCGTCGCCGGCACGCCGCTGACCTGCGACTCTGTCCCCGGCTCCGGCGCCTCACCAGACCCTGCCGCAACATCGGGGTCTGAAAACTCGGGCTCCAGAGCCTCCGCGCGGTCCTCCTGGACGTCGTCGGCGACCGTACGGCCGTGCGCGGCGGCGACCGCTGGCACCATCAGCCGCGACCGGTTCGCCAGGCCCGAGCCCGTCTGCAGACGCACCCGGCGCACCAGCTGCCGGTCCTCCAGGCGCTCCAGGACCCGCTCGCCCGCGGACGCCGTGCAGCCCAGCAGCCGGGCCACTGTCGCCGCCGCCCGGCCCCGCCGGGTGTCTACCGTCCCGCCGCACTGCCGCACCCGCCCGGTCTCCCGCGCCTCCAGCACCAGCAGCAGCAGCGCGAGGCGGTCCGTCGCCGCGCCGCGACCGGTACGCGTACCGATCAGCCCGGCCGGGATCACCCGCCCGTCCCGCAGCGTCCATCCCGGCGCCATCACGGCCTCCAACAGCCGCAGCAGCGTCGCGAACTCCTTCTTCGCCAAGTTCAGCGGGTGCCCGACCACGCCCTGCGCCGCCCACAACGGCAGCACCTTGCACTTCAAGCCGACGTCCTGGCCGTACTCACCCTCCGCCGTCTCCACCGACACCACGCCCGACCGGCGAAGCACCGGCAGCACCTCGGAGGCGACGTACGACGCCGACAGCCCGAGCCAGCGGCCCAGCTCACCGGTGCGGATCTCCACCACACCCGACTCCGACGGCGTCCGCGCCGCCAGCACCACCACCGCCAGCCGCACCGCGTCCGACGCACCGACCAGGCCGACCGCGTCCAGCAGCGCGCGCACCGCATTGCCCAGCCGGGCGCGGGCATCGCGCCCCAGCGCCATCGGGTGGCCCGGCCCACGAACCGGCACCGGACCGGCCTGCGCCGGCACCGACTGCAGCGCACGACGCTGCCCCGGCACGTGAAAACGGACAGCGGCCGCCGCGGCGCTCATCGGCCCACCGCCGCGACCAGGCCGGAAGCGGGCGTGGAGAAACAGGTGCAGATGATCATCCGGACAGGCTCACCGAGCGACCCTGTGGACAGAGGCCGCTCGCCGAGGGAAAGAGGGGCCCCTATAAAGGTGGTCGGACCCGGGGTCCGTGTGACACTCCGACCCCAGGAATCTTCGTGATTAATGCCGTGAACAGGGCAAACGTGACATGCGAATCCCGTCACGCGGGAAGCGGCGAAGGTCCAAACCGTCTTGAATCGGACATGGTCAAGCTGACAGGGGGACACGCGATCGTGCACTATGGCGGGGACACCAACTTCCATATGCGAGTCGGACCACCCCGCGAAGCGGGACGGCCGGCGAGTGGATGCGGGTGACCGCCCCCTCCGTGAGGAGCGGGCAGACACCGAACGGCAGGGGGGAGATTTCTCCTCTCGTCGGGTCTCGGTCGTGGAGCCCCTGTGGTGGGGGCCCCGGACGGGTACTGCAGTGGCCCTGATGAGGGGCCGTGGTTCGGTGCGCAGCTCGACTGCTGCTGCGGCTGTGGTGGCCGTGGTTAGTGGCCGGTACTGCGATGGAGTGAATTGGCTCGATGAGCCGAAGCTCAGGACCGGCTGTAATCCGGGACTGAGCGGCCGACCTGGATGGTTAGTCCGGTCGGAGCGAAGGGCCGCGCGAGGCCGGGGCGGGTGGTTAATCCGCTGAATGGCACGCGCGGCCGGTGGCGGCTACGTCACCCCGACCCCCTCGATCCGAAGGCTGGCGTCGGCATGCGCGCAGACGGTCTGGATGGCGTGATCATGGTGATGGAACGGCGCAGATGCGCGTGCGGTTCCGTGTGAGCGGGTAACCTTCATCCCGCGATCACCTCCATTCCAGGTGTCGCCCGGGTGGGGCATTCCCCGCCCGAGAGCCCCCGTGGACCACGCCCGGTCCTGGGGGCTTTCGTCTTTATCGATCACATCACGCACAGCCTAGCCCTAGAACCGGACAGGGCGGTGACCCAAGGCAACCTGACGGGCCGTCGTCAGCGTGAGCGTGATGCCCGGGTTCTGCCTCACTTCGCGACGGCGATGACGGCGGCGGCTGTTTCCCAGCCGTGGTGCCATGCTTGGTCAAGGGCATACGAGCCATTGATGCCGAAATCTACCAATTTGAAGAACCGTCCCTTGCCGGTGGCAGCCGCCAGCCGGTGGAGTACGCCCCGGGGGACTCGGCGGTCGGCAACGTAGTGCGTGATGCCGGAGACGGCGAGCGCGGCGGCGACGGCCTTGGGGTTCAGGCGGAGCCCAAGGGCCCGGGCGCCGACGGCGAGCGTCAGGCCCTGCGTAGCGGTGTATGTGAGGCAGTGCCAGGCGCACGCCACGCGGCCGCCAGCGGTGCCGACGGTGGTCTCGACTCCGGTCTTCTCGTCGGTGTACGTCACCGTGGCGGCGTCCGTGGCGCCCTTGGTCTGAGCACAAAAATCAGACTGGACCCAGTGGTCCGCGGCGTCCGCCGAGGCGCGCATGAGGGCGTAGACGGCGGCGAAGTGCGCAGAACGATCGGTCATGCTGGTGGTCCTCCGGTCTCGGGTATGGGGTAAGAGGGCACGGGGCGGTCGGCCTGGTGTGACGGCCGATCCGCTGCCCGTGATCGTGGTCAGCGGCTCAGCAGGGGGAGCACGCGGCGGCCGTCGGTGAACGAGCGCAGGGCCTCGGTTGCCCCGAGGGTTGGGCGTCACGGCTGGAGGACGGTGTCGGTGGCCCACAGGCTGAGCAGGGCTCCGGCGGCGATGGTGAGCCAGGCTGCGGCGTCGGCCCACAGCCGGGCGCCCATGCGGCCGGGGTCGCGGAGGTCGGCGAAGTTGTCGGACAGCCGGGCGTGGATGGTGGCTATGCCGGCGAGGTCGGCGTACCAGCGGCCGCGCCGGTCGACCTCGCCGGCGATCTGGCCGTCGGGGTGGTGCCCGCCGTGAAGCGCCTGGCGGTGCCCGACGGCTTCTTTCTCGGCGGCGTCGGGGGTGTGGACGACCGGGCTCGTGGTCCGGCACACCGGGCACCGGTACAGGTATCTGCGCATGATCGTCTTCCTGGTCAATGGCATGTCGGCGCCCCCCGTTCACTTGGTTCCGGAAGGGGGAAACCGCCGTGGAATGGGGGTGCCAGCTGGCGATTGGATGGATCGGTTCCCGCAGGTCAGCAATGGTTTTTCGATTGGTGGGGGAGTGGGGGGGGGGGGGGGGGGGGGGGGGGGGGGGAAAAGAGAAAACAGAAACACAAAACAACAAAAACGAAAAGGGGAGGAAGAA
>NZ_JBWKFM010000032.1:25161-78773 GCF_056434285.1 Streptomyces sp. NPDC044063
CGTTCGTGTTGTGGGATTCCGCCTTCTCCCCCTCCTCCTTTCTCCCTCCCCTCCCCCCCCCCCCCCCCCCCCCCCCCCCCCCCCCCCCCCCCCCCCCCCCCCCCCCCCACCAATCAGCGGCCAATGAAGGCGTCGGTCAGGACAGGCTCGCCAGGGCCTGCTGGACGGCTTCGAGGTAGTAGCCGCGGGGCTGCCCGTCGAGCTCGGAGATGCGCTCGGAGGACAGCTCCACCTTCGCGTCGCGCAGCTCGCGGCTGAGCGTCTTGCCCAGTTCCCGGAGCCGGCCGCGGTCGTCGCGGTCGTCCCAGCGTCCCCACCGCGTCGGGTGGTCCTTGCGGAGGTGGGCGTGGATTTGGTCCATGGTCAGGTACGGCGGTTCGCTCTCCTGGAGGAACGCCTCCGCGATGGCGAGCAGGATGGCCGGGACATCGGCCCCTTCCACTCCTCCACCGCCTTCGGCGCCGGGAACGGTTCCGGTGGTGCAGGCGGTCTGGAGCTCCAGCCAGTCGTCGAGCAGGCCGGCTTCGGTGAGGGTGCGGGTCACGTCGGGCAGGCCGGCGGTGGCCCGTTCGGCGCCGATCGTGGCCGCGTAGTCGGGCTGGATTTCGCGGACCTGGTAGCGCACCGGGCGGTCGGGCATGCCGGGCAGGCCCTGGGCGTAGATCTGTCCGGCGTCGTTGCGTTCGGTGTGGGTGGCCGCGCGGATCAGGTCGGCGCGGTAGCCCTCGGCGAGCGCGCCGCCGCCGAGGAGTTCGGTGACGTCTACGCGGCGGCAGGCGCCGAGCATCTTCGCCGACAGCTTCGGGCCGATGGCCTCGCCGAGGTAGTCCTTCGTGCCGAACTGGGAGCCGCCGAAGACCCAGATCGCCTCCTTGCGGCCGAGGAGCAGCAGGCGGATCAGCAGGACTTTGGCCTTGGGGGACAGCTGGGGCCACTCGTCGACGAAGAGGCAGAAGGCCGGGTGTTCGGGGCTGACGCGCCATTTGTTGCCCCACCGGTTGGCGGCGCGTTGCCGGGCGCGGGCGGAGCACAGGGTGAGGAAGAACTGAAGGACGGCGCAGATGAGGTCGTCGTCCATGCAGGCGTCCAGGGTGATCGCGGGGCCCAGGTCGCCGACGCCGGTGCCGACGGGGTCGAGGTTGACCACGACGGCGTCGCGGGTGGAGGTGACGGCCTCGGCCATCGCGAGCATGATGCCGGACTTGCCGCCGCCGGAGTCTGCGACCATCAGCAGCATCAGCCCGGCGAGGGCGAAGACGAGGGGGGTGGCGTCCATGGCGACGCCGAAGTCGAAGGCGTCGGTGATCGAGCCGGACAGCGGGGCTCGGTAGGGGACGGTGGCCACCAGGTCCGGCGTGAACGGGTCGCGCATGATGATGCGCACGGTGCAGGAGTCGCCGAAGTCCGGATCGCCCTCGATGAGCAGACCGTTGCGGCGCACCTTCAGCAAGGTGATCAGGCCCTTGTAGGTCTCGTCCTTGTTGAGGTCGTCCGGGCTGCCGGTGGTGAACGACACCCGTACCGACCACCCCCACGGCTCCTTGACGGCGGTTTCGACGGCTTCGACGTCGCCGCCCTCGTGGATGATGGCGCGGCGCAGGGCCTCGGAGGCTTCTTCAGCAGTGGTGGCCTGGGCGATCGGGTACGGCTTGAGCTCGTCCTCGAGCGTGGGGTCCTCGCCGGTGACGGCGGCGGTGCCCGGGGGCGCGAGCAGGGGGTGCATCAGGTCCGCGGGCAGGGCGCGCTGGGTGAGTTCGACGGGGTGCCGGCCCAGCCACCAGGCGCCCGCCGCCACGAGCGGGAGAGCGAGGGGGAGGACGAGCGGAGCGGTGATGGCCAGAGCGCCGATGCCGAGGGCGGCGGGGAGCGCGCCGAGGCTCATCCGCTGGAGGGCCTTGACCGAACGGGCCCGGCGGATCTGCTCCGGGGTGGGCTGGACCTGCGCGGGATCGAAGGGAACCTTCTCCAGGGCGGTCAGGCCGGCGCGTCGGCGCAGGAGCTCGCTCATCAGGTCCCGCATCTGCTGCTTCTCGCCGCTGTCGAGGCCGAAGGCCGCGGCGTCCGCCGTGAGCTTCTTGAGCTTCTTGTTCACCTGCTGGACGCCGGCGCTGGCGTCGTCGCGCTGCTGGATGTACTCGTCCAGGTGGCGCTTGACCAGGCGGCGGCGCAGCTCCTCGTCCGACATGTAGGCGGCGCTCGTCCAGTGCAGGGACAGGGCCCAGGCGTGGCGGAGCCCGGGCCCGGTGTGTCCGGCGATGAAGCCGATCACGGTCCGGGCGCAGTGTGCCGCGCGCTGTGCGCCCTGGCGGGCGCGGGACGGGCCGTCGGGGGCGTCGTCGTTGTGGGGGCCGGGCTCGTCATCGTCGACCAGTTCGGCCCACACCCACTCGCCCTCGTACGGGGCGACCTCGCTTGGGGGGCGCCGGGTGGTGCGGTCTTCGGCGGTGCTCACGAGTTCCTCCGTTGCATGGGGCTGGTCCGGTCTGCGGCGGCCGCCCACAACCCGCCGGGCGTGGTTGTGAGCGACCGTCACGGGCCGGGGTGCTCAGCCGCCGAAGACGTAGAGGCCGACGTTGTTGCCGGTCAGGACGGTGGCGCCGACGATCCAGCCCATGAAGCCGAGGCTGGTGCCGTAGCAGATGGCGACTCCGGCACCCAGGCACATCTCCTTGAGGTCCCTGGCCCGGCCCTTGGCGGCGAAGAGCTTCACCGCGTACCAGGCGATCCCGCACAGGCCGATGCCGGCGCCGCCGGCGGAGACCTTGGTGACCTGGGTGTGGGGCGGGTTGGGGGTGGTGACCGCTCCGGCGACGCCCTGGACGGCCTTTTCGCCGCCGACGTTCATGGCGCCGCGCAGGGCCCCGGCGATCTCGCCGAGGATGCCGCCGCTGTTGACGGTGACGAGCAGGACGAAGAAGGCGACGAGGAAGAGCGTCTTCTTGTCCCGCAGCCATCGGTACTTGAACCCGGCGACGATCACGACGGTGCCGATCGCGCCGAAGATCAGGGCGCCGAAGCTCGCGTTGGCCGGGCTGTTGTGAAAGATGTCCATGCTCAGGCTCCCGTGAGGATACGGACGATGGGACGTCCGGTGACGATGAGCAGACCGCCGATGGCGGCCCAGATGGCGGGGCGGGTGACGATCCAGCCCAGGCGGGACCGCAGGAACTTGAGGGCCCCGGAGACGAGCGCGGAGCCGACCGACCACCCGAAGTGGCACACCCAGCCGAGGAGCCCAGGGGCGTACTGGCCCAGGAAGACCGCCCCGCCCACGCCCAGCGCCATGCCCGCGGGCACCAGGGGCGTGGTGAAGCCGTAGGTGGTGATGGTCCGGGCCACCCACACGGCGGCCGTGTGGTCGCCGACGGGCACCAGCGTGGCGACCGCGAGGCACAGGAAGTTCCGCTTGAGCTGCAGGCGGCCCCAGTCGACGGGGTTGCCGTCCGCGTCCCACTTGTTGCTGCGCTCGATGACCGTGGCGACCAGGTCGGTCCAGCCGAACCCGAACATGCCGCTGATCGCGGCCTCCGCGCTGCGGCTGGCGATCTCGGTGTAGTCCACGCGCTCGAGAAACCCAGCCGCTGGCGCCGCGTCGGGGAGGTGGCTGGGGGGCGGCGGGGGCGGAGTACTGCCGGTCACGGCGCATATCGGGCTGGTATCCGAGGCCACGGGGCAGGTGGGGAGCAGCGGGCAGGTGGTGCAGCAGCCGGGGCCACCGGTGCCGGCCGGGCCGGGCTTGGTGAAGTCGATGCCGGTCGTCATCAGCGGCTGCCCCCGTTCAGGAGCTGGCGGAGCAGGGCGCGGACGCGCAGCTCGTCACCGCCGAGCAGGACGACCGGGTACGTGGCGGCCGCCGGGGCGCCAGCAACGCAGGACGATGAGCGGCCGGGGAGAAGGGTGCGCGTCGCCGTGGCGGCGAAGGTGCTGCGCGAGGTGGTCAGGTACGGGGCGGTGCGGCGGCGGAGGGACGGGAGCCACAGCATGCTGAAGCGGCCTCTCAAATAGGGGAATACGGGCCCGAGCTGGAGGAAGCGGCGGGAGCCCGGGGCTGGACGGCCCCGGGCGGGCTGGGTCAGGAGAACCAGCCGCTGCGGCGCCGGCCGTGGTCCTGCCGGGCACGCTCGGCGTCCTCCCACGCCTGGCCCTGCCGGTCGACCGCCTGCACGCTGCGCTTGTGTCCCTCGCGGCGTTTGCGGGCCGCCTTCTCGCTGGCCGATTCGCGGTCCTTGTAGGCGGTGGCGGCCAGTTCCTTGTCGTTGCCGAACAGTCCGAAGAAGGCCATCAGCGTTCATCCCCGATCAGGGGACGGACGGCGGTGCCGTGGTGCGTCATGCTGCTCTCAGCTCCTTGCAGTTCGAGGAGTCAGGGAGGGGATCCCGGCCGGGCCCTGGAAAGCGGGCCGGGATCCCCGGGTCGGCCTGGCGGCCGTGGCCGTCCCCAGACCGGCGGGCTGGGGACGGCAGTGAGTGCCAGGACGGGGTGGTCTCGGTCTCAGCCGGTCTCGCGGAGGTAGAGGTCTCGCGCTGCGGCCAGGCGCTTGGCGGCGGTGGACTTCGGACGGCCGGTCCGGGCCATCGCGTCGTCCAGCGAGACCTTCAGTTCGCCGCCGCGAGACCGCATGAGGTCGAGCAGGAGCTTGGTCTCGGTCTTGGGATCCCGCAGCGTGGAGACCGGGACCTCCACGCTGGTCTCGCTCCCGGCCCCGGTCTCGGATTCGGCGGTCCCGGTCTTGCCCGGCGTGGTCCCGGTCCCGGTCTCGCCGTGCGTGCTGGTCTCACCCGGAGCGGTCTCCCTAGGCACCGGGCCGGTGGTCTCTGTGGTCTCGCCGGTCTCATCCGCCGGGATCCGGCACTGCGCGCCGGTCCCGCCCTGGCAGATACCGCTCGCGGCGGGAGGCGGCGTGGTCTCGCTGGTTTCCCCGGAGGGAAGAGCGAGACCACTGCTGCGAGGCCCAGCCGTGGTCCCGTTCCCGGCGCGGGTCTCCAGCCGTTCCAGGACCACGGTCTCGGTCTCGCCGGTCTCACGAGCCGCGAGACCGGGGAAACCGGCGGGAGTGAGACTGGCCGAGACCGGGACCACCCGGAACGTCGCCGGAAGCGGCGTTCCGTTCCGGGCGGCGCGCAGCGCGCGCTGCCGGGCGAGCTCGGTCTCGGCGGCGGTCCACGCCAGGTCCACGGTCGTCAACGAGGCGTCGTTGATCGTCAGGGACCATGCGGCGAACGAGCGCCTCGGGTAGCGGACCCAGCGGATGAAACCGATCCGCGGCCGCGCCTTGGCGACCATCTCGTTCTCCCGCAAATACTGCCGGTGGATCAGCGACGCGTACAGCTCCCACAGCAGCATGCCGACGATGCTCATCGCGGCGAACGCGATGGCCGCCTGGGTCGGCGCACCGCCGGGGCCGCAGTTGTGGGCGTAGTTCATCCCGGCCGCGCCGAGGGCGAAGATCCACGTCATGATCCGGTACTTGAGTCCGGCGTCTCCCTGGCTGCGGGCCTGGTGGTACATCCAGCCGGTGAAGGCGGTCGTGAGCTCCCACGCGGCCGCGAAGCCAAGCGCGAAGATCATCCACCAGCCGAAGGCGTCCATGGCGTAGCGGGTCTGGGAGTACCAGGCCACGGCCATCGGGGCGATGATCGGCCCGCCGACCAGCACCCGGCGCGCCTGGTTGCGCACCAGCGCCCGGGCCCGCTCGGTGAGCGTCGGGCGGCCGGCCCGCTCGGCCTTCCGCTTGGCGCGAGCCTCCTGCCGGCGCCGGTCCAGGGCCTCGCGGCGCTTGTCCCGGGCGTTCTGGCGGATCTTCTTGCGTTCCAGGCGTCGTTCGGTCCGGGAGGTGGCCCGGCGCATCAGCGTCTCGGCCTCGGCCAGCATCTGCTCCGCAGCCTCCTGCGCGCCGGCCGCTTCCGTCTGCTGCTCCTGGGCCTGGGCTAGGAGGGCCTCGGCGGTCTTGTGCTGCTCGGCCGCTGTCCGGCGGGCGTCGGCGAGGATGCGGTCGGCCTCGGTCTTCGCACCGCTGGTCATGCGGTTGGCGTCCTCGGACGCCGTCTGCCGCACCCGCTTCGCGTCGTCTTCGGCCAGCCGGCGCACCCGCGCTGCCGCCGCGGCGGCGGATGCGCGTTCCTGCTCGGCGTCCTCCCGCTCGAGCCGGGCCTGCTCTCGTACGCGCCCGGCATCGGCCTCCGCCGTCCGGCGGATGGAGGCGGCCTCGCTCTTCGCCGCCTCCCGCACCTGCACGGCCTCCTGCCCACTGGCCGCCAGCAGCCGCTGCGCACCCTCGGCGATCTCCTCGGCCCCGGCACGGGCCCGCTCCACCAGCGCGGCCGCCTCCGACGCCGCGCGCTGCTCGAGGCCGGCGGCCTGCCGCCGGGCCTCGCCGAGGAGCTGCTCGCCCTCGGACCGCGCGGTGGCCATTACCTCGGCGGCATGAGCCTCGGCCGCCTCGCGCTGCTCTCGGGCTTGGCGCTCGGCTTCACCCCGCAGGCGCCCGGCCTCCTCCTCGGCCTCCTGGCGCGCCCGGCCGCCAGCCGTCTCGGCTTCGGTGATGATCCGCTGCGCGGACACCTCGGCCTCCGCCACCAGGGCCGCGGCCTTCACGGTGCCCGACTCGCGGACCTCGCGCGCGGCGGCCTCGGCCTCTTTAACCAGACCCGCAGCGCGGGACTCCGCTTCCGCTAGCCGCTCCTCGGCCTGCTCGCCGGCCTGCGCACGCAGATCGTCGGCATCGCGCTGAGCGACGGCGAGAAGCTGTTCGCTCTCCTCGCGGGCCTGCCGGGCGGCCTCGTAGGCGGCATGCGAGCGCTGGTCAGCAGCGGCAATGAAGTCGCTGGCCTGCTGCGAGGCGTAGGCAACGGTCTTGCGAGCACGCGCGTCGGCGTCCTCCCGGACCCGCTGCGCCTGCCGCTTGGCCTGGACGACCACCTCCACCGCGCGCCGCCTCGCGACGCCGAGAAGGCGCACCGCCTTCGTACGGTCAGCGCTGGTGCTCGCCAGCAGGTCCCGGGCCTGCTCGGCGGCGACCGCGAGGATGTCGGCGGCGCGATCCTGCGCATCCGCCAGGTACTCGTCGGCCGCATCCCGTACGAGCACCGGCTGTTCCATAGATGCCGGTGCGGGGGCGGCCGGGGGCTGGGGCGCCTCCAACGAGGCGGGGGTGCGGCGCCGCCGCTGCGGCGACACCGGCTTCTTCTTCGCGCGACGTGCCACGCCGCGACTCCTTTCTCAAGCCGGCCCAGCGCCCCGAAGTCGGGGCGCTGGGCCGCGCCGACCGACCGCGTGCGGTCTGCCGGATGATTCGGGCGTGTTGCGGGCGGCGGCGCGCGGTGATCCCGGCCCCAGCAGGAGCTGACCTTCCGCACGCCGCGCCCCTAGCGCTGCTGTTCGCGCCTGTTGCCGACGGCCGACTCGATGCGCTGGCCGGCGATGGGGCTCACGACGAGCCGCGCGTCCGTTCCGCGAGGCGCGCCCGCATGTCCGCGGCGGTGCGCGGAACCCGCCGGTGGGCAGGCACCCGCGCGTCGGCCGCCCGCACCTGGGCCAGGAGGCAATCGCCCAGCAACTGCTCGGCGGGCGTACGGCCATCAGCGGCCTGGGGGTCCGGAGCGGTCACCCGGACCGAGACACGGTCGCCGACCATGTGGCCGACGGCCTCGCACTGGCCGGGCTGTCGCCTGACCGTCCCCGGAGCGTTGATCTTCTGGGCTAGCTCCGGCAGCAGTCCGGTGCTGGCAGGCGACAGGGAGATGTGGACGCCGATACCGGCCGGCTCGGCGTCGACGCGGACGTTCACGCCGCGCTGGGCGAGCGCCAGAACCTGGTCGGCGACGCCGAGCGCGCGGTCGATCAAGTCGAGGACGTCGTCAACGGCGCCCGCCACGGCGGGCTCCGGTGCTGCAATGATGGTCACGAGCGGACTCCTTGGGATTCGTCCGTATCACTGCGGGCCCAGGCGTCTGATCCACACCTGGGCCCGCGCCGTGCTCTGCCATCACCCACCCCAACAGGGGACGGGTGGTCGAACCGCCGGGCTGAAGCCCCTGGTCACAGCTTCTTGTTCTGCCCCCGGTACGTGGTGGGAGCGGCACCGCGGCGCTCGCCGCGCTGGACGCGGGCTTCGGCGGCGGTCTCCGGGGCGTGGTGGCGCTCGTAATCCCGGCGCGCTTCCTCATGGAGCCTCTCGACGTCCGCCGACGTCTGGTGTGCGATCCTCTTCGGCACGGGTCTGTTCCCTCTCAGTCGGGGTGACTCGTACGACGGCCCTGGGGCGCTATCCCGGGGCCGTCGCCTTGTTCGGCCTCTCGTCACGAGCGACCGCGGCCCCCGGCACCGGCCACCGCGAAGGGTGGAGGTGTCGGGGACGGTGGTCGCTGGTGATCAGGCGGTCGCGTTGCGAGCCCGGTTGCGGGCGGCGCGGCGCTTCATCGCGCGGCGCTCGTCCTCGCTCAGCCCGCCCCAGACGCCGTGGTCCTGGCCGGACTCGAGCGCCCACCGCAGGCACTGCTCCATGACGGGGCAGCGGCGGCAGACGGCCTTGGCTTCTTCGATCTGCAGCAGGGCCGGGCCGGTGTTGCCGATGGGGAAGAACAGCTCGGGGTCTTCCTCGCGGCAGACGGCGTTGTGACGCCAGTCCATGACGTGCTCCCTTCGTCGGGCTGGTTGGCCGGTCGGGCCAAAAGCGGGGAGTGTCCCGCTGCTCTCCCGCCGCCACCGGGCTGGAAGGCCGGTGGAACCTGGGGGCGTTGGGTTGTGAAGTACATGGGTGGACCGCAGGTTTGGTGATCCGGTAGCTCGCCCTGACCGACAGGGCCAGGGGGTGGGCGTCCCGGTGCCCGCACGCTTCCTGCGCCGTACGGGCCGCCTTTTCTCGGAGGCGGGGCCTGTATGAAGCCGAGCGGCTGGCGGTCGCTCGCACTTGCTGGCGGCAGCCCCCTGTGGTGGAGGAGCTGGCCGGCAGCGTTGAGAAGGGAACGGTCGCTTCCTTGGAGCCTTTTCAGGGGCTCTTCCGGGCGATTGGAGGAGAGAGGTCCGGTCCTGGCCGGTCCCTGACCGCCACGTCCCGCCGCTTCGGGCAGTACGTGAGGGCCAGGCAGAGCCAGCGCCGCGGGGAGGGCTAGCGGTCGAGCTGCTCGACGGGCTCGGCGGGGAAGCGTCGGCGGACCGCCAGGCCCACGACGACCCGGTCTCCGCTGGCGTGGCGGCCGAGGATGCACATGCCGTTCCCGGCGGCCTCGCTGAAGGAGTCGTCCTCGCTCTCCACCAGGTGCTCGAGGGTCTCGAAGTCCGCGGTGGACCAGCTGTCCGTGTCGGTCATGTCGCCGTGCTCGGCCAGGAAGTGAGAAGCGGTCTGCATGGTCGTTCCCTTCTCGTTGAGCTGCGGGCATCGCTCGGACTCAAGTCGCGAGCGTGTTACGGGATTTAAGGCGGTATGCGGGCCTTTGCTGACGAGCGGTTCCCGGCATCCGCTTATGTAGGTACTGTAGGTACATAACTTGGGTTGCGCAAGGTTCTGTACCTACAGAAGAGTCATAGGCGAAGATGGATCAATGAGCAGCCGCAGCAGCGCACGCTGGGAGAAGGTCTACGCCGACATCCGGCGCCGCATCACCCACGGCATCCTCAGGCCCGGTGACCAGGTACCCGGCGAGTTCGCCCTGGCCGAAGAGCACGGGGTGAGCCGCAATACGGTGCGCACTGCGCTGACGCGGCTCACGCAGGAAGGGCTCATCACCGAAGGCCGGGGCCGGCTGGGCCGGACCGTACGAGCGTCCGAGACGGTCGAGTGGCACCTCCACGTGCCGAGCCGGGCTACTTCGGTCATGGGCAGCACGGCCGAAGGCTCGCAGCCCGACGTGACGGTCAAGGTCAGCGTCGAACCCGCTCCCCCGCCCATCGCCGCGTTGCTCGACATTCCTGAAGGGGTGATGGCCGCATGCCGCGTCCACACCACATCCCTGGAAGGCGTGCCGTACCAGATCAGCGCCACGTGGTTCCCCGAAGACCTGGCCCGCGACACCCCGCTGCTCGACGAGACGGACACCAGAGACCCCGGCGACATCCTCACCGCCATCGGCCACCGGCAGGAAACGGTCCGAGACCAGATCGCCATCCGGATGCCCTCCCCCGAGGACTCCCGCCACCTGGACCTTCCGGCCGGCACCCCCGTCGCCGAGCACACCCGCACCGGACACGGCCGGGACCGCCCGCTGCGCGTCACGGTCACCATCGCGCCCGGCGACCGCAACCTCCTGGTGTACGAGATGAACGGGTAAGGACGGTCTCGGACCCCTGCCGATCATGCTGGTGACCTCTTTCTCCGCCTGCCGAGTTGAGAGGCCCCATCTCACCGGCTGAAGCGACCTGACAGAATCACAGAGCGTTGTCGAAGTACGTGCACATGCAGCCCTACGCTTTTTCGCATCCCCGTTCACATCCCGATCGGCTCCTCCGCGGCTGCTGCGATGACGAAGGCCGTGGTCGGCGCGCAAGACGATCTCTCGGCGCTGCCGGCGTCATTCCAGTCGCTCCTCGTGCGCCAAGTCGTCGATCAGGGGGTTCCACTCGCGCCCGCCCTTCGGCGGGCGCAGCCATGCCCTCCGTCTCTGGCGCACCTCCCATCCGGGCCACGCGACTGCCATGACCTCGCCAAGGAGGTGGAGGCGGATGTCGCGCACCACGGCCCCGCGGCGGAGCCATGCCGGGACCGTCGGTTGCAACTGCCGCTCACCGGCGGATTGGGAGGGGTCGATTGAATCTTGTTGGGCCATGACAGCAATCTGTCGTCAGCGGCGCACTCCAGGAATGTCCTCTCGCCGCCCTGGCACCGAACTTTTCCGAACTTTCGTTCGTGACTAGGGCTTTCGTGCCCCGAGTCGCTGCCAGACTGGCCGCATGGCCGAACTCAACGGAACCCCGGTGTCCCCCGCCGACCTCCAGACCCTTGCCCTGACGAACTACGGACACTTCACCTCGATGCGCGTCGACGACGGCGCCATCCGCGGTCTGACCCTGCACATGGAGCGTCTCGTCCGGGACTGCCGGATCGTCTTCGACACAGACCTCGATCCCACCCGGGTGCTCGCGTACGTACGGCAGGCCGTTGGCCAGCGCACAGGCTCCTTCACCGTCAGGGTCACGCTCTTCGACCCGGCGCTGGAGATGGGGCATCCCGGGGCCGACGCCGATCCCCAGGTCCTGGTGACCACCCGACCGGCGGGCGCTATGCCTCCGCCTCCGCTCAAGGCAAAGACGTTCACCTTCAGCCGGGACACCGCTGCGGTCAAGCACATCGGCCTCTTCAGCCAGCTCAGGCTGCGGCGCGAAGCCCAGCGCGCGGGCTTCGACGACGCGGTGTTCGTCGAAGCCGACGGCCATGTTTCCGAAGGCGGCACCTGGAACCTCGGCTTCGTCGACGCCACAGGCACCGTGGTATGGCCCGAGGCACCTGTGCTGCCGGGCGTCACCATGCAACTGCTGCAAGAAGCCCACGACACGTCGATCACCGCCCCCGTCGCGCTCGCTGACCTGCCACGCATGCGAGCGGCCTTCGCGACCAACACGTCCATCGGCGTGCGCACGATCAGCGCCATCGACGACACGGAATTCAGCACGGACGATCCCGCCCTGGACACGCTGCGCAAGCTCTACGCGGAGATCCCCGGCGAACGCCTGTAGCAGGCGGAGAAGGCAGCTGTCGGCATCCACTCAGAGGGAGGGGAATCCGTGCCACTCGTTACCCAGTGGACGGGCAGAGAGGTCAAGGCACTGCGCGAGGCGGCCCGGATGAGCCTCATGGAGTTCGCCGACAAGCTGGGCGTCTCCGACCGCATCGTCTCCAAGTGGGAGAAGGGCGGAGCCGACAGCATCCCCCGCATGGTCAACCAGGCCGCGCTCGACACCCTGCTGGCCAACGCCGGCCCCGACGTGCACGGCCGATTCGTCGGCATCCTGTCCGCAGGCGATACCGTTCCCCACCAGCTCATCGAGCCGGACTCCGCCCCGATCACAGCCGGGCAGTACGCGAAGCACCCGCGCGACGGAAAGCTGATGGCCCACGTGGGCGAAGGAATCTTCCTCTCCGGACAGGAGAACGAACCGGTATGGGTCGACGCCTTCTCCATCGACGTCTTCCCAACGACCAACGCCGACTACGCGCGGTTCTGCGCCGCGACCGGACACCCGGCCCCACGCCACTGGGAAAACGGGCGATGCCCGCGCCCCCTCTACGACCACCCCGCGGTCTGGGTCTCCTGGAAGGACGCCGCCGCGTACGCCGCCTGGGCCGGTAAGGCCCTTCCCACCGCCCACCAGTGGGAGAAAGCAGCACGCGGAACCACCGGCGCCATCTACCCATGGGGCGACCAGAAGACCGCAGCCAAGTGCAACGTGCGCGAGACCGGCATCGCAGGCACCACCTCGGTCTCCCGCTACCACAGCGGCGTGTCCCCCTACGGCGTCTACGACATGGTCGGCAACGTCTGGGAATGGTGCTCGACGCCCACCACACCCGGACGATACGAGCTGAAGGGAAGCGCCTTCACCAGCCCCCTCTTTCGAGGCGAGCCCTCGCACTACAACGACGCCGACGACTTCATGCAGGACGACGACACCGGCTTCCGGTGCGTAACCCCGGCGGACCAGACGCCATCAGAGGGCTGAGCAGGACAGACGACGTAAGCCTCCGCCAGTCCCCGATGGGCCCCGCCCGGCAGGCCGCCGTGAACCCACAGACCTCACCGTACGGGCAGGCACCCCCTGGCCCGTACGGTCCTGGCGCTACCGGTGCTGTCGCCTCCCCCTACTTGGCAAGATGCTCTCCCAGATGATCACGCTGAACGCCACTGCATTCGCGTTCACATTTTCGTCTGCGTCATTTTCGACGACCCGGACCTAATGTCCGGACTCATGAGAGCAGAGGTCGTGGCAATGGCCAAGCACCGCCCGGGCTGGCGACCGGACAAGCTACGCGATCAGCGCGAGCTGCACGGGCTCACGCTGGAACAGGCCGGCGAGCAACTGCGCCTGGTCGCCCGGCAGGCCAAGATCACCGAGCCAGCCGGGAACCCTTCGACGCTGTGGCAGCACGAGAACGGCGAGGTGTACCCGGGACCGCCGTACCGGCGCGCGTACTGCCTGCTCTACGGAGCGACGGAGGTCCAGCTCGGATTCCGCAACGCCCTGCCCGGCGAGGAACAGCCCAAGCTGGAGCTCACGCCGCTACCAGAGCAGCGCTCCGGCGAGCACGTCCTCGCGGTCGAGCGGGCGTTGCAGCGGCTCGCCCCCGGCATGGAAGGTCTTGACCATTTGGACTGGCAGCAGCGGGTGATGGACGCCTGGAAACGCCGCCACACCGGGGGTGACCCGCATCGCCCGTGTCTGGTGATGGTGGGCGGGTTCGCCGGCTCCGGCAAGACCGAGCTCGCGAAGTTCCTGACGACGCTGACCGGGTGGCCGCTCCTGGACAAGGACCCGCTGACCAGGCCGCTGGTCGAGCGCCTGCTCGTCGCGCTCGGATCCGTCGCTCACGACCGGCACACCGAGACCTACCGCACCGAGGTCCGGCCGGTGGAGTACGCGAGCTTGATGCAGGCGGTCTACGCCACGGTGCAGTGCCGGATCAGCGCAGTGGTCACGGCCCCCTTCATCGCCGAGATGACGGATCACGCGTGGATGCTCCGCTTGATCAACAAGTGCGGCGCGTACGGCGTCGATGTCGCACCGGTCTGGGTGCAGTGCGACCCAGAGTCGATGCACGAGTACATCACCCACCGCGGCGCGGCGCGTGACACGTGGAAGCTGGAGCGGTGGGAGGAGTACCTGCAGACGATCGACGTGGACCTGCGGCCAGCGGTGCCGCATCTGCTCGTAGACAACCGGATGGGGGCGGCCATCTCCCTCACCGACCAGGTCAGGCACGCATTGGGGGCAATGGCATGAGAGGCAGTCAGGGAATCGTCCTGTACGGGCCGCCGGCGGCGGGGAAGGACACCGTCACCGCAGCGATGGCGAACGCCGACCGCAAGTACACGCAGTTCACGCGGCTGAAGATCGGCAGCGGAAAGACCAACGGCTACCGCATGGGCACCGCAGACGACCTCGCGCGGCTGGAAGCGGCCGGGGACGTGATCTACCGCAACCAGCGATACGGGAACGTGTACGTGATCGACCGGCCCGGCCTCACCGACGCCTTCTCCTCCGGCGTGCCTGTCGTCCACCTCGGACAGGTCGCCGGCGTCCGGGACCTGCTCGCCGGATACCCGGCCCAGTGGCTCACCGTGCTGCTGTGGTGCCCTCGCGCCGTCACCGAGGAGCGCTCGCGTGGCCGTGGGGACGCGGACACGGCGACGCGGATCTCGGTGTGGGAAGAGACCGAGAAGGATCTCAAGCGGCACGCCGATTTCCGGTTCGACCTGGTGCTGCGCACGGATCTGACGCAGCCGCCGCAGGCCGCCCGGCTCATTCGCCAGGCTCGGGCCCGTCATTCGTCGGTGTGAGGGGGGCGGCGAGCTTGTCGAGCGCGGTGTCCAGCGTGAGCTCGCCGTCGTCCTTACATTCTTCCCACCGGGCCAGCACGGCGGCGGTGGCACGCATCATGTCCGCGGGCAATCCGGCGGCCTCGAGGACATCGGCGGCCTCCAGCATCTCCGGCCCCCACCTCCAAGACCGGGCAGCAGTCTTCGCGACGTACTCGGTTTCCAGAAGGTACGAGCCCGCCCGCTTCCCGGCGACGTCGAGGAGCGCCTGGTCGACGCCGTGGTGGCGGGCGAGGCCGAACGAGACGGCGGCCAGGGCACGGGATGCCTTCTGGAACGCGGTGTACGACAGCTTCAGCGCGCTGGCCTGCCCGATGTCCTCGCCGAGGACCCGGGTGGAGACGGCGGTGCCAGCGAAAAGGTCCTCGACATCTTCCACGGCGGCGCTGGGTCCGGACAGGTACATGCGGGGCTTGCGACCCTGAGTGGGCGGAGAGCCGATCACCGAGGCGTCGACCACCGCCCACGCCTTGGGAAGCAGCCCGGCGATGCGCTTCACCCGTTCGGGGCTGATCGCGTTGGCCTCGACGTACACCCCACCAGCGAATCCGTGCTCCGCGACCTGCCCGGCGACGTCCTCAGCGGCCGCTGGCGGACACAGGCTGATCACCATGTCGGAGCGGTCCAGGAGCTCGTCCAAGATGTAGACCGCCTCGAGTCCATACTGCTCGGCCCGGGCGACCGTGCGCTCGCTGCGTCCGGCCGGGCACCACAGCACCGCCGTGGCATTCATCTTGGCGCGCGCTGCGACGGCTGCGCCCATGGCGCCGGGGTGGAGGATTCCCACGGTCTGCTCGAACTGGGGCATGCGCCTACCTCGGGATCTCGTGGAGCAGGATGCCGATCGCATCGAGGACGTCATCGACCGTGTGGTCCGGATCGGGGAGTTCGGCGGGCCAGGGACGGCCGCGCAGCCAGATGCTGCGAAGACCGGCCTGCCGGGCTCCCGTCATGTCTGTGACCGGGCCGTCTCCGCAGGCCCAGCCGCCCTCGGCAAGGTCGCTGCCACAGCGCGCGGCCGCGAGGGCGAAGAGCTTCGGGTCGGGCTTGCGCGTATCGATGTCACCGCTCACCGCCACGCCGTCGAGCAGGCCGGCGATGCCCGTCGCTGTGAGTTTCGCCCGCTGGATGTCCGAGCCGCCGTTCGTCACCACGCCGATGCGCCATCCCGCGGCCCGGAGTCCGGCGAGCGCTTCAAGGACGCCTGGCTGGCATGAGACGGAGGCCGCCATGCGATCGACGTACGCCTGCCACAGCTGCGCATCGGACTGTGGGAGCGCGAACGCTTCACACAGCCGTGCGAAGTCCTCGGGGCCAGCGCGATCAGCCAGCTCCACCCGCAGCCATGCCTCGATTTCCGCGGTGTAGTTGAGGTCGGCGCACAGCGCACGTACGGAGGCGGTGAGGGCGGAGCGGCGGTCCAGAAGGGTGCCGTCCAGGTCGAAGAGCGCGAGGCGGGACACGGACACGGACCCTACCGGGCCGAGCACCGCGGCGGCCGTGCGGCTTCCTATTCAGTCAACTCGGAGGGCAGGCAAGCGTTCGCTGGCCCCGGGTGGTGGGACGTACTTAGTCCGGAAGCTCAATCTCCAGCTCTTTGATCTTCCCGCTACTGCTCACCTCAGCGGTGATCTCCTCGTCGTGACGGGCACCCGCGTCGCGCGCTGCACGGACGAAGTCCTCCAGCTCCTCAAGCGTCATGTTTTTCCATCTCCCCGTGGCTTTCAGCATGCGCGGCATGAGCACCATCCTGGCCCACGGGACGGCACGAACGGCAGCCCGTCACTGATCAGGAAGGACCTAACGAGGTAAACAAAGGCCCTGTTCCTGGAGCCTTCCAGGAACAGGGCCTTTGCCGATTCAGGGGGTTCTGCCCCCGGTCAGGCTGGCACTGTGGAAGCGGCCGAGGCGACACGGTCCAGCAGTATCTCCGCGACTGCAGTGAGCTGCTCGGCCGATAGCCTCTCGGCCAGCGCGTCGACGATCTCTGTCGGAGAGCAGGAAGGGATCAGGATGGGGTCCTGCAGGGAGGAGGCTTCTGAGCTCTCCGGGGCCCCGTTACCTTCCCCGTCATTGCTGCCCTTGGAGACCGGTTGCTGGGCAGGACTGGTTTCTGATGATCCTGCCGTCTGCGCCGGTACCCCGGACGGCAGGGTACCCTCCGGCCCCTGCCCTGCAGTCTGCTGGGGCCCTGACAGCTGTTCCGGCTTCTTTACCGCGGTAAAGCTGCCTGCGCCGTTGGACTTACCGGAGTCCGCGCCGTCCGGGCTCGGCTGCGGCTGCGTCCTCTTTCTTTGTCTCGATGGCCGCGGCTGAGTTTTCTCCTGCTCTCGTTCGACGCACCGAGCCTTCCATGCTGCTACCTGCTCGTCGAGCGGCAGCTTGACCAGGGCTCGCGTTTCGCGAACAGGGAGCTGGCCGGCGCTTACCAAGTCCTGGAGATCCGGGGCCAGATCCAGCAAGTACATCTGCTGTGTGACCCAGCCGCCCGACTTCCCGTAGTACTCAGCGACCTTCGCCTTGCCGTCCAGCTCTTCGACCATCGTCTGGATACCGAGGGCGCGTTCGATGGGGTCGAGGTCTTCTCGGTCGTTGTTCTCCGAGAGCACCGCATCCAGGAAGTCGGCACGTGACTTCGCGACCTCGTCGTCGACGACCACATCGAGCGTCAAGAGGCTGGCCGCATGAGACGCCCGCCAGCGCCGTTCCCCATTGGCGATGACGTAGGGCACGGTGCCGAGGGCCTCCGCCTCCTCTGGCCACAGCTTGAGGTACGCCTCGCGAGTGACTGCGACAGCTGGCTGCAGCTGCTTCTTCTTCAGCTTCAGCCCGAAGTCCCGCAGCTCTTCTTCGGTGCCGAACTTGCGGCGTGGGTTGAAGCGGGTCGGTACGAGCTGCGTGAGCGGCAGGGTCCGCAAGCGGCTGTCTGGAGCCCCGGTCGTAGGGGCTCCAGTGGTGCTGGCCACTGCCTGACGGCGTGCACTGACGCCACCGCGTGCTCGTGCGAAGGAAGCGCCGGTTCCCAGCTGGTCAGCTACTCGGCTCATGAAAGCTCCCGGGCCAGTGCGCGCATGGTCGCGGCCTGCTCTCCGCGAGGGGCGAAGGACAGCAACGGCTGCTTGACGCGGACGGCCTTCCTCTGGTCGGTGAGGTCGCCAATAACGGCGACGACCTTTGGGTCCTTGATGTCGAACCATGCTTCGAGAGATGAGGTGGCGATGAAGCCGCGGCGCGGATCGTACAGATTGACCACGATGCCCAGGTAGTCGATCTCCACACCCATGTCGTCTCGGAGGTCCTCGATCTGGGCGACGAGAAGGTCATAGGCGTCCGCGCTGCTGTCTTCGGCCTGCACCACGATCAACGGGCCGGACCTTCCGGGTGTCTCGTCCTCCCGCCGCCGCCCGTAGTAGATGCCTGCGTCCATGCTCAGTCCGAGGCTGGGCGGGCAGTCGATGATGATGGCGTCGTAGTGCGGCTCGAGCGGGGCCAGAGCGCGTTCGAGAGCGGCCTCCCGGAACCGTACCTTCGACAGGGCCACATCCAGCAGGAAGCCATCCTGGCAGCCTGGCAGCAGGTCGAGGCGACCGCCGTACCGCGGATCTTCGATAGGCACGATCAGGTCGCGGATGTCGCTTCTCGCCTCACCCGTCATGTGCTTGGAGAGGCTGTCGACGTCCGGGGACATGGGGATTTCGTCCTGTCCCAGCTGCCTGGTGAGGTGCCGCTGGGGGTCGAAGTCGACCAGCAGAATCCGGAGGCCAAGCCCGGGCAGTTCTTCTATGTCCAACGGATCTTGGAACGGGTCTTGGAAACCTTCCGCCTGGTCCTGTTTCAGGAGAGAGGCAAGGTGCTTGGAGATCCGTACCGGAAGCAGGGCTTCGGTGTCTTCGGCCAGCGCCGCACCGACCCCAGCGGTGACCGCGGTCTTGCCGACGCCGCCCTTCTGGTTGCAGATAACGAGCCGACGCGGGTGCTTGGCGCGCGCAACCGTGGGCGCAGGGTTGGTCTCCAGCCACAGCTGCACGGACTGGGCCAGCCCCTGGGTCAGTGAGACGCCTCTGTCCGAAGCCGTCTGCCGGAAGGCCTCCCACTGTCCGTTCGGGAGGAAGGTGGAGAACGTCTCCGCACCAGAGGTGTCGACAGTCTTAGGGGTGGAGGCTAGGCCCATCCAGGCGGCGATGCCGTTCTCCACGGCGGTCTGGATCTCAACGCTGTGCTGTGCGGTTCGGACCTTCATCTGCTGCCAGAGCTGTCCCGGCAGTTTAGATACGACCTTTTCGCGGTCGTTTGGGGTGGCTGGAGAACTCATGGAGGGCAGCTTACTAACGTTCAGATCGACTCAAGGTCATGACGCGTTAGGAAAGTACCCTTTACCGCGGTAAAGGCTTCAGGCGCCCGAACGGCCTCACGCCGACCTGCCCGAGACCTCCTCCAACTCAAGCCACACGGGCAGCGCAGCTGCGCCAGTGACATGCGGCCGAGGGGCGGTCGCGTATGCGACACGCGAGCAGGTGCAGAACCGGCGCAGTTTCGCGCCCGGTCGTATGGGAGGTGGCCAGGTCGGGGGCGGGGGAGCCGCGTACCTTCCAGACGGATGTGGTCAGCGCCGCGCCGGTGCTCGCGGCGAAGACGTGCCGTCCGATGACACCCGCATCACGTTCGGTCGTCCGCTCGGTGCGCACCATGTCCGTAGCCCCCTCGTGCCGTCTGCGCGGCGTCAGCTGTGCCGGAGTGGGCGGATCATCACGGAGAACTTTGGCGAGTCCTCGAACGGTTGCTGCCTGCCGATCTCCTTGTACCCCCAGCTCTCGTAGACGGCCTTGAGTTTTCCGTCGCCGGCCGCCGGGTTCACCAGCAGCGTGACGCGTTCCTCTGCGTGTCCGGCGAGCAGTTCGTCGTGGAGCTGCTTGGCCACGCCGTGGCCTCTCCAGGGGGCGCGGACGCAGATCTCCTGGAATGCCAGGGTGCGGCTGCCGGTCTCGGTGGTGTAGCCGTCGGGGAGCGGGGTGAGCATCGAGGACCACCAGCCGGTGATGGGTGCGAGCGGGGTGCCGAAGCAGAAGCCCACCGGCTCCCCGCCGGGCGTGCGGGCGACGACGGTCTCCCACCCGGGCCGCTTGGCGTAGGCAAGCAGCCGCTCGTCGAACCGCTCGACCGTGTTGAACGGGCGGTCGAGGAGCCCGAAGTCCCCGCGGACTTCCACATGGAGGTCGAGGATCGTCTGGCGGACTTCGTCCACGTCGTGGCTGCGGCTGAACTCGATGTCAGGCACTCAGGATGTCCTTCCGGGAGGCGGTCCACTCTTGGGCGTGGGAGCTGGACGGGGCGGTGGCGATGAGGCGGGTGGTGAAGGTGCCCAGCAGGTGCTCGACCCTCCCGTGCACGGCGGTGGCGGGCACCGACTTCGCCGTGGCGACCGCGAGTCCCACCTCGCCTTGCTGGAGCTGTGCGCCCGCCAGGTAGGCGGTGGTCAGGGCCCTGTTGCGGACCATGCTGGGGCGCTGCAGCGCGAGCGCGTGGTGTGCGCGGGTTTCGGCTTCCTGCCAGCGGCCCATCTCCGTGTGGGCTTGGAGGGCGAGCAGTTCGATCTCGGCGCTGTCGTAGAACCGGGTCCAGCGGGGCCGTTGTTCGCCCGCGTCGGCGCGGGAGAGGTTTTTGCGGGCCTGGTCGAGGCTGCGCAGGACGTCGGCGCGGCTGCCTGTGTGGGCCTGGTGGAGGGAGAGCCGGGCCCGGGTCATCGAGGCGTAGAACGGATCGGTTCGGCAGAGCGGGACGGCGCGGGCGGCTTCGGCTGCGGCGGTGGAGTCGGTGTAGCGGCCCATCTGCCGGTACAGGGCGGCGGCGTGCCCCCACACGCGGATCTGCACGGCCTGGTCGCCGGCGAGCGAGGCGAGGGTGACGGCGTGGTGGAGGTGGGCCTGGGCGGCGTCGGTGCGACGGCCGTCGATGGCGGCCCACATCGCCGAGTCGGTAAGGGAAGCGGCCAGCGCGTAGAGCCGGGAGCGGACCCGGCCGCTGGCACTGCCCCGCTGCTGCATCTGCAGGGCCTTCTCGGCGAGGGCGGCGCAGCGGTGCTCGGTAGCTTCGGTGCCGCCGGAATGGTCGTCGGTGTCGATGGCCTGGTCGTGGAGTTGCTCTAGGCGCTCGACGTCGGCGGTGCCGATCCGGTGCGGGCTGCTCTTGGGGCGTGGTGGGATGACGCCTGCAGTGGCTGCGGCGGCTATGGGGGCGGCGACGAAGAAGGTGCGACGCTTCACGGCGTCCTCCGGGTGCTGCTGGTGGTGCCGGGCCGGCGGCACGAAGCCGAGGTCCGCTATGGGGCAGTCGAAGACCGTTTCGAGCGCGAGCGTGGTTCTCGACCGCGGTGTCCGGGTGCGGGTGAGCAGGTCGTGGATCGTGCGCTCGGAGTAGGTGCCGTGCCTGCCCGTGAGGCGCTTGAGCACCAGGTTCATCTCGCGCGCTAACTCGGGCCTGGTCAGGCCGAGGTCGGCCATGCGTTTCCGGAGGATCGCGTTCTCTCCCACTTGTCGAACGTAGCGAGGAACGGGTGGACGGTCGAGGTCACGAGAAGGTCAAAACTTCCTGATCGTCATCGAGAAGTAGGCGCGCCTTCTTCCTGACCCTGCGGTTGGAACCGGCGGTTGACTCCCACATGCGCGGCGGGCCGCCATCCCTGGGGATGTGGCCGGCGGTTCGCCGCCTCCCTGTCGAAGTCGCCATGCCTATACAGAGGAACCTCCGATGAGCCCGACCACCTCTCCCCAGACCATCAATCCGGCGCCTACCCGGACCCCGGTGTTCGTCTCCCACGCCGAGCCGCTGAAGAGAGACCTCGTCTACGACCACGGCGCCGCACAGGCCACCCTGCCCGTACGGGTCCGCTTCCGCGACGGCACGAGCGCCGAGACCGTCCTGGTCCTCACCCCTGGCCAGGTCGAGCTGCTGCACCTCCAGCTGGGGCAGGCGATCGACAGGCGGCGGGACGCGCTGCTGAAGGAGACCGAGGAACGCGAGGCCGCCGAAATCGCCCGCCGGGAAGGCGGTGCCCAGTGAGCGCCCGCCAGGATCTCGGACTCGGACATCAGGAGCACCCGTTACTCGGCCGCCTGGTCGTGGACACCACCACCGACCGCACCGGGGTTCTGCGCGCGATCGCTCCCGAGCAGGTCGAGGGCCCTGGCGGACGGTCGCGCATGGTGACACGGGCCTGGCTGGCCCCCGAGCATGGCGGACGGGAATGGACCGTCCCCGTGGACCGGATCACGGCGGCGAAACGGTGAGCACCCGGCATGCCCGCGACGACGACGCCATCGATACCGCGCACCCTGCCAGGGCCTGCCTGGCGCTGCTCGCCGTCGCCTTCGGTGTTCCCGTCGCCGTGATCCTGAACGGTCACGGCGGCGTGCCGCTCGACGATGCTGGCGCCGATCCGGCGCCGGTGGCCGTGCCGGACTCCGCGCTGGCGGACTGACTGCCCGGCCTCTCCCCTAGCCGCTTGTGAAGGGGTATCTATGTCTGTGATGCCTGAACCTCCGGTGACCGGCGAACCTCTTGGCCCCTGCGGCACCCATGCCGGCCGCCGGGTCGGGCTGGACGATGCGGAGGCGCTTCTGCGGCGCGTGCACGGCCTGCGCCTGGCCGACGACGTGCTCGCCGGAGGCGACCTGGTGGAGCCGTGCGTGCGCGAGCTGCGGCGCGCGGTGAACCTCTTCAACGAGACCTCCCACACCGAACCGGTTTGGCAGCGTCTGCTGGTCGCTGTCGCCGAGATGGCACAGCTCGCAGGCTGGGGGGCGACCGACACCGGCGGCCGGGTGGCCCCCGAGCCGCTCTTCCGCCTCGGCGTATCTGCTGCCCGCCAGGCTGAGGACGGCGCCCTGGCCGCCCACCTGCTCGGCTCCTGGGGCTACTGGGCAGCGAACACCGGCACCCCCCGCCGCGGCCTGAATCTCGTACGCGCCGCCGAGGCAGCGGCTGGCACCGATACCCCGCTCGTGGCGCGGTCGCTCACGGCGGCCCGGCTGGCCTGGACAAGCGCACTGGCCGGGGACGACCAGGGTGCCTTGCGGGCGATGGGGGAGGCGATGGAGCAGATCACCGACGCCGACCCCGATGAGGCTGCCGACCGGCTGTGGCTGTACTGGGTGGACGTCCCCGAGCAGGAGGTCATGGAGGCGCGGGTGGCCACTCAGCTCCACCGACCCTGGCGGGCCGTCCCGCTCCTGCGCCGCGTGCTGAGCGGATACGACCCGACCCACGTTCGCGAGTACGCCCTGTACACGTCGTGGTTGGTCACGGCGCTCCTGGACGCGAACGAGCTGGAGGAGGCGGCTGTTATGGCGAACCGCATGTTCGCCATGGCCGCCTCGGTGCCGTCGACGCGCGCGGCCGAGCGCGGCGACGTGGTCCTCGCGGCCCTGCGGCACCACTGCCGCGTGCCGGAAGTCGCCGAAGTCCTCGCCACGTGGGACGCCCCGCCCGCGTGACAAACGAACGCCCGCTCCAGCGAAGGAGCGGGCGTTCGTGCGGTCTGTGGCTAGGCGACCAATGTGGTGTGGATGCGTTCGCGGAGGTCTCGGACGGCCGGGATGGCGGTGTGGCTGCGCATGCTGGTGGCGAGGTCGCGCAGGGGGCCGGCGGCGCGGTGGGAGCTGATTTCCTCGGTGAGGTCGAGGGCGCGGTGCGCGGTTGCGCAGGCGCGTTCGGGGTCGTCCTGGCGCCATTGGGCGTCGGCCTGCCGGGCGAGGAAGAGTGACTGGGTGCGGATGCGGTCGGCGGGGAAGAGCGCGGCGGTCTGGCTGAACAGGTTCTCGGCGCGGGCGGGCTCGCCGAGGTCGAGGTGGGTGGATGCCTGGGCGCCCAGCAGTTCGGACCTGTCGAACCAGCCGACCCATTCGGGATCGTCGCCGGCGTGCCGGTCGGCGGTGGCCAGGAGGTCGGCGGCGCGGTCGAGGTCGGTGAGGGCGTCGGCGTTGTGCTGGTGGGCGCGGGCGCGGGCCCGGCGGGAGAGGAGCATCGCCTCGACGCGGCGGGTGCTGCGGCCTCGGGAGGCGGACAGGGCGGCGGCGGTCATCGCCTCGGCGTCGGCGGCGCGGCCGGAGTTGTTGGCGGCGATGGACCAGAACGCCAGGATGTGGCTGCCGAGGGCGGGATCTCCGCTCGCGTGGGCGGAGTGCAGGGCGGAGTTGAACAGGGCGTCGGCGCAGGTGTCCTTCAGATCGAAGATTGCCCAGGCGTGCATGCGGGTCAGGTCGGCCGCGGCGGCGTGAAGGCGGGCGCCGTGTACGTCGCTGTACGTGCGGTTCTTCAGCAGGTGCACGAGCATCTGCTGGCTTGAGGCGGTCTCCGTCAGAAGCTGGCCGCCACCATCGACATCGTCGGCGTGCCGCAGTTGCCGGACGCGGTCTTCGATGTGGGCGACAGCGGCCTCGCCCAGGCGGCGTCCCTGGGTGATCTGGCCGGCCGCCGCGGGGTCGGCGGTCAGCCACGCCCACAAAGAGGCCGTCAGGGCGACCCCGGTGAGCTGGGTGAAGTGCCGTCGCTGCATTTCGCTGATCTCCCTCCCGGACACTTCGTCGAGTGCCTGGATGGCGCCGGGTGCGTCCCAGCTGTGGTTGGTGGGCCGTTGGAGCGGGTCTAAGGCGAGCCAGCGCGGCCAGGGGAACTGCAGGACCGCATCGGCGGGGACGCCCAGCAGTTCGGCGATCAGGTACTGGGTGGGCAGGTCCGGCTTACGACCGCTTTCCCACCGGTAGACGCCGTCCTTGCCGGTGGCTACGTGCACGCGGCGTTCTTTGCCGAGATCGCAGATTTGCCGGGCGAGTTCTGGAGGCTTCCAGCCCCGCGCGGTTCGTGCCCGTGCCAGCAGATGCATCCCGGATCCCCTCCCGCTTGCCGCGCTGGGGCCGAACGTATCGACGGTAGCCGGGATATGAGGCTCTGCGGAATGGCCATCGAGGGTGCTCCTCGGGTGCTCTTGACCGCACCCGAGAAGCACCCTGCTTGCGGCTTCTTCCCGGCACGCCGGGCCGGGATGGTGATGCTGCGCAGACCGCCGACGGGCAACGGACCGGAGCGCCACAGGCCCGGATGTCTGTTCGTGACCGACTACCACGCACTTCCCACCTGCCCAGTGGGCACCCGAGAAGGGACTTCTTTCGTGGATCAGCACTTGCCCCGTCGCGAACGGCTGCTGACGTCATCCCGGCCCTTACCGGACTTCGATGTCGTGGCGGCGAGCGGCCCCTGGCTCCACTGCGCTGACGGCCGCCGGATCTTCGACGGATCGAGCGGACTCCTCTGCGTCAACGTGGGCCAGGGAAGCCGCAAGGTCTTCTCCCGCATCGAGGCGCAGTTCCCCCGTTCCTCGTTCGGGGGCGCCGCCGTCGTGCGGCCCCGCATCCAGCTGGAGCTGATGGACCGCCTGTGCCGGGCCGTGGGACGTCCGCAGGACTCCGTCGCGCTGGTCACCTGCGGAACGCTCGGCGTGGAGGTCGCCATAGGGCTGGCACGGAACATCGCCCGTGTCCGCAGCGGAAAGCGGCGCGGGGACATCCTGACGTCCAGCCTGAGCTACCACGGGAACAGCGCGCTCACCCTCGCGCTCGCTGGCAACCACGCCCGAAGGCCCCGCCCAGAGGACGGGCTCGGCCTCGGCCCGGCCTTCCCCGCGCCCTACCCGCCGACCCACGACCACGGTCAGCCGGAGCGTGCGTGCGATGCCTCGTGCGCCGACGAGGTGGCGAAGGCGATCGACAGCCGCGGTGCGGAGAACGTCGCCGCCGTCCTGCTGGAACCCGTCAACGGCACCACCGGCGGCGCGTACTTGCCGCCCAACGGATACCTCCGGCGCGTGTCGGAGATCTGCCGGGAACGGGACGTGCTCGTGATCCACGACGAGGTCCTGACCGGGCTGTGGCGCACCGGCACCCCCCTGGCCAGCGACCACTGGGACGGTGCGGCACCCGATCTGTGCATCCTGTCCAAGGGCCTGGGCGCCGGCTACACCCCGGTGGGAGCGGTCCTGGTGTCCCCCGAGATCGCCCCGCTGCTCCGGCGCCAGGACGCGGACCCTCTGCCCGCGATGGGCACCATGGCCGCCCACCCCCTCCAGGCAGCGGCCTGCCTCGGTGTCCTGGACGAGCTGGAATCCATAGACACAGGCGCCCTCCAGGCGCGCGGAGAACGCCTTGGGACGCTCCTGCGCCCCCTGACCGACCTGGCTGCCGTGCGGGACGTCCGAGGTCTCGGCCACCTGTACGGGGTGGAACTCGAGCCCGGACTGCTCTGGCCCCTGATGGAGGAGGCCGAGCAGCGCGGCGTCTTCTTCTACCCGTTCACCGGGGCCGGCCACCCGAGGAGCGAGGGCCTGGTCGTCGCCCCGCCGCTGACCTCGACGGACGAGGACATCAACTTCCTGGCCGCGACGCTCTGCGACGCGGTGACCGCCCTGGACCCGATGAATCAAGGAGGACCATCGTGTTCCTGCCCCACCCCGTGATCGACTCCCTCACCCCCGATCAGATCCGAGTGTGGAACGCGCATTTCTCCCGAGAGGCCGGTGGACAGCGTCGCCCGGCCATCGAGGAGGGCATCTGGAGGCGCACCCAGGACCCGGCCAACGCCGAGCAGTCCGGATGGAAGGAGGACGAGTCCGGCCGGCGCCGCGTCGTGCACTACCGCCTCCACTACGGCCTGGACCGGACCCAGCCGATGGAACGCCTGGTGCTGGAAGAGCTCTACCTGTACGTGTCGTGGCTGGCCCCGGCCAACGAGATCGCCGGCCACCGGCGCGAGGTGGAGAAGTGGCTCACCGACGGCCGGTGGAAGCCCACCGGCGACGAGGACGACTCCTGGCGCCGCGGCGACCTGCACGCCACGATCGCCGAGCACACCATCCACCCGCAGGACGAGCGGGCCAGCCGGGACACCCCCGCGGGGTTCACGTCGGTCGACGTCACGATCCGCTCCGAGGACTACAGCATCGCGCGGGCCGTACGGAACCTGCCCTGGGACGTGCTGGCCGGCGGCATGCGGGTCAAGGAACAGCGCGGCGACCCGGCCTACGCCGACGACCTGGCCGGTCTGCTGGAGCATCTGCCGTTCGTCGTGGAAGCCGGCTGCGGCATGAGCATCGAGGCCGGCATCCCGCCGCTGCACTGGCTGCACGAGGTCTACCGGGTCACCGCCCGCGCGGGCAACGACCTCACCCAGGGCTACGCCTTCACCCTCGCCCCGGCCTCCGACGTCCTGGTCAAGGAGTTCCTGACGGACACGGTCCGCAAGGTCGACGACATGGTGTCCATGTTCCGCGCCTTGTTCGTCACCGAACCGACCAGCGGGCACCGCGCCCTGAAAGCTCTCCACGACGCCGGGCACATGGTCGGCCCAGTGGCCACGCACAACTTTGACCGACTCTTCGCCCGCGCCGGGCTCCAGGAGGCGTTCATGCGCCGCTACGACCAGCGCACCCCGCACATGCCGTTCCCCGACAGCGCCAAGGCCCTGCTCGTCATCGGTCTGCACGCTGACCGGCGCGAGGTCCAGGCCCGTGCCCGCGAGCGCGGCCTGAAGGTCTTCTACCTCGACACCGAAGGCGTCACCGAGAACGGCGTCCACAAGCCGTACCTCATCGAGGGCGCCCGGGACGGCGACGTCGTGGTCCGCTCCGAGGCCACCCCCGCCCTGCTCCACCTGACCAAGCTCCTCAACGTGAACGTCTGAGCGAAATTCCGTTCGCTCCCGGCTCTGCTCCCGCATCGATAGCGTCGGCGGGGCACACCCAGCACGGTGTGCCCCCCTCGACAGACAAGGAGACCTGCAATGCGTGTTTCCGTCATCGGCTGTGGTCACCTCGGCATCCCGCACGCAGCGGCGATGGCCGACATCGGCCACGAGGTCATCGGCGTGGACATTGACCAGGCCAAGGTCGACCGACTCAACGCTGGCGAATGCCCCATCTACGAGACCGGCCTTCCTGAACTGCTCGCCCGCCACACCGCGAGCGGGCGCCTGCGCTTCACCACCAGCATCCGCGAGGCCGCGGAATTCGCCGACCTTCACTTCATCGGCGTGGGCACCCCCATCGACGCCGACGGCCGCTCCTACGACACCGGCCAGGTCTACGGCGCCATCCGCCAGCTCGCCCCCCACCTCAACCGGCCGTGCACGATCGTCGGGAAGTCCACCGTCACCGTCGGCACCACCCGCCAGGTCACCACCCTCGCCCAGCGCCTGGCCCCCGCCGCCGAAAGCGTCGACGTCGTCTGGAACCCGGAGTTCCTCCGCGAGGGACACGCCGTCCAGGACACCCTGCGCCCGGACCGCATCATCGCCGGCCTCACCACCGCCGAGGCGGAGAAGGCGATCCGCGCCGTCTACGCTCCCATCCTCGACGCCGGCGTCCCCATCTTCGTCACCGACCCGCAGACTGCCGAACTCGCCAAAGGGGCGGCCAACACCTTCCTCGGCCTGAAGATCTCCTACATCAACGCCGTCGCCGACATGTGCCAGGCCGCCGGCGGCGACATCGCCCAGATCGTGGAGATCCTCGGCATCGACCCCCGCATCGGCAGCGGCGGGATGCGGCCCGGCATCGGCTACGGCGGCGGCTGCCTCCCCAAGGACGTCCGCGCCTTCACCGCCAGCGCCAGGCAGCTCGGCGCCGACCAGGCCGCCACCCTCCTGCGCGCCGCCGAAGAGATCAACGAGGCACGCACCGACGTCGCCATGGACCTCGTCACCCGCGTCCTGGGGGACCGCCCCGTCGAGGGCGCCCGGGTCACCGTGTGGGGCGCGGCGTTCAAGCCCGGCACCAACGACGTCCGCGAGAGCCCGGCCCTGGCCCTGGCCCACGCGCTCCAGCAGGCCGGCGGCACCGTCACCGTGCACGACCCGCAGGCCGTCGCCACGGCCATGGCACGCAACCCCCAGTTCGACTACACCAACGACCTCCCCGCCTCCCTCGACGACGCCGACCTCGTCGTCCTGGCCACCGAATGGCCCGACTACCAGCAGGCCGACCCGCACACCCTCGTGGACCGCCCCGCCACCCCCCTGCTCGTCGACTGCCGCACCACCCTCGACCCCGAACCCTGGCGCGCCGCGGGCTGGGCCGTCCACCAGCTCGGCCGACCCGGCAAGTAACCGGAACCCTCGGGGGTGGCGATTGGAAAGGCTGGGGGTCATCTGTGAGCAGCGATGACGTGATGCTCCGTCGTGCCGGCGACGCCGACGCGCTCGGCGCGGCCGACGTGTGGCTGCGCTCCTTCACCGCCGCACTGCCGTCTGTGCGCTGCGCCCACGACGCCACCGCGGTACGGAGCTGGTTCTCGCAGGTCCTCGTGCCGCAGTACGAGACCTGGGTAGCGGTCACCGGGAACACGGCGGTGGTGGGCCTCATGGTGCTTCACGACGCGGAGCTGAAACAGCTCTACCTCGATCCAGCCTGGCGCGGGCGAGGGCTGGGCGACCGGTTCATGGCCCTGGCCAAGCAACGGCAGCCCGACGGGCTGGCGCTGTGGACGTTCCAGGTCAACCGATCGGCGCGACGGTTCTATGAACGGCACGGCTTCGTCGAGGTCGAGCGAACGGACGGGCAGCGCAACGACGAACAAGAGCCCGACGTCCGCTACGCCTGGCGGCCCCAGATCTAACAGCGGCGGAGGAGCGTGCTCCGGCCCGGGCAGTGGTCACCAGCCCGGCCGGAACTCGACGGTCAGCCGGGCCGGACTGGAAACGCGGACGGTTACGGCCGTCGCCGTCAGCCCTGGTGCGGCAAGCGGACTGTTCACCAGCATGGACGACGCAGGAGGTAGAACCGGCCCTCCACCAGCGGGTCCGGTCTACCGTGTCGCGCATGAGAGTGCTGATCATCGGTGGCAGCGGCTTCCTGGGAGCCGAGCTGGTCCGGCAGGCGACAGCCGCCGGACACTCCACGGCCGCGACGTACGCGACCAGGCCCGGAGGCCTCTCCCAGGCCGTGTGGTGCCCCCTTGATCTGCGGGACACGGGCGGCCTCGACGCCGTCATGGCCGAGATCCGCCCGCAAGTCGTCATCAACACCGCGAGCCGCAGGGCCGACTGGGCAGTGACGGCACTGGGGCCTGTCCAGCTCGCGAAGGCCGCGGCGCAGCACGGAAGCCGACTGGTCCATGTCTCCAGCGATGCCGTGTTCTCCGGTGCCCGGGTCCACTACGACGAGACCTGCCTCCCCGACCCCGTCACCCCCTACGGAGCAGCGAAGGCGGCCGCGGAGACCGGAGTCCTCGCGGTGTATCCGGAGGCAGTCATCGCCCGCACGTCGCTGATCGTTGGGGACGGGGGGTCCGTACATGAGCAGGCGGTGCACGAGCTCGTCGCCGGCACCCGCAGCGGCGTCCTGTTCACCGACGACATTCGCTGCCCTGTCCACGTCGCCGACCTGGCCGCCGCCCTGCTGGAGCTGGCGTCGAACGACGCGCCCGGCATCCACCATCTCGCAGGACCCGACGCGGTGAGCCGGCACGAGCTCGGCACCCTCATCGCCCGGCGTGACGGTCTCGACGCCTCCCGGCTGCCCGAGGGCCTACGGGCCCACAGCACCCTTCCTGGCGCTCTCGACGTGCGCCTCGACAGCCGGGCGACCCAGCGGAGGCTGACCACAACACTGCGCGGTGCTCGGCTGTTCTGCATGGCCACCGGCGTGACCGCCCAGCCCGTCGGCCCATAAGCCGAGGCCGCAGGACCTGCGCACGGTACGTTCATCGGGCGACCAGGAGGCCCTGCCCGGGCGGAGCCCCGTCGTCTACCGAGGGCGGGTGACGGCTCCAAGACCCTTCCAGCCGTGGCCGAGCCCGCGGCGGCGTCCCTTCCGGCTTGCCTCCTTGGCGGTCAGGGCGGCGGCGACTTGCTGCGCGGCTTCGGGGCTCATGCCGGCGGTGACGTGTCCGGAGTCCAGGGTGCGGGCGTAGGTGCTCGGGCCGTATGCGGTGAGCGCGTCGCCGAGGGCGGCGGCCTCGGTGGCCGCCGGCCCGGCGCCCCACTCGGCTTCCCGCGCCGAGGCGTGCGGGTGCTGATTGTCGGGTTGGGCGAGCAGGACGGCGAGGGCCTGGGCGTCGGCGGCCTCCAGGGTGACCGTGATGAGCGCGGCCCCGAGCTGGTAGACCCGCCCGGTAACGCGGTGCACGCTCAAGGCCCGCCGCAGCTCCGTCGTCGCCCCCGGCCCGCCGCGCACCGCTCGCCCGCCGGACGCCGGGGACTGGACCTGTTGTTCCGCGCGCTCGCGCAGCGCGGCGACGGCGGTGGGGATGAGAGCGAGGATCTCCGCGCTCTCCGGATCGCGCTGGGCCAGGGCACCGGCCAGGACCTCCAGGGCCGTCGCCACGTCCTCCACCGCCCCCGGACTCCACCCGCCCGGGACCGCCGTATCAGCCAGGGCGCACGCGGCGAGGACCACCGTGTCGGCGTGCTGCTCCAGTCCTGGCTTCTTCTCGGAGGCCAGCTCCCTCACCCACTCCGGTCTCATCCCGTCCTGCGCTCGCGGACGATGATCACCATGATGACGCCCGCCCAGGTGGGCTGGACAGTGCGGTGCGCACCGCGATGCACCGCACTCTGCGCGCCGGTGCGCGCACCGGCGATGCGGTGCACTCCCGCCACCGCACCGGTGCGCATCACGATGCGGTGCACGGTGCGCACCACCCGGAATGTGTGCACGTAGAGTGACGATGCGCGGGCTGATGCGGTCAGTCCTTACCCCTTGACCAGAGTGCGGCGCACCCGGTGCGCACCCCTTGACCAGGGTCGTCAGTGCGGGTGAATCCCCTTGACAACCCTCGCTAGCCGCCCGCATTGCCCCGTTATGCGTGCGCGATGCAGTGCACCAAGGGGAGAGTTCTCCCTCCCGCGCCCGGACCGCACATTGTGACTCTGTGTCAACCGGTGCGGGAGGGTGTCGCGCACTCCGGCGCCGGTCGGTGCACCGTCTGGAGGGAGTGCACCGCATGGTGCGCACCGGGGGAGTGCGCCGCACCGGGTGCGCATTGCCGGTGGGGGAGTGCGGTGCATCGTGCGCCGCGCATCGTGTTGGTGCGCACTTGAGTGCGCACCAACACGATGCCGGGTTCGGTGTCGTGGCGCGCGGCCGTCGCCGTACGGCGGCTCTACGCTCCGCCCGTGGGTCAGACTCCGGCAAACAAGGCCGCTAGGGCGGCGGGCGGGCAGCAGCCGAAGAAGAAGCAGTCCGGTAGGGCGAAGGGTGAGGCAGCAAGAGGGCGCAGGCGGCGAAGAAGTCGCGCGGCAAGCCGGCCGTGAAGAAGGCCGCGGCGAAGAAGGCGGTGCCGCTGCCGCGTGGTGCGGTCCGCGCCGCGTACCCGGGCACCTGCCCGGCCTGCTCCAAGGGCTACGGCAAGGGTGAGGTCATCACGAAGGTGACCGAGGGCTGGGGGCACCCGGGCTGCGCGCCTCGCCGGATGTCGGCGGCCGAGCTGGCGTTCGCACGGAACAAGGCCGCGATCGAGGCCGGGGAGACGTTTCGCTCCCGCAAGCCCTCGGACTGGCGGCTGGGTTCCTCCCCGTCCAGCACCCGCCCCGCCCGGTGAAGACGGCGGGCTACGGAACCCTCCGCACCCGACCGGGATGTTCTCGGTCACGGACAAACCGGCCGTGCAAGGGGTGGTCAAGGGGCATAACGGACAGCGCTAGCAGGGGTGAACAGACCGTGGTCAAGGGGTGATCCCGCAGGGTGGCGCCCGTCCCGCACGTGCCGGAAGCGCGCGGGACGAACGAACAGCCACCTACCCCGGGCTCCGCCCGGGAGAGAGCGAGGACCACCGTGCCCGCACCCGATCCCACCGCCCCTGCCCAGCGCCGCGCTCGTCCCAGACCCTGGAGCTGCGCACGCCGCCGCGATGTTGCCGCCCGCCCCGGCCACACACACCGCGCCCGGCGTTGGACAGGCCCTGGCGAGCCCCTGCTGCCGGCGCTTGCGTTCCCCCTGTCGATGCCACTTCCGTGCCCGGCACCCACCAGGCCCGCATTTCCCCTGGCCACCACGGTTTTCCGGGGCTGCGCCGGATCGTCACAACCCTCTTCTCTCCTCCTGGACCTGAAGGGAATGTCAGTGGTGGAGGAGATCATCGGGTCCAGGGGCCGGCGCCCGGCCGCGCGGACGTCGGGAGGGCGGATCTGATGGCGGGCAAGCGCAAGGCGAACGAGGCGGGATCGACCAACGACCTGCGGGCCGATGTGCTCCGCGTGCTCGGGGTGCTGAAGGTCGCCACCGCCGACCAGATCCAGCGGCTGTCCTCCCCGCACCTGGCCTTCCGGCATACCCTCAAGCCGACGGCGGCCAGGCGGAAGGAAGCGCGCACCGCCTCCCACCGCGGCGCGGCGAACGACCTGCGACGGCACGGCCTGGTCCTGGGCGGCGGCCGTACCCGGGACGGGGAGGAGGTCCGCATCCTCACTCCGGCCGGGCTGGCCGCCGCCGCGGTGGAGCTGGACCGCGCGCCGGAAGAGATGGGCGGCATACCCAAGGGCGTGGGCCGCTCCGGGGCTTCACACCCGATGACGGTGAACGAGACGGTCATCGCGATGATCCGCCCCAAGCCGAGCCTCTCCCTGGTCGCGGGAGAGCCGGCCGAAGCGCTCGCCGCCGCCCAGGGCGTTGTCGACGCCCCGGACGGCGTCGGCACCATCGCCTCCTACTTCACCGAGGTCGCGCTCCCGGCGAAGGGCACCTGGAAGAACCCCGGCCTGGGCAGCGCTCGCGCCGACATCGTCCTGACCGCGCCGGAGGCAGGGGTGCCGCTGCTGTTCATCGAGGCCGACAACTGCTTCGAGGACGCCGCCCTCATCGCCGCGAAGTTCGACAAGTACGCCCGGTTCTTCCGGCGGAAGGAGACGGACACCGACGGCATCGACAAGCCCCTGTGGCGCACCCGCTGGTCCGCACCCGAGTCGGAGCCGTACGAACGCGTGCACCCGCCGGTCCTGCTCGTCTTCCACCAGGTCGGCCCGCGCCCCGCCACCGGCCAGATGAAGAAGGTCGCCGCACTCACCCGCCAGCACTGGCAAGGCGCCCTGTACCGAGAGGACGGCTTCCACTCCTACGACGGCCGCATCCCGGTCGTGGCGACCACGCTGGAATGGCTGCGCGAGCACGGTCCGGCCGGGCCCGCGTTCTGGCGCTTCGGCCGCGAGGGCCGTCAGCCGCTGCTGGAGGCGATCGGCAACCCCCGCCGGGACGCCGCCCTCGCCCGACGCCGGGATGCCGCCCGAGCGGAGGAACGGCGCCGCGCGGAGAAGGAGGCTGCGGAGCGGGAGGCCCGGCGTCCCGTGTGTGCGGACTGCGGGCAGAAGTTCACCGACGAGCGGTGGAAGGCGATCGACTCCCGGGCCTGGAGCCAGCCCCGCGCATCCCACCCGCACCTGTGCGACGCATGCCAGAGCCGGACCATCGTGGCCGAGAAGGAGGCCGAAGCCGACGAGCGCGAGCGCCAGGAGCACGAGCGGCGGCGCCAGGAAGCGGAGGCGGAGCAGGCCGCGCAGAAGTCCGGCGGCTGGCTGTCCCGCTTCCGCACCTGACCCGGGCAATCCGAAGGCGACCCTCTGGCCCGTTCCCTGCGCTCGACCCGGTCGTTGGCCCGGGCATGACGACTGCTGACGTGACCGCGCTGCTCGCGCAGTACACGGCCCGCGCCTGGGAGCCGACTCCTGCCGAGCGCGCGTTCGCCGAGGACCTCGCTCGCGCCCAGACCTCGGCGGCCTGGCTCCGGATTCACCTTCGCCGACCTGCTCACCCCAGCCCTCACCGGCGCCGGGGTGGACGTCACCATGCAGCGAGGCCCGCCACCATATAGTGGCGGGCCTCTTCAGACTGCTTGTAGCAGCCGCAGCTTATTTACGGCTCGGCTTGGCGGGAGCGTGGTCAGGTGCCTTGGCGATGCGCTGAAGGCCTCCATGCTGTGTGAGCCAAGCGTTGAGGTGTGCGATTTTCTTCGGGTCGACGAGTTTGTTTTCTCGGCCGATGCTTGAGGCGTTGCCGTCGGTGTAGAGGGTGAGCTCTCCATCGGACCAGCGCACGACGGTGTCGTCGGGGTGGTTATTGTCGTTGAAGTCACCGCCGGTCACGAGGATGGCGTGCGTCCATGTTGTGTTACGGTCTTGCCATTTGTGTTCGTTCCAGGTCTTATCTCCGGTGAAGTCTTGATAGTTTGTCAGCTCTCCATCGGACCAGCGTACGGTGAGATCCCAGGTGTCGTTTCCGGTGTAGTCGCCGGACCCGATTTCTGTTGCGTACTTCCAGGTGGCGGCTTCCGGCTTGTTCGGATCGACGACCTGGATTTCTTTTCCGAGCGACTTTCCAGTGTTTTGGAAGAGGGTCAGCTCACCGTCTTTCCAGCGGACGACGATGTCGTCGGTCCAGTTGTTTCCACCGAAGCGTCCGGCGGTTACCGCTTCGGCATACTTCCAGATTCCAGGGTCTGCCAGCTTCTGCTCGCCATGGAATCCCTTTTCGTCGACGTCTGGGTAGAGGGTAAGTTCGCCGTCACTCCAGCGCACAACGATGTCGGAGTTGTTGTTTCCGGTGAAGTCGCCTGCGAAGACTTGAGTGGCATGATCTGCCCAGAATTGATTCTTTTTTTGGACGGTGAATTCTTTGTCGAAGTAGCGGCCTTTTCCGGCGCCACGGTAGATAGTCAGTTCGCCGTCGGACCACATGACGAACATGTCCATGCGGTCCTTGCCGGCTGCGCTGGGTGTGAAGTAGCCGTTGGCGATGTCTTTTGCGTGTGTCCAGGTGGAGGCCGGGGGGAGTACGGGAGAGGGGAGCTGTGTGCCGGCGATGGCTGCGTCGAGGAGTCTCTGGACGTCATCGTCGAAGTAGGAGGCGTACGAGATGTCGGGGGAAGAGCCGCCTGTCTTCCAGCCTCCGAGTACCCCTGCGAGTGCGAGGTGGTTTCCATCGCCTCTGGGTATGAGGAACGGTCCCCCGCTGGTGCCGCCAACGTAGCCGTCGCAGTGGACTTCGGAGAAGGTCCCTCCAGTCACCCCATCTTGATCGCCTGTTTCGAACTTCCGCATGGGTGTAGTGCATGTGAGCGGATTTTGTGTGGGCTTGTACTTGTCGCCGCCCGGGAGGTAGGGGTAGCCGATCACCGTGGTGTCGGTGTGGTTGAAGCCGGAGTTGAGAGCAAGCGGGATAGCGCCGACGACCTCCTCGAGTTTCTTGCCGTCGGAGCGGGGTTGCGTCTTGAGGAAGGCGTAGTCCAGACCGGTTGCCTTGTCAGCTCCGTAGATCAGGTACTCGGGGTACATGAACACATCGCCGACATTAATCGGGAACACTCCGAACGGCTTGGGGTCTTTGGCGCTGTGCTTCGGAACGAAGACCAGTCTCCGCTTCCGGTCATCCGAGTCGAAGCAGTGTGCGGCGGTGGCGACGATGTTCTTCCCTGGTGACGGCACGACAGTTCCTGCGCAGAATCGGTAGCCGTCTTTGGCGTCGGGACCTTGTGTCTCGTAGTAGAAGGTACCCACCTGAGGGATTCCCTCGAAAGGCTTGGAGGGAGACTGGATCAGTTCCCGCTTCGCTGGCGGGATCTTCGCGTCCCGGGCTTCCTGCTCCGTCGTGGGTTTCGCCTGGGCCATTCTCTCCGGCGTCCAAAATTCATCGAGCTCGCCGGCTAGGGCGTTTTCTGGTCGTTTTTCCGAGGGCGTGGGCGACTGCGGTGCCGGTGCCAGCGATTGGGCGGGGGCCTGCGAGGCAGAGCTTGACGGCCCGCTCTGCACGGGGGCCGGCGCCTTGCTGGGGAGGCTGGTCGACGGTGCGCTTGAGGGCGGAGCCGGTATGGGCAGCGGCCGCGCGATCTCAGCAAGCGCAGGTGAGGTGCTGGATAACGCTGCCGTCACACCCAGCGCCAAGGCGGGGAGCAAGGGTCTTAATCGCATGCGTTGCTGGTCCCTCCAACTGTGATCATCGAGATGATGATCATTTGCGGTTCCTGCGGATCAAGCTGGACGAAGGTATCTGCATCCGACATCCAGGTGCCATCTAGTTCGCGTCAGATCCGCTTGAGACGTTGTTGGCTGGAACGTAGGCCACGTACGGTGCTGCCATGAAGCAACAACCTGTGACAGAAAACGGATTAACGCTCTCCACTACCTGCGTCGCGACCCGTCGCTGGCCTGTCTGGATTTCGACGACAGCAACCGTCCTCGCCTGCCTATTTTCCCTCACGTCCTGCAGCGGCGAGGCACCTGAGCGCGACACTAAGGAATCGGTTGCGCCGAGTGATGAAGCATCCGAAAAGTCTCCGGCGGGGGGAGGCGAAGGAGGTGAAGAAACGCCAAAGTCAGCCTTCGCATCAGGCTTTAAAGTTGGCCAGGAAATACTTGAAAAGCATGGTAAAGGTGCAGCCGTGAGAGAGGTGTTGAACGGCTGCGAGCAACGCGCTAAGGAATCATCCACCGACTACCCGGCAGAGTGGGCAGCAGGATGCAAGAAGGGTGTTCAGACCTTCAAGGAGAGCTGACCCCACGTAATCTCTTGGGCGCTGCAGCTCCCGTTGACTGCCTCGGAAGCCGCGGAGTAGCCCGGGGTGCTTCCTTGACCGGTGACATGGAGCAACGCGCCTGAGGACCCGGGCACTGGCCGAGGGGCACGTGCAGACCGCTGGTGCCGGGCAGGTACAGGAGCCAGTACCGGTGGCGTGCGCAGACGCGCTGTTCGGGTGACAGGTACTGGCGTGCGGGCACGCGCCGACCAGTGCGGGCAGCGGTGCAGGCAGGACACGCCGGGTCCCATGAGGCGACGGCTTCCTCACCGCGCATCAGCCGCCCGCATCGCTCGTGCGGGCGACCGCCCCCGCGTGCCCCCGCCGGGCGCCGGACCGTCGCGCCCAGGGTCCCGGCCATGACCGATAGCGACCTCACACGGCGGCGTGCCCTCGCGCTGGGCGGCGCCGCGGCCGGTGCCGTCCTGGGACTCGGTATCGCCTCCTGCTCGTCTTTCTCCTCCCCGGGCCACGGCTCCCGCGCGTCGACGCCGGAGAGATCCACCGCGACTCCCTCAACCGGGGCTGGTGGGCCCAGTACCGCAGCGTCATGCCGTCGGGCATGGCCACCTTCGTCGGCCTGGAGAGCGGCGCCCGCCACATCCGCGGCTGGCAGCCCAACGTCGTCTACGGCCTGCTCCAGACCCAGCGGTATGCCCGTGAGATGCTGCTGGGGGCGAAGCTGGTAGAGGAGACCACGACCGAGTTCGTCGAGCGCACCATCGAGCTGCGCATGGAACGCAAGAACATCCTCACCCGCACCAGCAGCCCAACGGCACTATGGGTCGTACCTGCGAGGCCGTCCTGCGCCGCGTGATCGGCGGCGCGGACGTGATGCGCGAGCAGTACGAGGAGATCGCCCGCCTCGCCGCGCTCCACAACGTCACGGTCAAGATCCTGCCGATGGCCACCGCCACCTACCGCTCCAGCACCAACTTCATGCTGCTGGATTTCGAGACCCCGCTGCCCACCGTCGTCCAGAGCGACGGCGCCGAGGAATCGAAGGTCAGCGACAAGGACACCACGGTCTGGGCGTTCACCCGCAAGTTCGACGCCCTTCGGGCGGGCGCCCTGCCGCCAGGGGAAACGCCCGCCTTCCTGCACCGACTCGCACGAGAGACGACGGCACCGTGACCCACCACCGCACCCGCATAGCCCCCGACGTCGCGCCCGAGACCGCCTGGTTCAAGTCGTCCCACAGCCAGGAGAACGGCACCGCCTGCGTCGAGGTCGCCGACCGCACCCACGCCGCCGGCCACGTCGGCGTCCGCGACTCCAAGGACAAGACCGGCCCCGCCCTCCTCGTCACCACCGGCGCCTGGACCTCCTTCATCGCCGATGTCCGCTCCGGCACGCTGGACGACCCGACACTCTGACACCGCACCATGCTGCCGCCCCCCTCTCGGCCATTCCAAGAAGGGGGCGCGAGCAACCCGCACCAGTCCTGTCACCGTCTCGTTGGACCAGGTGTGACACTCCGGTGATCCCTCGCCAGAAAGGCCCCATAGCCCGTGCCTCGTCACACCGACGATCCACATCGTCATCGTCTGATCGCCGTCCTCACCGGGCAGCTGGCCCGCGCCTGCCCACCGGGCGGTGGAGGCTTCGGCGGCTCCTACGAACTGCGCCTTACCGACGAGGAGGTCGCCGACCTCGGCGGACTCGACGCACTCCGCCCCGCCCCTGACCAGCACGGGCGGCCGGGCCCGGCCGCCCGTGCTGGTCAGGGGCGGGGCGCGTAAGGGTCGGCGTAGGGCTCGACGGCCTGCCGGATCTTCTCCTGCGCGCCGGCCATGCGAGGACCTGGTGCGTAGTAACGGGAGCGTGCCCGGCCCTGGGCCTCGAGCCAGCCCAGGCGGACCAGCTCGCGGATGTCGCGGATGGCCTGCTGCTCGGACAGGTCGGCGTCGGCCTGGTAGACCGTGCGGCGGACCTTCGATCCCCAGAAGGCCGGCAGCAGTGCGTAGACCACGCGCTCATCCAGGCCGTCGCGCTCGGCGGCCTCGCCGAGGTGGATCCAGGCGCGGGAGAGCAGGTCGGTGCGGCGCTGGGCCTGCTGCGCCTGGCGGTGGTGGGCCTCCAGGCAGAAGCGGATCCATGGGTGGGTGTCGCGGTCGGGGGTCCATTTGGGGCCGCCGACCTGTTGCAGGACGCGGTAGTAGGCGTAGGTGTTCTGGGCCCGGCCGAGCCATTCCTCGATGGAGGAGAACTCCGGCGGCAGCAGACTCTCAGACTCCCGCGCGAAGACGAGCGTGGACACGGCGCGGGACATGCGCCCGTTGCCGTCCTTCCACGGGTGAATGTTCACCAGATTCAGGTGCGCCATGGAGGCCCGTACGTGGACCGGGGCGTCGAGGTCACCGGTGTTGAGCCAGTCGATCAGCTCCCCCATCAGGTCGGGCACGTCCTCGAAGTCTGGAGCGGTGTAGGCCGGGACCAGAGGATCGTCGGGGCTGGTGACGTAGACCGGGCCGTCGCGCCAGCGGCCCGGGATCGGCGCTCGGCCCTGGGTGTCAGCGCCGACACAGTCGCCCGCCGCTACCGCTGACCGGGCGCCGGGCCGGCGCGCCGTATCGGGCCGCCCGTCAGCTGCGCCGCGGGCCGGAGCGGACCGGCGGGCAACTCCGCTGCACCTGCGCCATTCCCCTATAAACCACTATATTGGGCAATTCTGGTTGGTGGTGGAAGCGGGCCCGGGACGTCCGCCCCCGGGCGCGGTGCGGGGTGGGGCGGGAGACTGGGTGGGTGAGCACTCCGAGCACCAACTGTGCCCTGGGGCGCGGCCGTCGCGCTCTGATCCCTGCCGACGGTGACACCGATCTGCAGTCGCCGGCGGCCCGGGCCCGTGCGGCGCTGGCCGCTGTCCAGACTGTGCCCGTCCCCCTGGTCGTCCTGACCGGTTTCGCCGGCCTGATGGAAGAGCTGGAAGCCCCCGGCGTTGCAGGGGGCGGAGAGTCGGTGACGTGGTGCAGGGCGCGGCGTCTTTGGCCGTCAGGTCGGGGAGCGGTACGTAGATGTGCACTCGTTGACGGTGGAGTCGTCTACTGGCGGTTTCCGGTGTGTGAGGCGCGTGTGACTGGCGGCCGCGCAGCATTTGCATGGCCCTGGTGGTGTCCGCCGGGCGGGCACGATGCCGCCGCGAACGCCCGCCCGGCGGGATCGGCCGTGAAGTTCCGGTGAACCCTCCCGCCTCACGGGATCACGCTTTTTCGCAGGTCAGCGCCGGTGTGTGCTGTGGCGATGCTGAGTGTCGCGAAGATCCAAAGGCGTAACGCGTGGCGGTACTACATACGCGGAGTCGCGTTCGGCGACGGCCGCCGCCCGGTCGGACAGTCATTGAAGGACGCCCAGGAGCTGGTCGGGCTCCCACCGGGACGGTGGCTGGGGCGTGGTCTGCGTGCGCTGGGGCTCGCCGAGGGCGGCCAGGTGTCCGAGCGTCAGCTGGAGCTGCTGTTCGGCGAGGGCCGGCACCCGGACGCCGACCGCATCGAGCGCGGCCTCCTGGACGACGGCGTCGATGCGGCCACGGCCCGTCGGCTGACGGTGCTGGGGCAGCCGATCGAGGAGATCGAGGCCCGCAAGCAGACGCCGCTGCTCGGCATGGACTTCACCTTCCGGCCGCAGGCGTCGCTGGTCGTGCTGTGGGCGCTGGGCGACGCTGCCACGCGCCGGGTCATCGAGCGGGCCCACGAGCGGGCCGTCGCCACGGCGCTGCGCTGGCTGGAGGATGAAGTTGCCGAGACCCGGTGGGCGTCAGGCCGCGGCCGCGCGAAGACACCCGCGCTCGTGGTCGCCGCCTTCCGGCACATCGACAACCGCGACGGGCTGCCGCTCCTGCACGAGCACTGCCTGATCCTCAACCGCGTCCAGCGCCTGGGCGCCGGCGGTGAACCGGTCTGGGGCGCTGTGGACACCTACCGCCTCTACCAGAACGTGGTGGCCGCCGGGACGCTCTACACCCTGGCGATGACGACCGAGGTGTGCGAAACCCTGGGGCTGGCGACCGTGTCGCGCGAGGTCACACCGGGCCTGCGTCCGGTCATGGAGATCGCCGGAGTGCCCGAGGACCTCATCAACTGGTCGGCGTCCCGCCGCCAGCGCATCGAGGACGCCCTGGAGGTGCTCACCGACCAGTACGTGAAGGACCACGGGCACCTGCCCTCAGAGCGCGGCCGTCACCAGCTGGGCTGGTGGGCGGCGCAGGAGACACGGCCCGCGAAGAAGAAGCCGAAGCCGCTCGCGCAGCTCCTCGCGTGGTGGCGCGCCTCCGCGATCCTCCGCTTCGGCCAGCAGCTCATCGACGGCCTCCTGGACAGGTGCCGGGCAGCCGGAGCGGCGATTCGGGCGCGGGTGGATCCCACCGTGGACGTGACGCTCGCCGCCGTCGACGTCGCCGCGGTCGTCTTCACCGTGCGAGAGAAGTTCTCCCGGCGCCACATCCTGGCCGAAGCGCGCCGGCACCTGCTGGAGACGCTGCGCGGCCGCGAGTTCACCCGCGGCCTTGACGACTACATCACCCACCGGGCCCTGCTCCGGTACTCCCGCCGCCGCACCGTCGCGAAGCCCGGCCGGAAGGCCCCGACGCCGGACCGGATCAGCTACACCGCCGACTTCCCGGTGCCACACCGGTGGTGGATCGCCCCCGCCGAAGGCACGCCGCCGCGGGAGTCCAGCCGCTACGAGCGAGCCCGTGTCGCCAGCCTTGCCGTGCAGAACGCGATCCGCGACGCCCGCATCCGAGCCGACACCGCCACCGCCAACGAGGCGACGACCTCGGCCGTCTCCGCACCCGCCGATCACCGCGACCTCGAGGGCGAGACGGCATCCGCTCCCCACACCGTCGACCACCCGGGCCGGGACGCCGCCCTGACCCCGGCGCAACGGGCCGCAGCCGTCCAGGCCCACCAGCAGGCCGCGATGCCCGAGGAGTACCTGGAGGGCCGCACGACCGACCCGGCGACATGGCTGCGCACACCAAAGAACCTGGACCGGCTCGCTGCCTTCACCCGCGCCGCCGACACCCGCCGCCGCGCCATGGAGGACCGAAAGGCTCCGGCCGCCGATCCGGCCAGTCCGGTCGACCAGCGCCGTCAGGAGCACGAGCAGCAGCGCCAGCAGCCCGACCCCGGCCAAGGCCAGGGCCTCCGGCCGTGAAGCGCCGTGCGGCCCGCACGGCGGGACGGACGGCGAAGTCACCGTGCCAGGCGCCGGGACGCGACCGACCGCCCACCCCCGAAGTCACCCGGGAGCGGGGGAGAGTGCCAGGGACTGCTCCTTCAAGCACGGAGGCCCCCATGGTTGCCCCGACCCCGCCGCACCTTTCGCCGGAGCAGCGCGAGCGCCTGGAGCAGCTCGCCGAAGCCGCCCGGCTGCGTATGGCGCTGTCTCCGTCACCGACGCCGCCACCCGCCCGGCACCGCTCCCGGCAGTACCCCGGCGGCCGGCCGAACCCGTGGCGCACCGCGCGGGGCCGCCGCCGGGGATGAGTGGACGCGATGGACTCCACCGCGCGCCCGTGCACGGAGGCGAGTGGAGACCACGGTGGTGCGGATCGAGCGCCTGGCTCTGGGTCGGCCTGCGTGTGGCGCCGCCCGGTCGCCTCGTCGGCGTCCTCGTCCCGGCGGCCGACAGGCCGCCGCACCGGGGGCCAGCTGGCAACGGCTCAGGTTCGTGATCGGCAATGAGAATGGCGCGTGTTATGTGTCTGTTTCGGATCAATCGGGGCTATTGTGTGGAGCGCGGGCCGGGGACGGTCCTGGGGCTTGCGGTCCGCCCGGGCGGACGTGCACGGTGCCTCGAGGGTGTGATGCCCGGTCCTCTTCCACGACCTTTCTCGTGCCGAGCGGCCCGTCTTCAGCCGGCCGCTGCCCGGGCAGCGTGCCGAACGGACCCGCGATGCCACACACCCGCGACGCCGCGCGCCGTCGTACCTGCGAAGAGCTGCTGGGGATCCCCACCGGCGACTTGCCGCGCAGCCCCAAGGGACTGCCCGCCCTGGACCCCGACACCTCGGCCGGCCAGCAGCGGTTCCAGGCCCTGCTCGCCACCTGCCTGATGAACGGCCACAGGCAGCAGCCGCACCCCTTCGACAACCCCACGCGCTGTTCCGCGATGGCCAGTATCTGCCTCTACCTAAACTGGATCGTCGCGCGGCCCGACCGTCTCGACGTTCACACCAACACCGCCTGCCGGGTCGCCTCCCGCATGATGCCCCTGCTCCACCAGGGCAGCCGCGTCTCCGGTATCCCCGGCCTGCGCCTGACCGGAATGGGGAACCGGCGGCTGCGGCTGTACCACCTGCCCACCGGCGCCCGAATCGACCTCATCGACTCCCGGAGCCAAGGGCGTCGCCGCGACTTCGGCCGCGTCCTGGCCTCGGAGACGCGATGGCACAACAACCTCGATGTCGAGCCCTTGTGGCGACAGCCGTCCCTGACCGAGGCGGAAGCCGCCCACGCCTACCGCTGGGCGCACACCCCGTGCACCCCACTGCGCAGCGCCCTCATGGTCCGTGCCACGGCCCTGTGGAGCTCGCTCCGCATCCGGCCGGCATGGGAAGAACCGACGCCGGGAGTCCTCCCATACCGCCTGGTCTGGAACGCCGGGCCCGGCACGCAGGAAGTCGCCGACTTCCTACTGCGTACGGAAGCGCGAATCCCTGGCGCCACGTACGAGCCGCAAGGCCCTGACCACGGCGTGCTGCGCCTGGAGAACGGAGGCGTCACCTTGGCCAGGGCCCCGCATTACACGTAGCCGCGTGCGACGGTGCATGTCGTATTCCGAGGCGTGGTCCTCAGCGCCGGCCTGGAGCTCGTGCCGGGGCCCGTGCGTCGAGGGAGGAACGCGTCCTTTCAGACGGCTACCGCTTCGCTGGCCTGTCGGTGGTGCTGGGGGAGAACGTGCTCGAGCCAGGGTGTTGGGGCTCCTGTAGCGGTGAGCCTCGTGTAGACCGTGGTGATGTCGCGGTCCTTGTCCGTGGAGCGGAAGCGGAAGCTGATACCGGTCGATCGCCGGGAGGAGGGGCTGAGCTCAATCCAGCACATGCGTTCGCGGCCGCCGTCGCAATCGCAGGGCCGGCATGCGCAGTGGCGGTGGTCGACGCGCAGCGGGAGCCCCCAGACGGGGTGGGTCAGGTACTGGATGAGCTCGTCGTGGTTCACGGGAACGCCGTGCTCGTACTTGAGCTCGAACTTCCAGTCCTCGCCGTCGAACCAGTACCTCAGGCAGTAGGCGTTGGACACGGTATGGAACAGGCCGATGCGGCGCAGGAGCCCGCTTCCCAGCCAGGCGCTGCGGCTCAGGATGTGCTGCCATGTCGGGTGTTCGGCGCGGAAAGCGGCCTCTGACTCGCTCAGGCCGGTGTGCTCCCACAGGGGAGCAAGCCCGTCCTCGCCGCACGCAGCGCGATGGTCGGCCAGGAGCGTGCGCCACCGCGCGGGCGGCGGCCCGGCCAGGGTGGCGGAAGCGTCGCTGTCGGCCATGCCGAGGTGCAGACCGTGGTGGTCGATGCCACGCAGACGGATACCCGGGACGCCGTAGGGGTTCTCGTCGCTGTGGGTGTTCTGGGTGGGCAGCAGCCGGGCCAGGCTGTGCTCTGCCAGGGGACGGCCGGGCTGGCCGATGTACGGGTCGAGGTGGACCGTCAGGTGATCGCGTTGCGGATGCACCGAGTGGATTCCGGCGGGATGGGCGCAGTAGTCGGCGGTGCCGCCGATGTGTTCGAAGAGCGCAGCCTCCAGCAGCGCCTGCTCCCCGGTCACTTCCGGGATCGGTGTCGCCGGCCGAGCCGTGCTCAGGAACTGGTGCTCGCTCTGGTGCCCGCGCCCCGTACACCGTGCACGGTAGCGGGCTTGCTGGGTGAGGCTGTTGCCGTGACTCATCTGGAGCTCCTGGTTCGCGTGTCGCATGCCGCCACCGACCCCGGCACGCCCAGGTGAGACAGACGAGAGGGATTGCACGAGTGCTTCTGGGGCGGGGCTTGGCTCCTTCTCCCCCTCTATGGGCCAGCCGGGTCGGGCGGCGGCCAGGAGGAGGGACCTCCCCTGAGGCCCACTAGCACCAGCATGCCCTGTTATATGGTGTTTTGCGTGTTCTAGGTTTTTGGGGAGTGTCTCTGTAGCTCTCAACTCCACTTCGTTGTCCACAGCGGCCCAGCTCCGTGCGTAACTCTGTCCACAGGGGAATCGTCGTAGAACCGTCGTGTCCGCTTCCGGGTGTGAGGTGCCCGGACGCACACCGAAAGGGCACGACCGATGGCGCAGACGAAGCTCGACAAGCAGATTGAGGAGACCGTCGAAACCCTTGTGCTCGGCATCGGCCGCATCCTGGCCGGCCAGGACTTGGACGGCGTCAAGCGGACCGACGCCACCTTCTGGCGGCCGGGCACCCGCGTCCTGCCGAAAGTGGAGGGCCGCGTACGCCGCCGTTCCTACCGGGCTGGCTGGCAGCGCCTGGCCCACCGACTTCCTTGCCGACGCCTGGAATACCGCCCCGGCCCTGTCGTCCACGGCCACCCCTGAGCCCTCCCCGGCCGCCGAACCGGCCGACACCATCACCACGGTGGCGACGCCGCCGGCGGGCCCGGACGACACCGTGGTCGGGCTGCGCGAGGCCCACGAACACCACCTGCCGGCCATCACCCTCGCCGCTCTGCGCTACGCCCGCCAGAACGACCCGACCTTCCCGGGTTCGGCGGGCAAGCGCGGTGCCGAACTCCTCTACCGCGTCGGTGACCTCAAGCGCTGGGCCCGCAACCGGCCCCGCGCCGGCTCCGGCACCACCGACCTGGACTGACCTGCCCCGGCGGTGGGCAGATCCCTCTCGTCATGGGGAAGATCAGACCGGGGAGGGACGCGGTGGCGTTGTTCAACAAAGGCAAGGAGCAGGACCGGAAGCCGGGGTATGAACCGTTACTGCTGCGGCTGCCGGGCGAGGGCACGGCGGAGTTCGACCAGGCGGAGGTCGTTCGTGGCTACGCGGTCCTGCGCTGGGAGACCCCTGCGGGTGGTATCGGGCTGGTGCACTCGCTGCGGGACGGAAACGCCTATCCCCGGTCGGTCATCGACGCCTTGTACGGCCGGTACGGGGAGCGCCTGGCGTCCAGGTATGCGTGCGTGGTCGTCGCGCAGGCCGGTACGCAGGTCAGCGAGCCGTACGTGCCGCGGCTCCTCGCCCTGGACGTGCTGCCGGGACTGAAGCTGTCCGAGCAGTACGAGCCGACGTGGAAACACCTGGCCGCCACGGTGGGGATGCGGGCTCCGTACTGGTTCGCCTCGCTCCGGGACCGCGAGACGATCGCCGCCTGGAGACCGGGGACACCGCCGGCCATCGTGCCCGCCTGCCACGTCACCAGCCGCATCGAGGCGCTGGTGGAACTCGCCGCCGACGAGCCGGACGGCTCTCCGGCCGCTCGCCTGTGCTGGTCCTTGGCCCGCGAGATCCGCGCCCGCGATCACAAGTCAGTCACCCGCGACATCCAGGAACTGCAAGACAACGCCGCCGACAGCGGTGACGGCGCCCACCTGGTCCTCGGCGCCGTCCCCGCCGAGCTGCGCCGCCCCGACGAAGAGCCGCTGCCCGAGGTGGTACGCCGTGCGGGCTGGCTGTCGATCACCGAACGCCGCGACGTCCTGGCCCACCGCGTCGCCGCCCTCGCCCAACGTTGGGACGGCGGCCAGGACTGGCACACCGGCGACGCGGTCGTCGTCCGGCCCGACGAGTGCGCCACCGCCCGCGAGTGGGCCCAACGCCTTCGACCCGTCACCCGGGACCAGGCGCCCACCGTGCTGGAGCAAGAACTGCTCACCAATGCCCGTGACACCGAAACCGACGAGCTCCTGCACGACCCCGTCACCGGCGTGCCGGCGATCCGGCGCCGCAAGCGCTGGTCCCACGACGAACCCGAGGACATCTTCACCCTCGCCCTGCAGCGCCTGCCCACCACCTCCCCCCTGGCGGCCCTCACTGTCAGCGACCACACCCCCTGGATCCGCACCCAGGACGGCACCCTGTGGCCCGCCCCGGCCCGCTCCGGCTACGGCATCAGCTGGGGCTACAACGGCACTGGCAACCACACCCTCGCCCGCCTCGTTGACAAACTCCTCGACGACATCTCCGCACCCGCCGTCACACCCCGCGAACCCGACCCAGCCCAGGGCCTGGTCGACCTGCTGCGCACCACCCCGCAGGACGGAACCACCACCTACAACCGCGCCCAGCTCCTGGCCGCACGAGCCGGCTGAACCGCCCGGCCCTGCTGCTCGGCGCCCTACGAGGCCCCAGCAGGCAGTTCGCTCGTCGGCGACGGACCAGAGCATGCCGAGCTACTTCAGCCGGTGGCCCTGCTGTCGTCGTCGACGAGGGATCTGGTGATCTGGAGATGCTGCGGTGCAGGGTTTGTCGGTTATGCGGGCTGGTTCAGCCGGAGCTGCGGTCGGGGTCGGCGGTTTGGGCTTCGGCGTAGGTGCCGTAGCCGGTGGAGCGGTCGAGGAGGGTGAAGTCCATGTCGCCGGCGCTGAACCGGCTGGTGTAGTAGTGCCCGGTGGCAGCCTTGGGCTGTAGCCCGGTGACCGTGATTCGGCAGGCTCCCTCATGCCGGGGGCTGCGGTGCTGGTGCTCCACGCGGGGCGTGTTCTCGTACAGGAAGGCAATCTCGGCGGTGCCCGAGTTCTCGGGGGCACTGATCGTGGCATTGCTCGGGCGGGAGGTGCTTTCCTTCGTACGAAGCGTGGCGTGCAGGCTCCAGAAGGTCTGCTCGATCGTCATGTATGTGGTGATCGGGCCCCGGTTTATCCCTTCGGGTATGTGGCTCTCCGGGCTCGGGGAAAGCACTACCCGCCAGGTGCCCGTGACCCAGGGGCGGCTGGTGAAGCGGTGGATGACGGGCCAGTGCCAGGCCCACTTGTCGAAGACGATGACGCCGTATCCGATAGCGGCCGGGATGTAGGCGAACAGGTACCGGAACTGCGACGGGTACAGGCCCAGGACGACCAGGATGACGGTGTAGAGGGTCGCGGCGATGGTGGAACCGGTGCGGATGGTGGCGGCCGTGCTCATCATCAGCCTCCGTAGCCGAGGTAGTGCCACGCGCCCTCGATCAGCTCACCGGCGTCCTTCGCGTTCCACTTCTGTCCTTCGCCGAAGACCTTCTTCATCTCGTTCGGCTCCCGCATGAGCTGAAGGCTCCAGAAGGAAGAGAGCTGACGGTGGACCTCCCGCAGGCTCGCGCGGATCGCGTCATCCAGGTCGCCGGTGAGGAAGATATGGTCCGGGACGTTGTAGATCAGGCACTCGGAGAAGTACGACGGCAGCGCCTTGATCACGCCCTCGGCAGCGAGGTCGTTCTCCACGTTCTTCAGGACTCGCACCACGAACTTGTACCGGTACTTGGTGTTGATGTTCTTCGTGCGGCCGTTGGCCAGCTGGAGCTCGGGCCAGTTGATGACCTGCTTGCCGTTGCGTCCGTAGACGACGCTCCCCACGCGCTCGCCCCCGGGAGCTGCGGCGTCGTACTTCACCCACTTGAAACACGGCACCACGTCGATGCTGGGGCGGCTGCCGACGACCTCCGGGACGTAGAAGGCGATGTTATGGTCCGCGTCTACCCACCCGAAATGGCTGGTGAGAGCGGCGTGGACCTCCTCGCGGAGGTGGGCCTTGGTCCACGGCCCTGGGTGCCGGGCCGGTTGGCCCCACCACCACGACGCCAGGCCATCGGTGTGGAAGGGGTCGTTGAGCTTCACCATGATGTCCACGTCGCTGTCGCCGCGGACGTTGGTCTTGTTGGGGTAGGAGCCCTTCGCAGCGACCGTGATGTCGAGCCCTTGGAATGCCTCGTGCTGGCTGATCGCAACCTTCACCATACGCTCGGCCCGCTCCAGCCGGAGCTGCTCGGAAGCCCCCGGGGGATTCTTCCACTTGTTGATCAGAACGAGCCGCTGAGCGTACGTCAGCTGTTGTGCCATTAACCCCTCCCCGCCTCCGACCCTGTACCTGAGACATCGTACGAGCGGGTCTGACAAACCGACCTCAGCAGAACACTTCCACCCAAGGTCCCGCGCACCATGAGGGTCCCGAGAGCCGCTGCGCCCAGGACCGCGCCCGCCTCGTACGGACGCTCGAGACCCGGCTGGACCGCCTCGCCGAACATGTCCCGGCCGCCACATTGCCCGCAGAGGGGGGGAGCGGCTTATGACCCCAGGACCTACACGCACGCCAGTGCGATGTCGCTGCTCAGAGCCCATGGCATCGCACTCAAGTACGTGTACGCCCTGGGGCTCGATGTCGCTGGCCCCAGGCAGCGAAGGACCCCGGGCGCCCAGTGCGCCCGGGGTCTCTGTCCATCGGCGTCACGCCTTCTCCAACTTCGGTCCGTGAGCGGCGGCTCGCCCTAGCCTGTCTGATAGGTCAGTGATCGTCCGGGCTGTGGTTCGTTCTCAGCCATGTGGGGCGGGGTGATTTGAGTGAGGCGGAGTGGGTTCGGCTGGAACCGCACCTGCCCGGCAATGCCGGCGGTGGAAGTGCCACCGCAGGGTGATCAACGGGATTCTGTTTCGGTTGCGCACAGGGATTCCATGGCGGGACCTGCCGGTCCGGCTCAAGGAGGAGCTCTACCGCCGGGGCTCGACGGCTTCCTCGCCGCGCACACCCAGGGCGTCAGGCGCCCTATCGCCTGAACACCCTGGTCAAGCGGGCGCGCCGCTCAGGCCGTCTGGGGGGCGGGCTTGAGGATGGCGAAGGGGGCGCCGTGCGGGTCGGCCAGCCAGGCGATGCGGCCGACGTCGGGCACGTCCGAGGCGGGCATGACGACGGTACCGCCCTGCTCCTGTGCCCGCGCGACGGTGGCGTCGGCGTCGGCGACCGAGAAGTACGGAATCCAGCGCGGCTCCATGCCCTCCTGGGCCGGGGCGAGGCCGCCGAAGGAGGCGTCCTGCTGGTCGCCCTCGGCGCTGGACAGCACCGTGTACGTCATGCCGGGCGCCTCCATCTCCCGCGACCGCCAGCCGAACAGGGCGCGGTAGAAGGAGAGCGCGGCCGGGACGTCCGCTGTGTGCAGCTCGGCCCAGCACAGCGTGTTGTCCGAGGAGGTGTCCTCCAGGCCCTTGACGGCCGCGGGCTGCCAGAGGGCGAACTCGGCGCCGCCCGGGTCGGTGAGGCACGCCATGCGCCCGGCCTCCATGACGTCGAACGGCTCGGCCCGCACGGTCCCGCCCGCCTGCGTGGCGGACTTGGTGGTGGCGTCCGCGTCCGGGGTCTGGAAGTACACCGTCCAGGCCGGGCTCGCGCCCTCCTCGGTGAGCGGGCCGAGCGCGGCGACGGTCTTGCCGTCCTTCTTGAAGAAGCCGTAGTCCCCGGCCTCGGGGCCCGCGGACTCGAAGTCCCAGGCGAAGACGGCCGAGTAGAAGGCGGCGGACACCGCCGTGTCCGGGCTGCCGAGGTCGAGCCAGTTGGGTACGCCGGTGACGAAGTCGGTGGAGAGCATCGTGACGTGCCTGCCTTCTGGGGATCGGGCGGAGGGGCCGGGCTCATAACGGATCGTAGGGGTGAGGGCACGCAGGGGCATCCCGAATGGCGATTACCGTGACCGCCATCGTCTGGAAGTCGCCCATCCGCTGACGCGGGCCAGCGCTGACTTCCTGCTTTCCCGCGCCATGCTCGCGTGCGGTCATCACGCCGCTCCTTCCGTGGCCGCCCACTCCAGCCCGAGGCCGGCGAGCGCGGCGAGCTTGTCACCGGTCAGCTTGGCCCGGCGGCTCTTGCTGTTGGACAGGAACACCCCCAGCTTCACCTCCGTACCGTCCTCCAGCCGCTCTACGTGGGCCCTGGGGACGGTCACGGAGCCCGTGCGGGCCTTGTATTGAGCCAGGGCCGCAACGCCGCGCTCGAAGGTGCTCACGGGCGCCGTGGACGGCTTCGCGGGCGCTTCCGGCTCGGGCGCATGCGGGAAGACGCCGATGGCCTCCAGTCGCTCGTGCTGCCCGTCGGACAGGGCCGCCCATACCTCGGGCTTGCGCTGTTTGGCCAGCCACTTCCCGATGTCCATCCCGTGCACGGTGACGCCCGGCTCGACGTAGGCGAGGATGCTCTCCTCGGCGAGCATCTCCCGCACCACGGCGTAATGCCGCTGCCACTCCGCCGGCCACGACGGGTTCCAGTCCTCGTCCACGGCCTGCAACGCGGCCTCCCACTCCGGCCTGTCGGCGAGCGCCCCCGGCCGTCGGAGATTCGAGAGCCACTGCCCGATCGGCTTGTCCAGCGCGGACGCCGACCGGGGCGCGCACAGCGTCCAGTGCTCCTCGAAGTACACCCGGGCCGCCGCCAGGTTCTCCTGGAACCGCTCATCGGCGACCGACCAGACCATCCCCAGCTTCTCCAGCCGCTGCGCCCGCTTGCCGGTCATCTGCCCAGCCCCGAACGCCCGCCGCTGCTCAGCGACCCAGGTCCCGAGCGGGAACGCGCCCTCCTTGTGCTCGTACGGCACCCGGGCGTGCCCCTCACGCTCGGTGAACTCCTTGAGCTTCGCCCAGCCGCGCGCCCAGTCCTGCCGCTCCGTGTCGATCACGTTGAAGCTCACCCAGTCCGCGACCATCACCGGGTCACGCGGAGCCGCAAAGCGCAGCAGCAGACGGGATTCCGCCTCGCCTTCCTCCGGAGCCTCACCGATATTCACCGAGGGCTGCGCCATATCCTTCTGCGGCTCCTGTGGAATCGCCAGCAACTCCACAGCCTCTTCATCATGAGCCCGCAGCCCTTCGAGCACCTTCACCAAAGGACGGTACGACCCGGAGGTGAACATGTCCTCCGGCTGCTCTCCAGGCTGGAGGAATACCGGCACGATCAAAGAGGCGAGTTTCCCCTGCCCGGGCTTCTGCCGCAGGGCCCGGCCGATCGCCTGCACGATGTCGTGCGGCGCGCCCTTGGGGTCCAGCAGGGCCACGGAGTCCACGGCCCGGATGTCCACGCCTTCCCCAAGGACGCGGCAGTTGGACAGGACGGCGCGCAGTGTGGTGGCGCCGAAGTTGCCCAGGACCTCCCGCCGGCGCTCGGGGACGTGCTCCCCGCACAGCCAGTCCGCCCAGACCTTCGCCGGGTACATCTCCGGCTGGTCCGCGTGCAGCTTCGCCACCACCCGCTCCAGGCCCTCCGCGTACGCCTGGGCCTCTATGGTCCGGTGGTGGAAGGTGATGCAGGTCTGGAGCCCGTGCTGCGCCATCGTGTGCAGCAGCGCGGCCTGCAGCGCCCCGAGCCGCTGCCCGCGGACTTCCTCGGTGTGCCGGTCCTCGCCCATCAGCCGCTCGGGCGTCACGACCGGGTCCTGGAGCTCCAGGACGATGATCTGGTACCGCGCAAGCAGCTTCCGCGACACGGCCGACGCCAGCGACAGCTTGTAGAGCACGGGCCCGAAGACGGCCTCGTCGTCCATGCTCGCCGCCATCTCTTCCGGCAGCGCATCACGGACACCTTCGGCGACCTCCCAGTGCGGGGGCCGCTCCTGCCAGATCCTCGGCGTCGCGGTGAGGTACAGCCGACGGTGCGCCGGGATCTTCGTCTGGTCGTGGATGTCCGCCCACGCCTTACCCATCGACCCGGACGTCCTGTGCGCCTCATCGACCACCGCGAGGTCCATCGGGGCCAGCTGCTGCCCGTAGACGCCCGCGAACGCCTCCACGAGAACGGGAAGAGACGCGTAGGTCGCGTAGATGGTCACAGGCCCCGTGCCATGCCACATCGCCAGCCGCACTGGGTTCGTGGTGGAGCGCACCTGCATGTTCCACAGCTCCGGGTCGTCCAGGGGGCCGCACACCGTGATGGCCGGCCCCCTGTGCCCGGCGTTGTGCCACGCCTTCACCGTCTGCGCCAGGAGATCCAGCGTCGGCACCAGGACGAGAACGCGGCCCTTGGGAACAATCCGCTTCGCGGACGCCGCTGCGATGATGGTCTTCCCCGTTCCGCACGCGGCGTGCACCTGCCCGCGCAGGCCATTGAAAGGAATGCCGCCCGGCGGGATATCGAGACCGCGCACAATGGCGGCTACGGCCTCAATCTGGTGTTCACGCAGTTTCACGGCCATTCCCGTGCTCTCCTTTTCGCGGAATGCGGCGCGCAATCAGAAAGAAAGTCCGGCACGGTGTGTGACGGGCCGGGGTGGTGATGTATGGCCCCAGACTCTACACAGCCAGCATCAGTGATGCATCACCCAGGCAGCAGGTTCGCCCTGTAGGCTGATACTTGGCTGAAACTTGCCTCGCACTCACGGTTCATAGGGTATGCTGGCAGGGCATTGGTGAACGTGTCCGACCGGTTTCGAGGGTGGGGGAGGGGTTCGGGTGGAGCGCAGCGGAGCCCGTTACTACGGTGAGGCCGGCACCCCGTCAGGCCGACCAGCCGTCACCTCCGTCGCAGGGTGACGGCTGGGATTCCCAAGCCCTACACAGGCCCGCGCATGATGCACCTCCCCTTGCTGCCAGCCTCGGCGCCCGCGCTTGCGCGGGTGCCTGCAATTCGCGCTTGCGCGAATTGCCCTGCTTTTTGAATTCCGCTTGCGGAA